>NZ_JAMYNW010000007.1:0-310345 GCF_040319365.1 Mesorhizobium sp. M0923 | reverse complement strand
ACTCCATTCACACTTGACCCTTGCATCCAAGAGATTAGGGATCGCGGCCGGAAAAGACGAGTCATTTGTCGGGCGCGCCCGCAACCGGAGACAGCATTTGCAACGACCCGAGATACCGGCGGGGCTGCCAGCCGACATCGAACAGAAGAAGACGAAGGCACGGCTGTGGTTCGAGACGTTGCGCGAGCGCATCTGCGCCAGCTTCGAGCAGATCGAGCAGGACCTGCAGGGGCCGCAGGCCAGCTGGTCGCCCGGCCGCTTCGAAAAGACGCCGTGGCAACGCGATGCCGGCAACGGTGGCGGCGGTATCATGTCGATGATGCATGGCCGCGTCTTCGAAAAGGTCGGCGTCCACACCTCGACCGTTCATGGCGAATTCTCGCCCGAGTTCAGGAAGCAGATGCCGGGCGCCGACGACGACCCGTCCTTCTGGGCGAGCGGCATTTCGCTGATCGCCCATCCGTGGAACCCCAACGTGCCGGCCGTGCATATGAACACGCGCATGGTCGTCACATCGCGCCTGTGGTTCGGCGGCGGCGCCGACCTGACACCGGTGCTCGATCGCCGCCGCAGCCAGGACGACCCCGACACGATCGCCTTCCACAGGGCGATGCAATTTGCCTGCGAGAAGAACGCGGCGATCGCCGACTTCGCGAAATTCAAGGCCTGGTGCGACGAGTACTTTTACCTGCCGCACCGCGACGAGCCACGCGGCACCGGCGGTATCTTCTTCGACTGGCTGCATTCGGGCGAGGACAAAGGCGGCTGGGACGCCGATTTCAACTTCGTCCAGGATGTCGGGCGATCCTTTCTCGTCGTCTACGGGCATCTGGTGCGCGCCAACTTCAACGACAACTGGACCGATGGCGACCGTGACGAGCAGCTCATCCGCCGCGGCCGCTATGTCGAATTCAACTTGCTTCACGATCGCGGCACCATCTTCGGGCTGAAGACCGGCGGCAATGTCGCCTCGATCCTGTCCAGCCTGCCGCCAGAGGTGAAATGGCCGTAAAATCTCGGTGAGCGCGACGTGAGCCGCAATCGGGTCCAAATCCCGAGAATTTGACGGCGAATGTGGCGCAAGGCGCGCCAGAAAATATCTTTTTCGTCTAATATACTATTGAAAATATTGGGCTATTTGTCGCGTCGGGCCGGGAAACGCCGGCGGTTCTTACCCCCCGAGAGCTGCGACCCGACGTGACCGGACGGCCCATGATTAAGTGGGGTACCTCTCCCAAGCAGGTGCCCGCATCTTCCAGGAGAGCATGCCATGCGCAAGCTTATTATGACCGCAGCCGCTGCTGCCGTTCTCGCCTCTGGTACCGCCGCATTCGCCGCGGTCAAGCACACCACCGGCACGATCAAAAGCTTTGATGGAACGGCGATGAGCCTAGTTCTGGATAACGGAGCCACCTTTACGTTGCCCCAGACCTTCAAGGATCCTGGCCTGAAGGTCGGCGAAAAGGTCCGCGTCACGTGGGATATGAGCGGCAAGGACAAAATTGCCGAGGCAGTCAAGATCGTGAAGTGATGGCCTGCCCGCTGGAGCAAGACAACGTCTTGCCTCGGAGGTAGCGTAGAGGGCGGAGCAGCGATGCTCCGCCTTTTCGCAAACCCGTACACTAGAACGCCGCTTGTCGGCTTGGACGCGCGGCGCTCTAAGGCAACCAAAACCGTTCGATCGTGTTATGCTTAGCTGGCCAGCGTATAACCCGAATGCCGGAACCCGGTTTCGAGATCATGCGCGAGATCAAAGGTCTGGAGCTTCCGTGTCAGTGCGCTGCGCGGCGCTCCAAGGAGGAAATGAGGAGAAGCCGATGAAGGAATTCCATTGCGGGTCGCTCGTACCCGGCTGCGAGTGGCACACACGCGCCGAGGAGGAGGCAGAGGTCATGCGTCGTGCCGTCGAGCATCTGCGCGAGACGCATGGCGAGACGGTGATCCGCGAGACGATGATCGAGGCGATCCGCTCGCGCATCGAAAAGGTCCGCGACGCAGCGTGATGGTTAGGATTGGAGTGCCTCTGCGGCGCGCTTGAGCAGCGCGCCGCGATCAAGCGCAAAACCGGACTCGACCCATTCCTTTTCAAGATTCTTCAACGTTGCACCAAGCTTCGGCCCCGGTGAGGCGCCAAGTGTCGTCAGATCGGCGCCCTTGATCGGAAAAACAGGGCTTTGCCATTTTGCGGCGAAGGCAAGCAGGCGCGAGAAGCCGCCGGCTTCGAGCAGTGCGTCATTGTCTTCGACCGCGCGGGCTCGAGCGGAAGCGAGCGACAGCCGCAACCGATCGACAAAGCCTTGGCGGTCGCCAGAATAGAGCTTTTTCGCCAACTCTCCTTCGGTTGTTTTCGGATCGATGGCAGCTGTCATCGCCCAGTACCGCAGGCGGCTTGCCTCGCTCACGGAAAGCCTCAATCTCTCGGCAAGCGTTTTCATGCGCGCGGCATCCGGCGGCACGATGGCTTCCAGCCTGAGCAGCGGGTCCGGCGCCCAGGCCAGATCCTTCTCGGTCTTGGTCAGCCCGTGGATGGCATCAATGCCCCATTTCTCGCTTTCCGGCAAAACGCCGGTCAGAACGCCGGCCTGGCGCATCCACAGCAGCGCCCGCGACGGATCTGGCGCTGACAGCAATTTCTTCAACTCCCACCAGACGCGCTCGACCGAGAGCTGGTCGAGCCCCTGCTTCAGCCGGGCGCAAGCCTTCAACCCTTCGGCATCCGGCCTGCCGTCCCCATACCAGGCGAAAAAGCGGAAGAAACGCAGGATGCGCAGATAATCCTCGCGGATGCGCGCTTCCGGATCGCCGATGAAGCGCAGCCGCCGCGCTTCGATATCGGCGATACCGCCGACCAGATCGACGACAGTTCCGTCAGCTTCGGCGTAGAGTGCATTGATGGTGAAATCGCGCCGCTCCGCGTCGGCTTTCCAGTCGCGGCCGAACGACACTTTGGCGCGGCGGCCGTCGGTTTCGATATCGGCACGAAGCGTGGTGATTTCATAGGCCTTGCCGTGGGCGACCGCGGTGACGGTGCCATGCTCGATGCCGGTCGGCACCGTCTTGAAGCCTGCCGCCTCGGCGCGCCGGATGGTTTCCTCGGGCACTGTGGTGGTGGCGATGTCGATGTCGGCAACCGGCTGTCCGATAAGCGCATTGCGCACGGCACCGCCGGCGACACGCGCCTCCTCGCCACCGTCGGTCAGCGCGGCGAGGAGGCGCTGCAAGTGGCTTTCGTCGAGCCAGCCGGCCTTGCCCGCGATCGACACCGGATCGCTCACGAATAGAGCCTTTCATAAAGCGTTCGGATGATGCCCGCAGTAACGCCCCAGATGCGCTGGCCGCCATAGGGCATCTCGTAAAAGAACCATTCGAGGTCGTTCCACATGCGGCTGTCCCTGGTGTGGTTGGCGGGGTCCATCAGAAAGCCCAGCGGCACCTCGAAGACGGCATCGACTTCGTCGGAATTCAGCGTCAGGCTGAAACCGGGCCGCACAATCCCGAGCACCGGGGCGATGCGATAGCCGCTGCCGGAGACGTAGTCCGGCATGCGGCCGAGGATCTCGATATGATCCCCATCGAGACCGATCTCCTCGAACGTCTCGCGCAATGCCGCCGCTTCCGGGCTCACATCGGTTGGATCGATGGTTCCGCCGGGGAAAGCCACCTGCCCCGAATGGTTGCGCAGCTTTTCCGCCCGCCGGGTCAAAAGGACCGTGGCCTCGTGGCCATGGTCGACCACCGGGATCAGCACGGCGGCATCGCGCAGCGCCTTGGCCAGTTTCAGCCTGGGATGACCCGGATTGAAGCGGTGGTCGCCAAAATCGTCACCGGCATGCGCCTGCGGCTGCGCCACGACGCGCTGGCGAAACTCGGCGGCGGAAAATGGCACCGGCGTCACCTGATCCATCATAGGCGGTCCATCATGCGCTCAGCCGTTTCAGTTTCTCAGCCGGCATGATCGGATAGACCTCGCCTTTGGAACGGACGGCAAACATCGTCTTGCCGCCGATGTCGATCTCTTCGCCGTGCTCGACCAGCTCGTACATCACTGGCCGCGCCACCAGCGCTTCCAGCCGCCCGCGCACCAGCACATAGGGCTTCAGGCCACCTGTCTCGTCCTCGTCGACGAATCGCAGCGGATGCTCCGCCCCAGCCTCGACCACATCGCCGACATTGGTACGAAAGGTGATGATTTGCCCGTCGCCGGCGCCCGACACATCCATCTCGACGGCGATGAAGGGCGCGTCGGCGACGCGGATGCCGACCTTTTCCACCGGCGTCACCAGATAGGTCTTGCCGTCGTCGTCCTTGCGCAGCACCGAGGAGAAAAGCTGCACCAGCGGCATCCGGCCGATCGGCGTTCCCAGATAGAACCAGGTGCCGTCCTGCTTGATCTCCATGTCGAGATCGCCGCAAAATGCCGGATTCCAGCGTTCCACCGGCGCCGGCCCCTTGCCGGCGCGCGTCGCGCGCGAGACCAGCGCCTCTAGCCCACGCGCCTCGGTCGCGGCCGTCAGGCTCTCTTCACGATGCTCGGCGGCTTCTGTCATGGTCACGAAATAGTCACTGTTGTTCCGCTTGTCAGCCTAAGTCTGTGATTTAAGTTCTTTGCAGGCGCCATGCGAGGCCGAATCGCGGCATTCTGCGGCCCCCAAGGTGCCAAGCGGTATTTCCAACCAGAAGGATCGATGCTGCATGAGCGTTATGATCAAGGAAAGCCCGATCAGCGAAAAGGACATGGTGGCGCAGGCCGAGAAGGCGCTGGCTGACATTTCGAGGGTCCGCGACGGCGTCGGCCGGGTCATCTTCGGCCAGGAAAGCGTCGTCGAGCGCACGCTCGTCGCATTGCTGGCAGGCGGCCATGCACTGCTGGTCGGGGTGCCCGGCCTTGCCAAGACCAAGCTGGTCGAAACGCTGGGCATCGTGCTCGGCCTCGATTCGCGCCGCATCCAGTTCACGCCCGACCTGATGCCATCCGACATTCTCGGCTCAGAGGTGATGGAGCAGGATGAATTCGGCAAGCGTTCGTTCCGCTTCATTTCCGGACCGATCTTCGCGCAACTGCTGATGGCCGACGAGATCAACCGCGCCTCGCCGCGCACCCAGTCGGCGCTGCTGCAGTCGATGCAGGAATACCACGTCACCATTGCCGGCGTGCGCCATGACCTGCCGGCGCCGTTCCATGTTCTGGCGACGCAGAACCCGCTGGAGCAGGAGGGCACCTATCCGCTGCCCGAGGCTCAGCTCGACCGCTTCCTGATGCAGGTCGACATCCTTTACCCCGAGATCGAGGCGGAGCGCCGCATCCTGCTGGAAACCACCGGCATCGAGGATGCCAAGGCCGAAAACGTGCTGCAGCCGACGCGGCTGAAGGACATCCAGACGCTCATCCGCCGCATGCCGGTGCCTGAAAGCGTCGTCGAGGCGATCCTCAAGCTGGTGCGCTCGGCGCGTCCCGGCCAGGGCAACGCCGATACCGACAAGCACGTCGCCTGGGGCCCGGGCCCGCGCGCCAGTCAGGCGCTGACGCTGTGCGCCCGCGCCCGCGCCCTCTATGACGGCCGGCTGGCGCCGTCGGTCGACGATGTCCGCGCACTGGCCGAGCCGGTGCTGCAGCACCGCATGGCGCTGACCTTCGCCGCCCGCGCCGAGGGCACCACGGTACGCGACGTCGTGGCGAAGCTCGCGAAAGGGATTTGATGGCGCGCATCGGTGAAGCGCAGGCACCGACAGCGACGCGCGATGCGCTCGCCAGAGGCCGGTTGCGGGCTTCCCTGGTGCCGGACCTGCTGGTCGAGGCGCGCCGCATCGTCAACACGGTGATTGCCGGCTGGCATGGCCGTCGCAAGCGCGGCATCGGCGAGAATTTTTGGCAGTTCCGGCCCTATGTCGAAGGCGATTCCTCGCGCATCGACTGGCGCCGCTCGGCGCGCGACGACCACACCTATGTCCGCGACCGCGAATGGGAGGCCGCCCATACGGTGTGGCTGTGGGCCGACCCCTCGCCTTCCATGCTCTACAAATCGACCGGAGCCAGCGTTTCCAAGGAGTCGCGCGCTCTGGTGCTGGCGCTGGCCATGGCCGAGCTTTTGTCGCGCAGCGGCGAGCGCATTGCCTGGCCGGGCCTGACCGACCCGTTCACCGCCCGCAATGGCGCCGAGCGCATCGCGGCGCAACTGATGCACGCCGCCGACCTGCCGGCAAAGCCCGACCTGTCCGGCATCCGCCGCTTCTGCGACATCGTCATCGTCAGCGATTTCCTCGACCCGGTTGAGGACACCATAGCCTGGCTGGACGTGCTCGCCCGCCACGGCGTGCGCGCCCATCTGATCGAGGTCGCCGATCCGGCCGAGGAAAGCTTCCCCTATGCGGGGCGCACCGAATTCACAGATCCTGAGACCGGCGACAAGCTGACCGCCGGCCGCGCCGAAATGCTGGGCGAAGAATATCGCCTGCTTTATGCCGCCCGCCGCCAGGAACTGGCCGCGTGGTGCAAACGGCTTGGCTGGAGCTTTACCGTCAATCATACCGACCGCCTTGCCTCCGAGGCGCTGGTGCGCATCCACATGGCGATGACCGCCGAGGGCGCCTTTGCCGGGAGGGCTCGCGCATGAGTTGGCTGCCGCTCTCCTTCGGGGCGCCGATGGTGCTGTGGGGCCTGCTGGCGCTGCCGGTGATCTGGTGGCTTCTGCGGCTGACCCCGCCCAGGCCGCAAACCGAGGTGTTTCCGCCGCTCAGGATTCTCGCCCGCGTGCTGAGGCGCGAAGAAACGCCGCAGCAGAGCCCGTGGTGGCTGACGTTGCTCAGGCTGCTGATGGCCGCGCTTATCGTGGCAGCACTTGCCGAGCCCGTCTTCAACCCGCGCGAAAAGCTGCCGGCCGAGGGCGCTGCCCTGGCGCTGGTGATCGACAATGACTGGGCAAGTGCCGCCGACTGGGGTAAGCGCGTCGCCACCGCCGAGCGGCTGATCGCCGATGCCAATTCGAACGGTGTGCCGGTGCTCATCGCTTTCACCGCCGAGAAGCCGAATGCCGAGATCGGTCCCTTCGATGCCGCTGCCGCGCTCAACCGGCTGCGCGCGGCAAAGCCGCGCCCGATCCCGACCGACCGCCCCGCCGTCTATGCCCGCGTCGCATCAGCCCTGGAGTCGCTGCCGGGCACCAGCGTTGCCGTGCTCGCCGATGGCCTGGCGGCGCAAGGCGACGAAGCCGCCTTCAACACGCTGTTGTCGAAGAACGCAGCACGCGTCGTCTGGGCCGTCTCCGACCGACTGTCGCTGACCGGCCTGACCGGCGCCGATAACCAGGTCGACGGCTTCGCCCTGACCGCCATCCGCGCACCGGGCGATCCGGCACCTGCACAGGTGACGGCCGGCGCCTTCGACGACAAGGGCCGCCGCATCGCCGACGCGACGCTGACCTTTGCCCCGGGCATAACCACCGCCACCGCCACGATGGCGGTGCCGTTCGAACTCCGCAACGACTTCGCCTACATCGCGCTCGATGGCGAACGCCAGGCCGGTGCCGTCCGCGTGCTCGATGAGAGCTCGAAACGCCGCCGCGTCGGGCTGCTGTCGCAGGCCGAGGCCGACCAGGCGCAACCGCTGCTGTCGCCGCTCTACTACATCCGCCGCGCCCTGCAGCCCTTCGCCGATCTCGTCGAGCCGTCCAGCGTCGATCTCGCCGATGCCATCCCGCAACTGCTCGATCAGAAACCGGCGATGATCGTCATGGCCGATGTCGGCACCATTCCGGAACAGGCCCGGGAAAGGCTGGTCGACTGGGTCGACAAGGGCGGCACGCTGGTGCGTTTTGCCGGTTCGCGGCTCGCCGCTGCCGGCAATGACGACGACCTGCTGCCGGTCCGGCTCCGCACAGGCGAGCGCTCGCTGGGCGGCGCGCTGTCATGGACGGCGCCGCAGCCGGTCACCGAATTCCCGAAAACCGGCCCCTTCGCCGACCTCGCGCCGCCCACCGAGGTCACCGTCACCAGGCAGGTGCTGGCCGAACCGACGCCCGATATCGTCGAGCGCACCTGGGCCACCCTTGCCGACGGTACGCCGCTGGTGACCGGGATGAAGAAGGACAAGGGTACGCTCGTGCTGTTCCACGTCACCCCCGAGGCGACATGGTCCAACCTGCCGATCTCCGGCAGCTTCGTCGAGATGCTGCGGCGCATCGTGCAACTGTCGCGCAACCAGGGAGCGGCGGTCGCCAATGCCGAAGCCGCCGCCACGTCGCTGGCACCTTATCGCATGATCGCCGCCGACGGCACGCTGGTGCCGCCGACGCCGGACGCCAGGCCGCTGGTGCCCGGCGCCGGCCCGCTGCCGGTGACGCTGGAAAACCCGCCCGGCCTCTACGGCTCCGAGACGGGGGTATTCGCTCACAATCTGCTCGGTGGCGACAGCGCATTCACGCCGCTGGCCCGGCCTGAGATCACCGTGCCGGTCACCACCGTCCAGTATGCCTTCGACGAGCAGCGCAACCTCAAAGGTCCGCTTGTCACGGCCACCCTGGTGCTGATGGTGCTCGACACGCTTGCCGTATTCTGGATGGGCGGCCTGTTGTCGCGCCGCCCGCGCCGTCCCGGTGCTGCGGCGACGGCAGCCGTCCTGCTGATTGCGCTCGGCGCCTTGATTGGCCACGCGGACGTCGCGCGTGCCGACGACGCCAAACCGGGAGATACGGAGGCGATCGGGGACATTTCAAAGACCCGGATCGCCTATGTGCTGACCGGCGAGCCGGGTGTCGACTCGATCAGCCGCGCCGGGCTCGAAGGCCTGACCCGCTTTCTCATCGAAAAAACCGCGCTCGAACCCGGAGCACCGGCCGGCGTCGACATCTCGAAGGACGAACTGTCCTTCTACCCGCTGATCTACTGGCCGATCGATCCCGCCGCCCCGATGCCGAGCGAGGCCGCCATCGCCCGTATCGACGCCTATATGCAGCAGGGCGGAACGGTCTTGTTCGACACCCGCGACCAGTTCGCCAACGGCATTGGTGCGGATTCGACCAGCCCCGCAACGGAGCGGCTGCGCGACATCCTCGGCAACCTCAACGTGCCACCGCTGGAACCGGTGCCTTCGGACCACGTGCTGACCAAATCCTTCTACATCCTTCCAGAGTTTCCCGGCCGCTTTGCCGGCAGCCCGCTTTGGGTCGAGGCATCGCTCGAAGCCAGCAACACCGAGCACCGCCCGGTGCGCACCGGCGACGGCGTTTCCCCGATCATGATCACCGCCAATGATTTCGCCGGCGCCTGGGCGGTCGACGAGAATGGCGACCCGCTATTGCCGACCGTGCCGTCGGATCCGATGCAGCGCATCTATGCGCTGCGCGCCGGCGTCAACATCATGATGTACATGCTGACCGGCAACTACAAATCCGACCAGGTGCACGTCCCGGTGCTGCTCGAACGGCTGGGGCAATAGACCATGAATTGGTCGCTCGCCTTCGAACCGCTCATCACTTGGCCGCTGCTCGCCGTGGTTCTGTTGCCGCTGCTGCTGCTGGCGCTGGTCGGCCTTTGGTTTCGCCAGCGCGGCGCGATCTTCCGCCTGGCAGCCCTGATTGCGCTGGCTGCGGCGTTGCTCAATCCGGTATTCCTCGACGAAGAGCGCGAGCCGCTGAAAAGTATCGTCGCCGTCGTCGTCGATCGCAGCCAGAGCCAGGATATAGGCGACCGCACCAAGCAGACCGACGCGGCCTTGGCCGGGCTTCAGCAGCGTCTCGGCCGCTTCAAGCAGTTCGACGTCCGTGTCGTCGAAGCCGGCAAGTCCGAAGCCGCCGACGAGCGCACCGAGACGCGGTTGTTTTCCTCGCTCGAAAATGCTTTCCGAGACGTGCCGCCGTCGCGCATTGGCGGCGCCATCATGATCACCGACGGCGAGGTGCATGACGCGCCGCTTGGCGCACCCGACTTCAATGCCCCTCTGCATGCGCTGATTACCGGCAACGACCATGAAAAGGACCGTCGCATCCGCTTCGAGAATGCGCCGCGCTTCGGCCTCGTCGGCAAGCCGCTCGACATGACCTATCGCGTCATCGCCACCAACAACGAAACCGGCCCGGTCGATGTCCGCGTATCGGTCGACGGCGAGCAGGTATCGGTCGAGCACGCCAACATCGGCCAGGCGATGCCGCTGCAGGTGACCATTCCCAGCGCCGGGCGCAACATCGTCGAACTCGCCATCGACCACGAACCGGGCGAACTCACCGATACCAACAACCGCGCCATCGCGCTGATCGACGGCATCCGCGAAAATCTGCGCGTGCTGCTCGTGTCCGGCGAACCACATGCCGGCGAGCGCACCTGGCGCAATTTGCTGAAATCCGACGCTTCGGTCGACCTCGTGCACTTCACCATCCTGCGCCCACCGGAAAAGCAGGACGGCACGCCGATCAACGAGTTGTCGCTGATCGCCTTCCCGACACGCGAGCTGTTCGTCGAGAAGATCAAGGATTTCGACCTGATCATCTTCGACCGCTATCAGCACCGCGACGTGCTGCCGATCCTCTATTACGACTACATTTCCGAATATGTCGAAAAAGGCGGCGCGCTGCTAATCGCGGCAGGCCCCGAATATGCCGGCGAAAGCTCGATCGCCCGCACGCCGCTGATGTCGGCGCTGCCGGCAATGCCGACCGGCGAGGTCATCGACAAGGCCTTCTACCCACGTCTCACCGATACCGGCCAGCGCCATCCGGTCACGCGCGGGCTCGACGGCTCCGCAACCGAGCCGCCGCACTGGAGCCGCTGGTTCCGCACCATCGGCGTCGAGAACCCCGAGGGCGAGGTGGTGATGAAGGGCGCCGACAACCGGCCGCTGCTGCTGCTCGACCGCAAGGGCGAAGGCCGCGTCGGCATGCTTTTGTCCGATCAGGGCTGGCTATGGGCGCGCGGCTTCGAGGGCGGCGGCCCGCATGTCCAGCTCTACCGACGCATCGCCCACTGGCTGATGAAGGAGCCCGAACTCGAGGAGGAGCGGCTGACCGCCGACGGCCGCGGCATGGTGCTTGAAATTCGCCGCCAGACGATGAGCGACGACCCCGGCCCGGCGCAGGTCATCACGCCGTCCGGCAAGGCACTGATCGTCAGGCTCGAGAAATCCGAGCCAGGCGTCTTCCTCGGCAGCGTCGAGACCAGCGAAATCGGTCTCTATCAGGTCGGCAATGGCGACCTGACGGCATTGGCCCATGTCGGGCCTGTCAACGCGCCGGAATTCACCGACGTCGTCTCCACCGAGAACCGGCTGAAACCGCCGGCTGAGGCAACCGGCGGCAGCGTTCGCCGGCTGGCGCCGGCCTCGGCGATTGGCAATCTCACCAGCACTGTCACGCTGCCCTCCATCGTCCCGGTTCGTGCCTCGGGCGCTGCCTCCGGCAACGACTGGATCGGCCTGCGCACCACCGACGACAGCGTGCTCAAGGCCGTCTCGCGCGTGCCGCTGTTCGGCGGCTTCCTCGGCCTCGGCCTGCTGCTTCTGGCGATGGGCTCGATGTGGTACCGCGAAGGACGGTAGTTCCCTTCTCCCCGTCTTATACGGGGAGAAGGTGCCGGCAGGCGGATGAGGGGCGGCGCCGGCGCCGTGAAACTTTCTTCAGACATTGCGCTGCCCCTCACCTGCTCCGCCCGGCAAGCCGGGGCTTCGATTCCCTCTCTCGTAAACGGGCGAGGGAGGAGCTCTACTCCTCCGGTTCCGTCGTGAACATCAGCGGGTAGCCCTTGGCCTTGCCGGCATCGGTCGCCCGCGCCGCCTTAGTCTCGGCGACATCCCTGGTGAAGACCGCAACGACGCAGACGCCGCGACGGTGCGCGGTGATCATAACCCTATGCGCCTGATCTTCACTGAGCTTGAACTCGGCCTTCAGCACCGTCACGACGAATTCGCGCGGCGTGAAATCGTCATTGACCAGGATGACCTTGTAGAGCTTCGGCCGTTCGACCTTCGGTTTCGTGCTGGTACGGGGTTTTGTCGTGATTTCAGGCATTGGACCGGCAATTGCGTACGACAGCTTTGCGGTCATTTTGACATGGGCAAAAGCGGTCGTCCATTCAACCGCGCGCGATCGGCTTCCCGGCGAGCGCAGTTCACAAATCCGTGCCTATGTGGGAACTGCCGTCTGGCGTTCAACGGGCGGTGTGGGCCGGGACCGGCCCGTACTGTCTGCACGCCAACAAAAGATGACCGCTCCAGGCAAATCGCAACTGGAGCGGTCTTCCCATACGGCAGAAGATGTCGCTTGATCAGGCCTTCGGAGCTGCCTTGACCGCGTGCTTCTTGTGCTTCTTGACGGTCTTCTTGGCAGCGACCTTCTTCACGGCCTTGGCCGGCGCAGCGGTCGTCGTTGTCGTCGCAGCCGGGGTGGTGGTCGCGGCATTGGCGCTGCTGGCGCCGAGAACCGGCATCGAGAGGGCCAGCGCGATGGCGAGACCGAGGGCGGAGAGGAGGGACTTTTTCATGGCTTCACTTCCTTTTTGTGCAGATCGGATTGAGTGTCACTGAACGGGATCGATCGGTGTCACTCCAAGCAGCTTCAAAGCGTTCGCGAGCATCCGGATTCCCTGTGCCTGTTTCTTGTTGGCGCAGAACCGGTTTCCCTTTCTTTGAAGTGCTTTCGCCGCGGTGACCTGCGTTGCCGCGGCATGGGTTTCGAGGGCTTCGTCAAACTGGCGGTTCAGATCGATGCAACGCTCGCTGCGGGTGGTCGCCACCTTTGCATCGGCCGCCTTTGAATTGGCCGCCTTTGCATCGGCCAGCTTTGCATCGGCATGTTCGACCGCAGCCGTGACGAGCGAAATGGAAAGCAACGCACCCATCAGACTGATCGAGAACCTTTGCATTGGTCTGTCCGTAATCCCGTAACGCGTGTCGCAGCCGATGACCCGACCGCCACGGCACCACTTATGCCTTTGATTTTTTTCGGCAGTTTTTCCGGATTGTAGAATTTTGTTTCTGGATTGTTTCTGGGCGGCCGGATCAAGCCGCCGATCTCCACTGGCCAACTTATGGCCTGAATTCTATCGTCTGGCTGACGGCCGAAGCACCGCTTGGGCGATCCACAAATGACAGGTTTCCTGTGAAATCCGACCCCCACATACTGATCGTCGACGACGACAAGGGCATTCGCGACCTGCTTCAGGAATTTTTCCAGAAGCGAGGGCTGCATACATCGGTCGCCGCCGACGGCACCGAGATGGAGACCGTGCTGCGCCGCGCCCAGGTCGACCTGATCGTTCTGGACGTCATGCTGCCCGGCAAGAGCGGCCTGGAGCTCTGCCGCGAGTTGCGCGCCAATTATTCGACACCGATCATCATGCTGACCGCGGTCACCGAGACCACCGACCGCGTCGTCGGCCTGGAGATGGGCGCCGACGACTACGTGCCGAAACCCTTCGATCCGCGCGAGCTGCTCGCACGCATTCGTGCCGTCTTGAGGCGTAATGGCACCGCCGAACCGCGACGTGCCGCTTCGCGGCAGATCTACCATTTCGCCGGCTGGACGATGGACTGTTCGCGCCGCCGGTTGATGGCGCCCGGCGACGTCAGGATCGAGCTGACGATGGCCGAATTCAATCTGCTGCAGACCTTCGTCAAGAGCGCGCAGCGCGTACTGAGCCGCGAGCAGCTCATCGAGCTGTCCGGCGGCGACAGCGGCTACAGCTTCGACCGCAGCGTCGACATTCTGGTCAGCCGGCTGCGGCGCAAGATGGAGGACGACCCGAAAACGCCGAAGCTGATCCTGACGGTGCGCAGCGGCGGCTATCAGTTCCTGCCTGAGACGACCTCCGAATGAGACGCATTCTGCCGCAAACGCTGCCGGCCTGGGTGCTGCTCATCGTCATCGCCGGCCTGCTGATCAGCCAGATCGCGACCCTCTACATCGTTTCGCGCGACCGTGCCGCCGCCAATGACGTCGTCGATCTCTACCGGCTCAACGACCGCGCCTTCTCGCTGGTACAGCTGATGCATGATGCCACGCCGGAACAGCGCAAGGCGACGGCCTCCGGCTTGTTCAACGCCACTTACGCGCTCACCGTCTCCGGCACGCCCGCTGTTACTTCGTCGATAGCCGGCGACGACGAGCTGGCCGAATTGGAGGACATATTGGTCGGCCGGCTATCGAAGTTCGGCATCACCGACGCGCGGGTCCGCCGTGACCCGGCAACGCACGAAGCCGACGCTCCCGGTGGGACGGTCGCCGGTCCCGATATTGGCCAGGTCGAGCGCGACCTGCTGGTGCTGGCCGCCGATTTCGCCCAGAGCGACAAGCTGACCGCTTCGCTTCGCTTTGCCGACGGCCAATGGCTGAACTTCACCGAACCGAACACGCCGGCCGGGCCGATACTGAGCTTCGATAGCCTGCCACTCTATGCCTTGATCGCCGGGCTGGTGGTGGCTTCCTCGATCTGGTCGCTGCGCCGGCTGACGGCGCCCTACCGGATGATGGAGACCGCGGTGAAGCGGATCGGCGAGGACCTGAAGAGCCCGCCGATCGCCGAGAGCGGCAGCCGCGAGGTGCGTACCGCGGCGAAGGCGGTCAATGCCATGCAGGCAAGGCTGCGCGCCTATGTCGAGGACCGCGAGCACCTCGCTGCGGCGCTCGCGCACGACCTGCGCACGCCACTGACCAGGATGCGGCTGCGCCTCGAACTGCTCAGGAATTCGACCATTCGCGCCGCACTGGGGCACGACCTCGCCGACATCGAAGGCATTGCCAGCTCGGTCATCGACTTCGCCACTTTCGAGGTGACCGAGGAGAAGAGCGAGAGGATCGATTTCTGGTCGCTCGTCGAATCGGTCGCCGACGGCTTCGAAGAGGTCTCGTTCGACAATGACGATGCGCGCTCGCGCGGCCTGATCTGCATAGCGCGCCCAGTCGCGCTCCGGCGCTGCGTCACCAATCTCGTCCAGAACGCGGTGACCTATGGCAAGAAGGCGCATCTCAACCTGCGCCAATCGGACAGGATCATCGCGCTGGCGATCCGCGACGAGGGGCCGGGCATACCGCAGGCCGAGCTCGACGCCGTGTTCGGCTCGTTCGTACGCCTGGACCAGTCGCGCAACCGCCAGACCGGCGGCCTCGGCCTCGGCCTGACCATAGCCCGCAATATCGCCCGCGGCGCCGGCGGCGAAGTCAGCCTGTCCAACCATCCCGATGGCGGCCTGTTGACGGAGCTGCGCCTGCCGCTGGCGGTTTAGCTTGCGGTATCGGGCTAAGCTGGCGTTCCTTCGCGCCCCCCTCTGTCCTGCCGGACATCTCCCCCACAGGTGGGAGATTGGCTGTCGTCGCCGATTTCGCCAACTACAAACGTTGGAGTGTGAGAGCCGTCTGCGAAACCGCCGATCTCCCCCAAGTGGGGGAGATGTCCGGCAGGACAGAGGGGGGCGCGACAGAACTCGGCGTTGGTCTTGGTTCTCTCCCCAAGGAGAAAAACTACCGCCGCAACACCGCGCTCAGCACATCCCTGACGCCGATGGCGCCGACGAAGCGCGATTGGTCGTCGAATAGCGCCACGGGTGCTGTCTGTGAGCGATGCATGGCCAGCATCACCGTCTTCAGCGAGGTGCCGGGATTGGCCCAGAACACCTGCGCCGTCTCCTCCGGCTGAGCCTCGACGTCGGCGCAGGAGACCCACACCGCCGGCTTGCCGTCGCGCTCGGCCGCCGCCACCAGCCCATGCTCGTCGATCTTGAAGCGCGTCGTCTTGCGGCGGTCGAGCCACACCCAGCCGTTTTCGCCATGTTCGAGGTCGCGGCGGTCGCGCATGACGTTCCAGGCGGTCAGCACCGAGAGCGGGTTCACATTGGCGATGAAGTCGCGGACATAGTCGTTGGCAGGCCGCAGCACGATGTCTTCCGGCGCGCCGGTCTGCACGATGCGCCCGCCCTCCATGATGGTGATGTGGGTGCCGATCTTCAGCGCCTCCTCGAGGTCGTGGCTGACGAAGATGATGGTCTTCTTCAGTTCGGCCTGAAGCTGCAGCAGCTCGTCCTGCAGCTTGGTCCGGATCAGCGGGTCGAGTGCCGAGAACGGCTCGTCCATCAGTAGGATCGGCGCCTCGGTGGCAAAGGCGCGCGCCAGGCCGACGCGCTGCTGCATGCCGCCGGAAAGCTCATGCGCGTATTTCTTCGACCACTGGTCGAGATGAACCAGCTTCAGCTGTTTGCTCACCCGCTCCTTGCGCTCGGCTTCCGGTACGCCGGCGAGCTCAAGGCCAAGGCCGACATTTTCCTCGACGGTGCGCCAAGGCAGCAGGCCGAACTGCTGGAACACCATTGCCACCTGCTTTTGCCGCAACCGCCGAAGCGTCGCCTCGTCGCAGGTGACGACGTCGACCGTACCATCGCCGTCCTTGACCAGCACTTGGCCGCGCGAGACGACGTTCAGCCGGTTGACGGCCCTGAGCAGCGTCGATTTGCCGGAGCCGGACAGGCCCATCAGCACCGAAATCTCACCCTCGTGCACGGTGAGGCTGGCACCGGCACAGCCCAGCACGTTACCGGTCTGTTCGAGGATCTCGGCACGGGTGGCGCCGCTGTCGATCAGCGCCAGCGAACCGGCCTGGTCGGCGCCAAAGACGATGTCGACATTCCTGAAATCGACGGCGACGGTCATTTCTTGCCTCCCACGCCGATGCGCGTCATTCGATCAAGCACGATGGCGAGCACGACGATGGCCAGACCTGCCTCAAGCCCGAGGTCGATCCGGCGCGACCCGAGCGCCCGGTTGATCTCTGTGCCGAGGCCGCCGGCGCCGATCAGGGCGGCGAACACCACCATCGACAGCGACAACATGATCGATTGGGTCAGCCCAGCCATGATGGTCGGCAGTGCCGAAGG
Source organism: Mesorhizobium sp. M0923 (assembly GCF_040319365.1). NCBI lineage: Bacteria > Pseudomonadati > Pseudomonadota > Alphaproteobacteria > Hyphomicrobiales > Phyllobacteriaceae > Mesorhizobium > Mesorhizobium sp. M0923. The sequence goes on along the minus strand of NZ_JAMYNW010000007.1, from coordinate 293,502 downwards.
CAGCTCGACCTTCCACAGCAGCTGGCGCTTGGTGGCGCCGAACGCTTCGCCCGCCTCGACGATCGATTTCGGCACCGAGGTGACGCCGAGATGGGTGAGCCGAACCGAGGTCGGGATGACGAAGATGATGGTGACGATCAGGCCGGGCGCGTTGCCGAGGCCGAACAGGGTCAGCACCGGGATCAGGTAGACGAAGGTCGGCAGCGTCTGCATCAGGTCGAGCACCGGCAGCATGACGCGATAGATCTTCGGCTTGTGCGCGGCCCAGATGCCGAGCGGCACGCCAATGGCCATCGAGACGGCGGCGGCGGCAACGACCAGCACCAGCGTCTCCACTGTCTGCTTCCACAGGTTCTGGTTGAGGATGAACAGCAACCCGATGAACACCGCCAAAGCAAGGCCTTTCGAACGCTGCAGGAAATAGGCGAGCAAAGCGATCAGGGCGATCAGCAGAACCGGCGGCAGCAACAGCAACCCGTCGACGATGCCATCGAGCAGGAAGTTGAGGCTGTTGGAGAAAGCCCTGAAGACGGTGTCGAAATTGTCGGTGAGAAAGCCGAAAAACGCCTTCCCCCACGCGCCTACGGGGATCTTGTAGCTGACCAGGAATTTGGAGATCGGATCCATCTAGCCCCTCTTCTGCCGGCGCCGTCCTTTGCCGGACGGTCATCTTGTCACAGGATATGAAAAAGGGCAGCCATTTCTACCGTGGCTGCCCCTTGTCTCGTCATGCCAGACGGTCGGGTCAGCTTCCGAGCGCCGTTTTCACCGCAGCCGCCGCATCGCCGCCGTCGAAGGTGGTGACGCCGGCGATCCAGGGAGCGACCGCGTCCGGGTGCTTCTTCAGCCAGTCGGTCGCGACCGTATTGGCGTCGCCGCCCTTCAGGATCGCGTCCATCATCTCGCCTTCCATGTCCAGGTTGAACTTCAGGTTGGTGATGAACTTGCCGGCATTCGGGCACTCGGTCGTATAGCCCTTGCGCACGATCGTATGCACGGTGGCGGCGCCGAAGCCAGTGTCGCCCATGCCGCCGAGATAGGTGATCTTCATGGCGCCCATCACCGGATGCGGCGTCCAGCCGAGGAAGGCGATCCATTCATTGTTTTTGATCGACTGCTCGGCCTGGGTGAGCATGCCGGCTTCGGACGATTCGACCAGCTCGAAGCCTTCGAGATTGTCGGCCGGGTTCTTGATCATGTCGAGGATGATACGATTGCCGTCATTGCCGGCCTCGATGCCGTAGATCTTGCCGTCGAACTTGTCCTTGAACTTGCCGAGATCGGTCAGCGTCTTGACGCCGGCGTCGGCGACATAGGTCGGCACGACGATGCCGTAGCCGGCACCGCTCAAATTCTCGCTCACGGTCTCGATGGAGCCTTCTGCGGTGTAGTCCTTGATGTCGTTGGTCATCGACGGCATCCAGTTGCCGAGGAAGACATCGAGGTCCTTGTTCTTCAGCGACGCCATCGTCACCGGCACCGAAAGCTGGATCACCTGCGGCTCGTAGCCGAGCGCGGTGAGCAGCACCGAGGCTATACCGGTTGTCGCCTGGATGTCGGTCCAGCCGACATCCGACAGACGAACCGCCTTGCAGCTTTCCGGATCGCCGGCGAAGGCCGCAGTCGTGGATAGAAAAGCCGCCAGGCCGAGACCGGCGACGAATGAATTCATGCGCGACATAGAAATTCTCCCATTTCAGTTCTCGGTGAAGCGAAGTGGCGGTTTTATCTCCACCTTTGTTCCGTCAGCCAAACACCATTCTGCTGCGGTTTCAAGCACTAAGGCAACCACGATCAACGGCGCAGGCTGGTCGATCAACGACACGCCCGCCGCTTTCCGGATGGAAGTCGTCTTTTCCCGGTGGAATGTAGGCGCTCCCCCTCCCCGCTTTGTTGCAACTCGGCTTAAAAGGACGGCATGGCCAAGCTGTACTTCCACTATGCGACGATGAATGCCGGCAAGACGACGATGTTGTTGCAGGCCTCGTATAATTACCGCGAGCGCGGCATGACGACGATGCTGTTCAACGCCGGCCACTATCGCAAGGGCGATACCGGGCTGATCTCGTCGCGTATCGGCCTGGAGACGGAAGCCGAGATGTTCCGCGACGGCGACGACCTATTCGCCCGGGTCGCCGAGCATCATGACCACGCCACGGTCCATTGTGTCTTTATCGATGAGGCGCAGTTCCTCGAAGAGGAGCAGGTCTGGCAACTCGCCCGCATCGCCGACCGGCTGAACATCCCGGTCATGTGCTACGGCCTGCGCACCGATTTCCAAGGCAAGCTGTTTTCCGGCTCGCGCGCCCTGCTGGCGATCGCCGACGACCTGCGCGAGGTGCGCACCATCTGCCGCTGCGGCCGCAAGGCGACGGTGGTGGTGCGCCTCGGCGCCGACGGCAAGGTGGCCAAACAGGGCGAACAGGTGGCGATCGGCAAGGACGTCTATGTCTCGCTCTGCCGCCGCCATTGGGAAGAGGAAATGGGCCGCGCCGCCCCAGACGATTTCATCGGCTTCACCAAAGCCTAAACCAGCGCTATTGCTTTCATCCGACCTCCCGGCTGACATTCGTTCCGCAATCGCGCCATTGCAGCCTTTGTTGAGCGTGCCGCCTATTTTGATCCACTGCCAGAGCCGTCGGGAGTTCCCATGCTTCGAGTAATTTCGTCTGCAACTGCTTTCCTCATCGCCGGCGTTGTTGCCGCGCATGCCGACGGCGATGCTGCTCTCGGCAAAAAGGTCTTCAACAGATGCATGGTCTGTCACGAGGCAACGAGCGACCGCGACAAGGTCGGCCCGCATCTGCTGGGTGTCGTCGGCCGCACCGCCGGCACCGCGGACAGTTATCTCAGCCGTTACTCGCAGGCGATGAAGGATGCCGGCGCCGCCGGTTTGGTCTGGGACCAAGCAAACCTTGCCGAATACCTGCGCGCACCCCGGCAGAAGGTCCCCGGCAACAAAATGGCCTTCTCCGGCCTGACCAGCGACGATGACATCGCCAACGTCATCGCCTACCTCAAAGCCGATCCCAAGCCCTGAGCGTCGCTCCCGCGCAAAAGTCCAGCCGAGGTCGAAGCGGTGCCTGACCGGCCGGCAGTTACAGCGTAATCATGGCTTGATTATCCTGCAGTCGCCTCCTGAAATTCTTTGTTTTCCTGTAATCCCATGTCTTCCGTCTTTCATTCGCCAAACCCGGCACATATATTCGCGGCGGTTTGCGAAACGAAACCGATGCCGAAGCGGGAGGCCCCAATGGCGACATTGCAGAATTTCGATGCCGAGATTGTCAAGACCAAGCAGGTCGTGCAGGACATGCGCACCAAGATTGAGCAGTCCGGTGCCGTGCTCGACACGCTCGCCACCGCCGACAAGAGGATCGGCGACGCCAATTTCGACATCGAGAATGCCCGCATCGAGGATGTGCTGAAGCAGCAGAAGGTGATGGAAGGCAATATCGCCGACCTGATCATCGGCCTCGAGGACGCCACCAACGTCTTCGGCGCCGAATTCGAGAGCATGAAGAACTACACCGGCTGGGAAAGTCTCGTCGGCGTCTTCTCCAGCCAGCGCAAGCAGCGCATGCGCACCGACCGCGTCCGCAACATGTCGCTGGCCGGCAATTTGCAGGAACTGCTGGCGAAGTCCGACACCATCGTCGGCATCCTCAAGGCGCAGAAGCAGGTTCTCGACACGCGCTACAAAACCTCCGAGGCCAGCCTGTCGCAGGTGATCGAGCGCCGCAAGACCACCATGTCCAATCTCGAGACCGTGCAGAAGCGCATCGAGGAACTCAACCCGATGCTGCTCGACATCGAGAACAAGATCGCCGCCTCGACCAGCCAGAAGGAGCGCACGCAGCTTGAAGGCGAACGCTCGAAACTGGCCACGGAATACAACGAGAAGCAGGCCAAGGAGCAGGAATTGCTGGCCGAAAGCCAGACGCTGGAGCGCTACACCTCGATGTTCCAGACCTTCGTCGATTCACTCAACAACCAGATCGCGGCGCAATCGACGCTGATCAACAAGCTGACCATCGATACCGAGCAGCGCATCGTGCTGTACAAGGCCCTGGAAGATTCGCTGAAGACCGCCGCCCAACAGGATGTCGCCCACAAGATCAACACGCTGGGCAGCCAGGTCGACAACACCGCCGAAGAGACCATGGCCGGCATTGGTGCTGCCTCGCAGAAGCACATTGGCGATCTGCTTGAAATGCACGAGAAGAACATGGTCGCCACCGCCGACATCCAGCGCCGCAAGAAGCTCGCCGACGATGCCTTCGCCCGCCGCTTCGACGACGTGATGAAGAAGCACAATTCGGCAAATTACGTGCAGTCGTAATTGCTGCACGTGCACTGCTCCCAAGGGCTGGCAGCATGACCCCCGAAAACGAAGCGGCGGCGCGCTATTTCTCGGCGATCGCGGCGGCACTTGGCGGCCTCGAAGTGTTCATGCGCGACGATCGCTCGCCGCTCTACCGGCATGGCATCGTCGCCAAGATCGTCGCCGAATACATCGCGCGGCTCGACAAGTCGTTCTCGTGTTGGCGCAACCGGCTGGGCTTCACCGAGACGTTCCGCATCTCGCGCGCCGAAAGCGGTTTTCCGGTCTTCCAGAACCTGCTCGAGCTGGAAAACGACCGCCGCCAGGCCGATGCGCGCCTCGCCAACCTCCCGTTGGCCGACGAGCTGCGCGAGGAAATGGCGGACTTCATCCTGCGCCACAAGGAATTCCCCGAAGCGCTGCAGAAGTCGATGGCCGAGCGGCTCTACCTCGAAGACGTCAAGAGCGAGACCACCTTTGGCCCGTTCACGCTGGCCCAGACGGCCAAGGTTTCGGTCAATCCGAAGACGTTGCGGCCCTATTATCTGGTCCACTGGGCCTGCTTCGACGGCAGCGCCAACCTGCCGCTGGTCTATATGCTGACGGTCGAGGATTCCTCCGACGACATGATCCGGCAGCTGGTCGACTCCGGCGGCAAGCTTAATGAGAGGGTCGACATTCCGCTGCCGGTCGACGGCTTGCTCAATCCCGAGCTCGCCCACCGTTTCGACGATTTCACCGAGAAGAATTCCGCCTACACGCTGTCGCCGGCGACCATCGCGGTCAACCTCGACAAGGATTTCGAACCGCTGCATCCCAAGCAGCTGCGTCGCGTCGTGCTCGGCCCGTTCTATTCTGCAGGGATTACCGACAACAATTCGACGGTAAGCGAAGTGCTGGCCAAGGTGCGCAAGCCGGAAAACGCCTGGCTGCTGACCTGGACCATCCAGGAGGTCTTTTCCAAGGCCGAGAAGCCAGGCCGCAAGGGGCTGTTCTCGAGCGAAAAGACGACGCAGGAATTCTACATCAACACCGACGATCTCGAAGCCGCGCGCCAGGGCGTGTCGAGCTACGAGAACCATGCGCTGATCCCGCATGAGGCCTATCAGGCGCTCTATGCCGCCGGCGAGGCGCAGAAGATCTTTTCCGGCTACAAGGTCCACATCCTGTCGAATGGACAGGTCATCTCAGATGTCTGACAACGAGACGGCAGCACCAGCACCCACATCACACCGCGGCACTGCCGTGGTCATCGTAAATTTGGCGGCGTGGCTCATCGCCGCTTTGTTGCAATATCTAGTTCCAGAACGAGTCTCTACCGCCATCGCTGGCGCAGCTGTCTTATCCGGAGCAATTGGCGGCGCGTTGGCATCAACGAATTCCCTCAAAAATGCCAGTCTCACCGGCTTCGCCGGAGTTGCCTCTACGATCCTCATATTGTCCTTGTATGTGCCCTTCACAGGGTTTCGAATTGGTGTAGCTGTTGGCGGAATAGGGACTGCTTTCGATGCTATCGTGGCTTTTACTTCCTTCTATGCATTGATGTTTTTGTTGATCTTCGCGATCGAGTATGCGGCCAGCCTGTTCGGACGGAAATAGCAGAAGGCACGAGGCGGAGTGCGATTGACATGAGGTACCCATGGACACCGGCCTGACAACGATTTCGGAAGCGGCAATTGAAAAGCACCGTGCCACGGCGCAGAGCTTCCTCACCCGCATCGTCGTACTGGAGGACCCTTCGCGCGAATCCGGTACCGCTCTTGCCGGCACCAACCGCCGCTTCGTCTCGACCGTCTCGGTCGGCTCGGTCAGGCGCACGCGCGAGGTCGAGCTTTCCAAGACCGTCGCCGCCGTCCATCCCGACGACCAGTTGTTGAGCATTGCGCAGCACATGCTGCTGTTTCGCACCCGGCGCGGCGCGGCAATCGCGTTGGCCATATCGGACGTCTTTGCCGAAGGCTCCGACCTCGAAAGCCTGCAGGCGAAAAACGCCCGCGCCCCACTCGAGGGTGACGAGGCCGCCACCTTCAAGAAGCTGCTGTCGGCCTCGGCCTATATTTCGGCCTTCAGCCTTGCTTCCTACCTGTTCCAGCTGATCGACAGCGACGGCGAGGCACCGAACGACACGCCCGAGCCGGACTTTTTGTTCGATACGCCGCAGGACGCGGTGAAGTCGATCGTGGCCGGCCTCGACAGGGCGATATCAGGCTCGAAGGACGATGCCGACCTGATGACCCGCGCCCGCGCCTTCGCCCGCGTCGCCATCGATGGGCTTCTGGCGCGAAAGGGCCGTTTCGACGGCATCGGTCCGTTCGAGAACGCGCACATCCGCATCGACGTGGACGATTTCACGCTCGATGGCTTCGACGTCGCGCCGGGCAAGCGGTCGAAGCCGCTGGTGATGACCTTCAAGAAGCCCGACGAGGTCGTCGGCAACCACATCGCCAAGTACCAGTCCGTCAAGCTCGCCAAGATGCTGATGGCTTACGACTTCGAGCGCGAGTTGAACCCGTTCGTCGAGCTCGGCGGCTTCCTGTTCACCTTCATCGGCGACGGGGCGCCCGGCACCGGCAAGACGACGCTGATCCAGATGATTGCCGGCCTCGTCAACGGTTACTGCCAGGTCGCCGGCTACCCCTTCGCCTATGAGAATTTCGGCGTCGACCAGATCTCCTCCTATCAGGGCAAGTCCGGCCAGAATTGCCGCCAATTCATCAACAATGTGCTGAACCCGCGCGTCATCGGCTTCGGCACCATCGATGACATCGACCAGGTCGCCGCACGCCGCTCCGACGACCGCGCCTCGGCCGGCCAGCAGGAAATCACCGGTGTGCTGATGGACGCCTTTGCCGGCGCGGGCACCGTGGTGCGCGGTAATTGCTCGTTCGGCATGTTTTCCAACTATCCCGAAAACGTCGACGACGCACTGCGCCAGCGCGCCGGCGCACGCTGGCTGGTCGACGGTCCGCAGACCCGCGACGATTACATCGACATCTTCGTCCTGCTGGCCGGCAAGAACCACAAGATCCCGCTCGGCGACCACAAGCTCTACGCAGCCCAGGAAATCCAGCGCGCGGTGATGGAGGCTTATGAAGAGCATGAGAAACCGCAGGAAGACGGGCTGATGAAGGTCTACGAGCGCTACATGAAGGAGAACAGCGCGCCGAAGTCGATGGCCGATATCGGCACCTATCTGCACATGATCAAGGATGCCGAGCCGCGCTTCACCGGCCGCGCCATCAAGAACGTCACCGACGCGATCAAGATGCGCGCCATGGATATCGAGTTGCCGGACGAATGGTTCGAGAAGCCGGAAGTCTTCATGCACAAGGGTTACGACGACAAGAAGGCGATGATCGAGGAACTGCGGGGGCCGTTCTCGATGGACATGGTCATGCAGGAGATCAACCGGTATGCGGATTCCGAGTTCCGCTATTCCGACAAGGCCGACGATGCGGCGGTGACCAAGATGATCCGCGACACCCGTCTGCGGGAGCGTGCCGTCCGCGAGATCGAGGAGTTGAAGAAGAAGGGAATGTGGAATGCGTGATCTTCCTTCTCACCGGATAGCACTGTTTCCGGTGCGATGCATAAGCTCCCACAGCAACGCTGAAAGACGTGGCTCAAACGCTGACGCCCCCCTCTCCCCGTTCTTCACGGGGAGAGGGTAAGGGTGAGGGGCAGCGCATGCGTGGGCCAGAAATAGACACAACCAAGCGCGCAAGGCGCCTGCGTCAATCCGACAACGATGCAGAAACCGCGCTCTGGCTGGAGTTGCGCGACCGCAGACTGAACGGCCATAAATTCGTACGGCAGTTGCCGATAGGCTCTTACTTCGTCGATTTCGCCTGCAGAGACTGCCAGCTCGTCGTCGAAGTCGATGGCAGTCAGCATGTCGGCAGCCAATATGATCGAATCCGAGATCGCTTCATCGTCTCCGATGGCTGGTCTATCCTTCGCTTTTGGAACGTAGACGTATTGAAGGAGCGGGAAGCAGTCCTTGAAACAGTGGTGGCTGCGATCGAAGGGCGCCTCGAACGCCATATCGAAACGCGTGATCTTCGATTTGTCGCCGCCAAAGGCTATGGAGAGACATGTCCTTGACCGTTTGCGCTGCCCCTCACCCTTACCCTCTCCCCGTGAAGAACGGGGAGAGGGGGGCGTCAGCGTTGGAGCTCGGTCATCCAGCGCAAGATCCGTTGGGACTACGCGCATGAGTCCTGCCAAGAAACCCGACCTGCTACGCGACAACGAGCTGATCTACGGCCGGCTGCTGACGGTCGACGAGCCGCATCTGATCCAGCGCTACAACAAGGCGATGGTCGCCTTCGGGCTGAAGCCGACCAAGCTGAAAAGCTTCGAGATCGACCGTACCGGCTTTTCGCCGCAGGTCGCCGAGGAATGCGGCGACTACAGCTACCTCGATCCGAACGAGGTCAACCGCCGCTTCATCATCCTGACGCCGTCGCAGATCGACCTGCCGGTGGTGCACACGGCTTTCTCCAACACCTCGCTGCTGATGTACGAGTTCATGTCGAAGAACCAGCGCGCCATCGATGCGCTGACAATCAAGGACGTCATCTACGGCGAGATCGAGGATTCAGTCCCCAAGGTCGACGACATCGAGGATCTGCTGTCGATCAACCAGGTCGAGTTCAAGGTGCTGTCGGCCGAGGACGTGCTGGGCAAGGCCGCCGAGCTCGGCAAGCTGGTCGACCGGCTGAAGCAGGAACCGGATGCCTGGCGCGACAATGCCATGCTTGCACACATGGTCGAGCTGGCGAAGGTCTGCGGCGACATCCGCGAGAATGCGCTGGTGCCGGACCAGGTGATCTTCCGCCACAACGCCTATTGGACCAGCCATTTCGGCGGGCTCTATGTGTTCGTCGATCCCGACGTGACGACGGTGATCAGCGACCCGGCAGCGCCGGGTTTCCGCCGTTCGCGGCCGTGGCAGGTGAGCTACCTCTCGATCCACGACGCCGACAAGGTGTTCAAGTTCCTCGCTTCGACCGGCCGCATCGAGCTGCCGCGCGCCTCATGGATCGAAACCTCCGGCTATCTCGAGCATCGCGCCGAAATGGTGGTGCGCGCGCTGATCCGCGACGCCGAGCCCGACCGCAATCTGACCGACGTCGACAAGGTCTGGCTGCAGACCTGGATCCACGGCCATGCCGATCTGATCGCCAGGGATGGCAATTTTCCCTTCCTCAACGCCGCCAAGCGCGAGATCGCTCAGCTCGGCCATCTCAAGATAGAGGATGTGTTCCCGCAGCAGCGCTTCCTGGTGATCCGCGCCAAGCCGGACCATCAAGACGCCTGGCTGACCAACCAGCTGATCTCGGACTTCGTGCCGCAGGACTTCGTTTCGCGTTACGTCTTCAACAAGCCGGGCTTCTACAGGGATTATGACGGCTTCAGCGACGCTTGGCGATCGCATGTTGTGGACGTTCTGAAAACCGCATATTTGAAGGACAAGGTGGCGTTTCGCACACGCCTCTACGGCTTGACTGACTGAGGGGGTGACATCGCCATGCTTGATCCGATCGTGAATTTCTTCACCCGGATTTTCCAGTGGATTGGCCGCGGCATCGGCTTGCTCATCGGCGCGATCCTGTGGCCGTTCCTGTGGGCGGGGCGCTGGTACACGCAACGCGGCTGGATCCTGAAGGCGGTGCTCGGCCTGGCTGTCGTCGTGCTGATCGGCCTCTACATTAATTTCTTCTACGCCACCCAGTGGTGGAACAATTTCGACCCGAATTACGTCGACAAATACACGTTCGAAAAGCGCAACAGCTCCGCCGGTGAACAGGTCTCTGCAGGCGCCGGCACCGACACGGCCAAGACCTGCGGAAATTCAGCCATTGCCCAGGTTGCGGCCGACCTGACCGACTTCAACGTCAACCAGAATGCCTGGGTGTCGTCGATGATCCTCTACAAGCTCGGCCTGTTCGGCATCGACTGGGACCACACGCCGTTCATGGACAACAAGGCTTCGTTCCAGCGCGGCATCAACCAGGCGGTGCGGCGCACGGCGACCGAGCTTGCCGACAATCTCGGCCGCGTCCGCACCACCTCGCAGATCGACGCCGACCTGCAGGACGCCCGCGGCAATCTGCAGTTCGATGAGGAAACCTGGTACTTCGGCTTGAACCCGTTTGGTCCCAAGACGCCGACCCCGAGCTATTATCGCGACGCGGTGCGCAAGCTGCGTTCCTTCAACGCCCGTCTGGCAGCCTGCCAGGCCACGTTCGATGCCCGCGCCGACAATCTCAAGCAGTATATCGACCGCATCTCGTCCGACATCGGCTCGACCTCGGCGATCCTCAAGGAGCGTGCCGAAAACCACAACAATGGCTGGTTCGACACCCGTGCCGACGACCGCTTCTGGTTCGCCTATGGCCAGCTTTATGCCTATTACGGGCTGATGAAGGGCGCGCAGGCCGACTTCGAGGACGTCATCAAGGAAAAGCACCTGCAGAACCTGTGGGATACGATGGACGCGCAATTCGTCTCGGCGCTGCGCATCCAGCCCTTCATCATCGCCAATGGCCGCGAGGACGGCTGGCTGTTGCCGACACATCTGACGACGATGGGGTTTTACATACTCAGGGTCCGCTCGAACATGGTCGAGATCAGCAACGTGCTGACGCAGTAGCGGATCGTTCCGCGCAGCCGGCGCTGGTGAATTTGCGCCGTTGCTTCTGTCGCTTTTCGCGTATTACGCGGCTGTTTTGAGACGGCGGAACCGCGCCTGCTCTGGCTTCTATACGGCGCGGCGACCGGCGCGAAAAAAGAACCTGTAGCAGGGCAGCCGACCGCAGAGGCACTTTCTTCGTAGGAAACATAGTTGCATGAAAGTTGACGCCGCGGCAGCGACAGGGGTAGAACATGCCCGCGCCTGCAGTGCCGGGCTTGCGACCACAGTAATCGAATCCGTTCAATTCAGAGGGAAGCCGTCATGGCCGAAGTGAAGTCCGACATCGAGATCGCGCGCGGCGCCAGGAAGAAGCAGATCCAGGAGATCGGCCAGAAGATCGGCATTCCGAGCGAACATCTTCTGCCCTACGGCCACGACAAGGCGAAGATCTCGGCCGAGTTCATCAAGTCGGTGAAGGGCAACAAGGACGGCAAGCTGATCCTCGTGACCGCCATCAACCCGACACCGGCCGGCGAAGGCAAGACGACGACGACGGTGGGCTTGGGCGATGGCCTCAACCGCATCGGCAAGAAGGCCATCGTCTGCATCCGCGAGGCTTCGCTCGGACCGAATTTCGGCGTCAAGGGCGGTGCCGCCGGCGGCGGCTATGCGCAGGTCGTGCCGATGGAGGACATGAACCTCCACTTCACCGGCGATTTCCATGCCATCACCACCGCCCATAATCTGCTGTCGGCGCTGATCGACAACCATATCTATTGGGGCAACGAGCTCGGCATCGACACCCGCCGTGTCGTCTGGCGCCGCGTCATGGACATGAACGACCGGTCGCTGCGCGAGATCATCTGTTCGCTCGGCGGCGTCGCCAACGGTTTCCCGCGCGAGGGCGGTTTCGACATCACAGTCGCCTCGGAAGTCATGGCCATCCTGTGCCTGTCGACCGACCTGAAGGACCTCGAAAAGCGCCTCGGCGACATCATCGTTGCCTATCGCCGCGACAAGTCGGCCGTCTATGCACGCGACCTCAAGGCCGACGGCGCGATGGCCGTGCTCTTGAAGGACGCCATGCAGCCCAATCTCGTGCAGACGCTGGAGAACAACCCGGCTTTCGTCCACGGCGGCCCCTTCGCCAACATCGCGCATGGCTGCAACTCCGTCGTTGCCACCACGACGGCGCTGAAGCTTGCCGATTACGTCGTCACCGAAGCCGGTTTCGGCGCCGATCTCGGTGCCGAAAAGTTCTTCGACATCAAATGCCGCAAGGCCGGCCTGAGGCCGGCAGCGGCGGTCATCGTCGCCACGGTTCGCGCCATGAAGATGAATGGCGGCGTCAAGAAGGAGGAACTCGGCAAGGAGAACGTCGAGGCGGTCAAGAAGGGATGTGCGAATCTCGGCCGCCACATCGAGAACATCCGCCAGTTCGGTGTGCCGGCCGTGGTCGCCATCAACCATTTCTACTCCGACACCGAGGCAGAGATCCAGGCGATGAAGGATTATGTCGCCTCGATGGGCGAAGAGGCGATCCTGTGCAAGCACTGGGCTCAGGGATCGGCCGGCATCGAGGAACTGGCCAAAAGAGTCGTGGCGTTGGCCGAATCCGGCGCGTCGCAATTTGCCCCGCTCTATCCTGACGCCATGCCGCTGTTCGAGAAGATCAACACCATCGTCCAGCGCATCTATCGCGGTTCCGAAGCGATCGCCGACAAATCGGTGCGCGACCAGCTCCACGCCTGGGAGCACGCCGGCTACGGTCATTTGCCGGTCTGCATGGCCAAGACGCAATATTCCTTCTCCACCGATCCGAATCTGCGCGGCGCGCCGACCGGCCACACCGTGCCGGTGCGCGAGGTCAGGCTGTCTGCCGGCGCCGGCTTCGTCGTCATCATCTGCGGCGAGGTGATGACCATGCCCGGTCTGCCCAAAGCGCCATCCTCGGAAAAGATCTTCCTGAACGAAATGGGCCAGATCGAGGGCCTGTTCTAAGGATATCAACGCTCGAACGGCAAAGGGCGCCGCAACGCTGCGGCGCCCTTCTGCCTGCTCGCAATAGTCTCCTACGCCGCGCTTCGCGCCAGCGCGCGCTGGTTGGAGGCATAGGGTGTGTCGTGCTGGGGTACCACGCCGGTCTTCAGGCAATCGATCCATTCGGCGGTTTTGAGAACGGCCGCGAAGCGCGACTGCAATACGATCGTCACGACGCGATGGATTTCCTCGCCCGAAGCGTAGCCGGCGCTGTTGGCGTAGGGCAACGACCCCGTCGCGTCCGACAGGAACTCGACCTCAAAACCCATATGCACGGCATGGATGACCGTGGACAGATCGCAATTATGCGTCATGTAGCCGATGACCGTGATCGTATCGATAGAGTTGGCGCGCAGCCACTCCTCTAAATCCGTGCCGGTGAAGGCGCTGGGCAAGTTCTTTTCGATGTAGTGGTCGCGGTTTCGCCTGGCGATTTCCGGGTGCAACTCGGCGCCATGGCTGCCCTTGGCGAAGACCGATGAGGTTTCCGGTGCCAACTGCTTGATGACCACCACCTTGACGCCTGCCTCGGTGGCCGCGTCCATCGCTCGCGCCACATTGACGACGCTCTCGCGGAACGGCGGATGCTGGATGGCGAGGTTGCCGCCGTCATAGTCGTTCTGAACATCGATGACGATGAGGGCGCGGCGTGGAGCTTTGCCTTTGGCTGGGTCCGACATGGGGTTTTCCTTTCCCGTTTGGCATTGATGGGTGGACGATAAGCGCGGCGCCGGATCGCAAAAAGTGTCCCGATTGACATTGTTCGAAAGAATTGGGACAATCGGTGTCACCCTTTGCTGGAGCTCCCATGGCCGATCCTGTCGTTGCCGCCATCGCCTTCGATGGCATCAGCCCGTTTCATCTCTCCGTGCCGTGTCTCGTGTTCGGCGCGGATCGCACGACGCTCGGCCTGCCGCGCTTCGACTTCCGGGTCTGCGCGATTGAGAACGGGCCGATCCGCACTGATGCCGGGCTGACCATCAGCGTCCCGCACGGGCTTTCAGCGCTCGATGATGCCGACATCGTCATCGTGCCGAGTTGGAAGAATCTCGGGATCTCACCGCCGACGACACTGATCGAGGCGTTGCTTGGCGCGCACGAGCGCGGCGCGCTGATTGTCGGACTGTGCTTGGGAACGTTCGCTGTCGCGGCGACCGGATTGCTTTCGGGGCGGCGAGCCGCGACGCACTGGGCCTACGCGGATCAGCTGCAGGAACTCTATCCCGACATTCTCGTCGAACCAGAAGTGCTCTACATCGACGATGGCGATGTCGTGACATCCGCCGGCGTCGCCGCCGGGCTTGACTGCTGCCTGCACGTCGTACGGGCTCGTTACGGCGCGGAGGCAGCGCTTCGCCTTGCCCGGCAGATCGTGCTTTCTCCGCATCGGCAGGGCGGGCAGGCGCAATTCATCGAACGTCCCATCGCCAGAACCGGCAATGCGGACCGCTTCACCCAGGCTCTCGAAACGGTGCGCAAAACCCTGGGTGATCCGCACAGTCTGGACAGCGTTGCCGGTCTCGCCGGCCTCACCCGCCGGACGTTCACGCGCCGTTTCCAGAAAACGATCGGCACCAGTTTCGGCGACTGGCTGACCGACCAGCGTGTGCAACTCGCACAGCGGCTGCTGGAAGCAACGGAAAAATCGATGGATACGGTTGCCTTCGAGGCCGGCTTCGGCAGCGCCACCTCGCTGCGCCAGCATTTCGCGGCGCGGCTCAGAACCTCGCCCGGGCAGTATCGGCGCGAATTCTCGAGGAGTGTCGATTTGGATAGACGCGGCGCTTCACGCTGATCCGGCTCACCCGCTCCTGATTACCCGTGCCGGATTGCCGACCACCGTGGTGTTCGCCGCCACATCGCGCGTCACCACGGCACCGGCGCCGACGATGGCGCCATCACCGATCCTGACCCCGCCGAGGATGATGGCACTGCCGCCGATCCAGACATTGTCGCCGATCTCGACCGGCCTGGCGATCTCCAGCCCTGCCCGCCGCCCGGCAGCCTGCTTGTGGTGCTCGGCGCAATAGATCTGCACATTCGGGCCGAGCAGCGTTCCCTTGCCGATGCGGACTTGCGCCGTATCGAGAATAGTGCAGCCGGCATTGAGGAAGACGCGGTCGCCGAGAAAGATGTTGAAGCCATAAGCGCAGTGGGACGGCGCTTCGATCCGGGCGCCCTCGCCTGCAGCGCCGAGCAGCGCCCGCAAGGCAGGCCCGATATCGCCGCGCTGTCGTGGTGGCAGGCTGTTGTGCTCGAACACCGCGTCGCGTGCCGTGATCCGCAGCGCCTCCAGTTCCGGGTCGAGGCAGCAATACCACTCGCCCGCCGCCATTTTCGTGCGTTCGCTCCCCGTCATGGCCGCAACTCCAGTCTCAATCTTTGCCAAGCACAACTGGTGAAAATACGGAAGCGCCGGCGGCGACACCACCTCTGGTCAAATACCGGACCTATGGTAGCTTGCTCTCTCGGACCTGTCCCAAGCCGGCCATCGAGGGATCAATCATGCTGTACATTCTTGCACTCCTGATTGGCATCGTTGCCGGGCTTCGCGCCATGACTGCGCCCGCCGCGGTCGCCTGGGGCGCCTGGCTAGGCTGGTTGCCGGTCACCGGCACCTGGGCGAGTTTCATGGGTCACTGGATCGCCGTCGGCATCTTCACCATCCTGGCCATCGCCGAACTGGTCACCGACCAGCTGCCATCGGCGCCGAGCCGCAAGGTGCCGCAGCAATTCGGCACGCGCATCGTCTTGGGCGCTTTCACCGGCGCGGTGATCGGCGCCACCGGCGGCGCCACCATCGGCGGCCTGATCGCCGGCGCCGTCGGCGCGGTGATCGGCACGTTGGGCGGCGCCGAGGCGCGTAAGCGCCTGGCCACCGCCTTCGGCAAGGACCCGCCCGCCGCCTTCATCGAGGACGCGGTGGCGATCGTCGGCGGACTTCTGATCGTGGCGGCGGTGGCATGACGGCAAAGACATTCGACGCCATCATCGTCGGTGCCGGGCAGGCCGGCCCACCGCTCGCCGGCCGGCTGAATGCGGCCGGCATGAGCGTGGCGCTGATCGAGCGAAAGCTGGTCGGCGGCACTTGCGTCAATACCGGCTGCACGCCGACCAAAACGATGGTGGCAAGCGCCTATGCCGCGCATCTCGCCCGCTGCGCCGCGGACTACGGTGTGACGCTCTCCGGTCCCATCGGCGTCAACTACAAGGCGATCAAGGCGCGCAAGGACAAAGTCTCGAACGATGCCCGCGGCAATCTCGAAGACTGGATTGCCGGCATGGACAAATGCACGCTCTATCGCGGCCATGCGCGCTTCGTGACCGCCAATACGGTGCGCGTCGGCGACGATCTGCTGAGCGCCGAAAATATCTTCCTCAACACCGGCGGCCGCGCCTCGGTGCCCGACCTGCCCGGCCTCGACGGCATTTCTTACCTGACCAATTCGTCGATGATGGATCTCGACGTGCTGCCGCGCCATCTCATCGTCGTCGGCGGCAGCTATGTCTCGCTCGAATTCGCGCAGATGTTCCGCCGCTTCGGTTCCGAAGTCACGGTCATCGAAAAGAGCCCGCGCCTGATCGGCCGCGAGGACGATGACGTCTCGGACGCCATTTTGTCGATCCTCGAAAACGAAGCCATTGCCGTCCATCTCGGCGCCGACGATATCCGCTTCGCCAGGCGAGGCAACGAAATCGCCGTGACCTTCTCGCCAGGCAAGGCGGCTGCGGTCGGCTCGCATGTGCTGCTGGCCCTGGGCCGCACGCCAAATACCGACGATCTCGGCCTCGACAAAGCCGGCGTCGAGGTCGACAAACGCGGCTTCATCGTCGTCGACGACCAGCTGCGCACCAGCGTGCCCGGCATCTGGGCGATGGGCGACTGCAACGGCAAGGGCGCCTTCACCCACACCTCGTACAATGACTACGAGATTGTCGCCGCCAACCTGCTCGACAACGATCCGCGCAAGGTCAGCGACCGCATCGAGGCCTATGCGCTCTATATCGACCCACCACTCGGCCGCTGCGGCATGACCGAAGCCGCGGTAAGGAAATCCGGCCGCCGCGCCCTTGTCGGCCAGCGGCCAATGACCCGCGTCAGCCGTGCCGTCGAAAAAGGTGAGACGCAAGGCTTCATGAAGATCCTGGTCGATGCCGACACCAAGGAAATCCTCGGCTGTTCGGTGCTCGGCCCGGGTGGCGACGAGGCAGTGCACTGCGTGCTCGATCTGATGTATGCCAAGGCGCCAGTCAGTACGCTGGCGCGCGCGGTGCACATCCACCCGAACGTCTCGGAGCTTCTGCCGACCATCGCCCAGGAATTGAAGCCGCTGGCATAGGCCGGGCGCAGGCGTTATCTCGCGATCCTTTGAGCGCCAAGCCCGGATAGAGCCGTGCGCCCATAGCGCGAAAAGCTGGACCAATCGACAGTGTATTGGCGAAAGGGCATGTGTTCGGTCTCGTTTCCTGGAGACAGTCCATGCAGAAATCCATCGAACGCATCGCCGGCGACAGCGAGGGCGTTTCCTACGAATTCCCCGTCTTCCGCTTCACCGGAACGGACAAGACAGCGCCTTCGGCCTATCTGCAGGCGGCACTTCATGCCGGCGAATTGCCGGGCGTCGTTGCCATCGATGCGCTGATGCCGATGCTCAGCAGGGCGGAAGCCGAAGGCCGCATCAGCGGCAATATGACCATCGTGCCCTGGGCCAATCCGATCGGCCGCGCGCAATATCTCTATGGCGACCATCAGGGCCGCTTCCATCTGGGGACGCGCACCAATTTCAATCGCGGCTTTCCGCGGCTCGCCGCGCCCGACCTCACGCTCCTGCCGGCGCACGGCACGGTCGATCAGCGGCTGAAGACGCGGCTGCTGCAGCTCTCCATCGGCCACGACATCGTGCTCGACCTGCACTGCGACGATGAAGGCCTCGCCTACCTCTACGTCCACACCAGCCTGTGGCCGGCCATGGCGGATTGTGCGGCGGCTATGGGCGTCGATGCGGTGATGCTGTGGCACGAAGATCCCGACGGCACCTTCGAAGGCGCCTCGATCATGCCGTATCAGAACGTTCCCGCCGACGTCGCGCGCCTCGATCGGCGCGTCGCCACCACCGTCGAATATCGCGGCATACTCGACGTCGACGGCGCCCTCGCCAGCGCCGACGCCGAAGGGCTCTACCGGCTGCTGGTGGCGCGCGGCGTCATCCGGGATCAGACGCTGCCCGCGTCTGGCAGCTTCGGAGGACTCGTCGCGCCGATCGAAAATATCGAGATGATGCCGGCGCCCCGTTCGGGCGCGATCCTCTACCACGTGAAGCCGAGCGACCGCGTCACCAAGGGTGCGCGCCTTGCCACCATCGTCCACGCGCCGGGTGAGCCCGACGGCCGCACGGAAGTGTTGGCGCCCCAGGCCGGCCTCATCCTGACACGCCGCTCGCGCCGCATAATTCGCGCCGGCGAGGACCTCTTGAAGCTGGTCGGCGACAGGAAGAGTGCCGATGCAAGGTCGGGGACGCTGGAGGACTGACGCAACCCGCCAGGCTACCCCGAAATCGCCTGTCGCGCCTTGGACTCCAGCCATTCGGCCATCTGCCGGTAAGGCACCGGACCATGGCTCACGCGGGCGACGCCGAGTTCGGCAAGCCTCTGGCGCGGCGGCACATGCGCCAGTGCAATGATGTTGACCGGCAATGCCGTTGCCTGGCAGAGCGCCTCGATCAGGCCTTCATCGGCAAGCCCCGGCGCAAAGAAGCCATGCGCTCCGGCCCTTTCGTAGGCGTGCGCCCGCTCGATCGCCTGATCGAGGAGAGCCTTGTCGTGCGCATCCGGTTTCGCCTTCAGGAAAATGTCGGTTCGGGCGTTAATGAAGGCCGGAATACCCGAGGTCTTCACGGCCGCCGCGGCGGCTTCGATCCGCCTCACCTGTATGGCGATGTCGTGCAGCCCACTGCCGCCGACAATCTGATCCTCGAAATTAAAGCCGACGGCTCCAGCCTGCACGGCGAGCCCCACGCTGCGGGCGACAACCTCCGGAGCGACCCCGTAACCGCCCTCGAGGTCCATGGTTACCGGCAGATCCACCGCCGCAACGATGCGTTTGATGTTTTCGAGCGCCAGTTCCAACGGGATTTTCTCGCCATCGGCGAATCCGAAAGCGGCCGCGACCGGCCAGCTTCCGGTGGCGATGGCCTTGGCCCCTGCTTGCGCGATGATCTTGGCGGAGCCTGGGTCCCAGGCATTGTAGAGGACAATCGGGTTGCCCTTGACATGGAGGGAATGGAACGTCCGTGCGCGGTCGATCTGCTCGGTCATCGATGTTTTCCCGTCTTCCTGCTGTTTGATGCAGAGTCTAGGCAGGACTGCCGGTCTTGGCCATGTGCCATGGGTTGCGAAAGCAGCAGCCACCCCACAGACTTTCAAACCTGTTGCGCATACCGCTTTTCGCGGCTATGGATTTCGCCATGAATATGCGTTCGATCAAGACCATTTGGTGGTGGGCTCGCTGACAGCGGCCTGTTCGAACGCGTTCGCGTGACAATAGAAGGTGGCCGCAGCGGAATGTCCGGGCGGCCATTTGTTTTTTCAAGCCATTCCCGGGTCCGTTGCCCCAAAGACGCTGATGGAGACGGCAATGACGACGAAAATTCTGGAGAATGGCGCCGAGCGCTTCGTCACCGCGGGTGGCGTGGCGATTACCCGCCAGCGCCATGACCGGCCATATGAGGGCGCGATCGACGGCTATGTCGATGGCCTGAATTCGCGCCGCGGCGCCGTGTTTTCCTCGAATTACGAATATCCCGGCCGTTATACGCGCTGGGATACCGCCATCATCGATCCGCCGCTGGTGATCTCGGCACGCGGCCGCGCCATGCGCATCGAGGCGCTGAACCGCCGTGGCGAGGTGCTTTTGCCGGTGATCGGTACGGTGCTTGCCGGCCTTGACGATGTCACGATCGCCGAGACGTCGAACAAACTCATCCGCCTCGAGGTCGCCAAGCCCGGCCGTGTCTTCACCGAAGAGGAACGCAGCCGCGTTCCCTCCGTGTTCACCGTGCTGCGCGCCATCACTGCTTTGTTCAAGACCGAGGAAGACGCCAATCTCGGCCTCTATGGCGCCTTCGGCTACGACCTCGCCTTCCAGTTCGATCCGGTCGACTACAAGCTCGAGCGCAAGCCAAGCCAGCGCGATCTCGTGCTGTTCCTGCCCGACGAGATCCTCGTCGTCGACCACTATTCCACCAAGGCCTGGACCGACCGCTACGACTATTCCGGCGACGGCTTTTCGACCGAAGGCCTGCCGCGCGACGAAATCGTCGAGCCGTTCAGGACCGCCGACCGGATCCCGCCGCGCGGCGACCACGAGCCCGGCGAATATGCCAAGCTGGTGCGCAAGGCGATGAAGAGCTTTGAGCGCGGCGACCTGTTCGAAGTGGTGCCGGGGCAGATGTTCTACGAACGCTGCGAAACCCAGCCCTCCGAGATTTCCCGCAAGCTGAAGAGCATCAATCCCTCGCCCTATTCCTTCTTCATCAATCTCGGCGAGGGCGAATATCTGATCGGCGCCTCGCCGGAAATGTTCGTTCGCGTCAACGGCCGCCGCGTCGAGACCTGCCCGATCTCCGGCACTATCAAGCGCGGCGACGATGCCATTTCCGATAGCGAGCAGATCCTCAAGCTGCTCAATTCCAAGAAGGACGAGTCCGAACTCACCATGTGCTCGGATGTCGACCGCAACGACAAGTCGAGGGTCTGCGAGCCGGGCTCGGTGCGCGTCATCGGCCGTCGCCAGATCGAGATGTATTCGCGCCTGATCCACACCGTCGACCACATTGAGGGACGGCTGCGCGAAGGCATGGACGCCTTCGACGCCTTCCTGTCGCATGCCTGGGCCGTCACCGTCACCGGCGCGCCGAAATTATGGGCCATGCGCTTCATCGAGCAGAACGAGAAGAGCCCGCGCGCCTGGTATGGCGGGGCGATCGGCATGGTCAATTTCAACGGTGACATGAACACCGGCCTGACGCTTCGCACCATCCGCATCAAGGACGGCATTGCCGAGGTGCGCGCCGGCGCCACGCTGCTCTTCGACAGCATACCCGAAGAAGAAGAAGCCGAAACCGAACTGAAGGCATCCGCCATGATCTCCGCCATCCGCGACGCCAAGTCAGGCAATGCCGCCAGCACCGAACGCAGCACCGCGCGGGTCGGCGATGGCGTCAACATCCTGCTGGTCGACCACGAGGACTCCTTCGTCCATACGCTGGCCAACTATTTCCGCCAGACCGGCGCCAATGTCTCGACGGTGCGCACGCCGGTGCCGGACGAGGTCTTCGACCGGCTGAAGCCAAACCTGGTCGTGCTGTCGCCCGGCCCCGGCACGCCGAAGGACTTCGACTGCGCCGCCACCATCAAGCGAGCCCGTGCGCGCGACCTGCCGATCTTCGGCGTCTGCCTTGGGCTGCAGGCGCTGGCCGAGGCCTATGGCGGCGAGCTGCGGCAATTGCACATCCCGATGCATGGCAAGCCGTCGCGCATCCGCGTGTCGAAGCCGGGCATCATCTTCTCCGGCCTGCCCAAGGAGGTGACGGTCGGCCGCTATCATTCTATCTTCGCCGATCCGGTGCGGCTGCCCGATGGTTTTGTCGTCACCGCCGAGACCGAGGACGGCATCATCATGGCCTTCGAGCACCGCAAGGAGCCGATCGCCGCTGTGCAGTTCCACCCGGAATCGATCATGACGCTCGGCCACAATGCCGGCATGCGCATCATCGAGAACATCGTCGCGCACCTGCCGCGCAAGGCCAAGGAAAAGGCCGCTTAATTCGAGGGCTCAGTGTTGGGATTTCTTCCCCAGTGACCGCGGCAGAAATCAAAGCAGCCGCCAGGCAGAAGGTCGCCAGCCTCGCTTTCTGGTCGATCGTCGTCGCCTTCGTCGTGCTCGGCCTCAAGCTGGTGGCCTGGTACGTCACCGGTTCGGTTGCGCTTTATTCGGACGCGCTGGAATCGATCGTCAACGTCATTGCCTCGGCCGCCGCCTATTGGGCGATCCAGGTCAGCTACAAGCCAGCCGACCAGGACCATCCGTTCGGCCACCACAAGGCCGAGTATTTCTCGGCCGTCCTGGAAGGCGTGCTGATCGTGCTTGCCGCCCTGCTCATCCTCAACGAGGTCTGGTGGTCGTGGCAGCATCCGGCCCCGCTCGAACAGCCATGGACCGGCCTTGCCGTCAACGGCGTCGCAACCGTCATCAACGCCGTCTGGGCCTTGACGCTGATCCGCACCGGACGGAGTGAAAAATCACCGGCGCTGGTTGCCGACGGCAGGCATATCATGACCGACGTAGCGACCTCGGTCGGTGTCTTCATTGGCCTGGTCGGCGCCGTGCTGACCGGCTGGCAGGTTCTCGATCCGGCTCTTGCGGTGATCGTGGCGCTGAACATCCTGTGGCAGGGCTGGCACGTCATCGGCTCGTCGATGAACGGGCTGATGGACCGCGCCGTCGACACCCAGGAACATATCCGTATCCGCGACATCATCTCTGCCAATTGCAAGGGCGCGCTCGAGGTCCACGACCTGAAGACGCGCATCGCCGGCCGCGCCACCTTCATCGAGTTCCATCTGGTCGTCGACGCCGACATGTCGGTCGGCGCCAGCCACGTCATCTGCGACCGCATCGAGGACGCGCTGCGGGCAGAGATTCCTTCGGTTCGCGTCATCATCCATGTCGAGCCCGACGACGAAGCGAAACTGCCCAAGGGCACGACGGCCGTGCCGTTCGCGTGAAGCAATTCGCGCAGAAAAATCGCTCAGTCGTGACCCTTCGCGCCCCCTCTGTCCTGCCGGACATCTCCCCCACAAGTGGGGAGATTGGCCGTCACCGCGGCTTTTGCCAATAGCCATAGTCGCAGGAGTGAGTGACGCGAGGAAGCTGCCGATCTCCCCCCAAGTGGGGGAGATGTCCGGCAGGACAGAGGGGGGCGCGAAGGATCGCTGTAGCCCTCATTCCGAGCCGCTGCGCGCCATGGATTCGAGGATCTGATCCGACGGACTTTCCAGAGCCGCCTCCGCGAAATCGTCATCAAGCGGACCGATCACTCTGTCCAGCCAAGCCCAATCCTGCGCAAGAGGCTCGATAATGACGCTCTGGCCGTGGCGGCTGATGAAAACCTCTTTGGTGTCGAAACGGTACTCCTTTGGCAAGCGCACCGCCTGCGAGCGGCCGGACCAAAACACCCTTGTCTTGCGCATGGCATCCACCTCCTCGTCACATGATCAAGGCCCGCAGGCGGCCTGCGGCATCGGCTCCAGCCGGTAGACCTTGTCG
Organism: Mesorhizobium sp. M0923; assembly: GCF_040319365.1. Classification (NCBI taxonomy): domain Bacteria; kingdom Pseudomonadati; phylum Pseudomonadota; class Alphaproteobacteria; order Hyphomicrobiales; family Phyllobacteriaceae; genus Mesorhizobium; species Mesorhizobium sp. M0923. The sequence goes on along the minus strand of NZ_JAMYNW010000007.1, from coordinate 270,171 downwards.
TCGGAGCTGGTGTCGCCTTCCGCCGCCTTCGAGCACAGATCGACGATCGGCAGGCCGCTGTTTGGGTTGGCCAGCATCATCGTGCCGTTGGCGCCGCGGCGGAGGAAAATCTCCTTTTGCGCGATATCGCAGGAGGCACCACCCGTCTTCGCGCTCGCCGCGCAGCGCCACTGGTCGCCCTCGCCCTGGCAGTTATAGACCTGCGTGACCTTGGCCGATTTCTGCCGCGTGGTAACCGAAACGGCGATGTCTGCGCCGCTCGGCCAATTGGCGAGGTCGCCGCCCTTGGCGAAGGATGCCAGCTCGACCGGTCCGCGGAAAACCCGGATCGTCTGGGTCAGCTGATCGGGATGCGAGCCGAGATGCGCGGCATCATAGTCACGCCCGTAGCAGAAGGCCTGGTCCGGCTTCAGCCGCTCGCGCAATGGCGGGCCAAGTGCCGGATCGATCGGGTCGATGCGGGCGAACTCCGCCTTGCAGGTCGCGGCCGGCATCGGATCGAGCCTGAAGCCGTTGTCGTCCTTGCCCAACGCCTGCCGTTCGTACTCCGCCTTGCCGAGCTCGTCTTCCGATCCGGCATCGAGATAAAGATCGGGCTGCACGTCCGAGACGATCAGCCGGCCCTTGTCGTCGACCTTCAGCGAAGCCATGGTGCGATCGCAGTCCATGCCGCAACGGATCGGACCGGTTTTGCCGTCCTCCGATTCATGGCTGCACCAACCGCCGAGCCATTCCGGCGCCTTGGCGCCGCGTACCGTCGTCGCCATGAAGCCATTGTAGGAGGAATCGATGCCGGTGCTTGGCTCCTCGTTTGGCCGGCTGACCGGATCGCGGCCGTAATAGAAGAAGATGCGCGCCACCTTCTGGTGCGGATGCGACTTGAGATGCGCGGCGTCGTAGACGCGGCCGAAACAGGCGTCCTTGCCGTCGGGGCTGAGCTCGGTGAGTTTGAGCGTGTCATCGGCGAAAGCAGCGCCGCCGACGGCGGAAAGCAAGGCAGCCCCAAGCCCGGCGCCCACAATGGTCCCCGTTATGGTCCTCGACGTCATGCTACCCCTCCATTGCCCCGACAAGACGTGACGTCAATTTATGCTAGGATCGAGGCCGAGGCCACGCAATTTGCGCGGGCCGGCTAAATGGGAGATGAAGCCATGCGACGCCGCGATATTTTCCGCGTCGGTCTTGCCGGGGCCGCCGGGCTTTTCGGGCTGCGCCCCACCAAGGCGGCAGCCATTGAAGTCAAGGCCGTCGAAGAGGAAAGGCAAAAGGTCGCCTATCACCTCAGCGATCTCGACAAGGTCAATTTCGTGCTCGGCAACATCAAGAACCACTTCGAAGGCACCGACGGCAAGGTCGACATCGCGCTTGTCGTGCACGGCCCAGCACTTGCCGCCTTCAAGTCGAAGGGCATATCCGCCGCCATTTCCGGGCGTTTCGCCGGCCTTGTCCAGGATGGGCTCAGCCCGCACGCTTGCGCCAACACCATGCACGGCATGGATATCGGCCTGGCCGACCTGCTCGACGGCTTCCATGCCGCCGACAGAGGCGGTGTCGTCAAGCTCGCCGAATTGCAGCGCCAGGGCTACGCCTATCTCAGGCCATAGGCTTTTACGGACTTGAACGCGAGGACTGCGAGGGCCTACGAAGAGCAGGCCGAGTCCCCCGGAGGAATAGACGTGCCAGCCACCACCACCCTTGTCAGCCCCTCTCTGGTCATCCCCGACCTTGCCGGAAAGGCGGTGCTGGTCACCGGCGCGTCGACCGGCATCGGCGCGGCGCTTGCACTTGCCTACGCCGCGCAGAAATGTCGCGTCGCACTGCACTACAATTCGAGCCGGGTGGCTGCCGAAAACCTGGCGGCGACCATTCGCAACGGTGGCGGCGACGTGTTCCTGACCCAGGGCGATTTCTCGATCCCCGCCGATGTCGAGCGCGTCGTCGAGGACAGTGCGCAACATTTCGGCCGGCTCGACGGCCTCGTCAACAATGCCGGCGGCATGCTCGGCCGCGTGCCCTATGCCGAGCAGACCGAGGCGCATTACGACGCGGTGATGGACCTCAACGCGCGTTCCGTGCTGACAGCTTCGCGCAAGGCGATCCCATGGCTGAAGCGGCAGGGCGGCTTCATCGTCAACACCTCCTCGATCGCCGCGCGCAACGGCGCCGGTGGCGGCGCCGGCCTTTACGGCTCCGCCAAGGCCTTCGTCTCCAACGTCACGCGCGGCATGGCCAAGGAGCTGATCGGTTTCAACATCCGCGTCAACGCGGTGGCGCCCGGCACGATCGCGACACCTTTCCACGAGCGCTACTCGACCGACGACCAGATGAAAGGCATGATCGCCACCATCCCGCAGGGCCGCGCCGGCACCGCCGAGGACTGCGTTGGCGCCTATCTGTTCCTCTCCTCCGCTCTGTTGAGCGGCTACATCACCGGCCAGGTGATCGAGGTGAATGGCGGCCAGTTGATGCCGTAGACGGCGAACTGCATACTCCTGGTTGCGTAATCTCAACGGAGCAAAGCGAATGTACGGACTGATCGGCAAGATGCGGGCGACGCGCGGCCAGCGCGACGCGGTCATGGAGGTCCTGCTCGCCAGCACCGGCGCCATGCCCGGCTGCCTGAACTACATCATCGCCACCGACCCGGCCGACGCCGACGCGATCTGGGTGACCGAAGTGTGGACCGACGCCGAAAGCCATAAAGCTTCGCTGCAGCTGCCCGAAGTCCAGGCGGCAATCGCCAAGGCACGGCCGATCATCGCCGGCTTCGAGTTCCAGGTGGAGACGCGTCCGGTTGGTGGGTTTGGGTTGCCGGCGGTGAAGGCGGGATAGAGGAGAGGCCGGCGGGACAGCGCCCCCCCTCTGGCCTGCCGGCCATCTCCCCCTCAAGTGGGGAGATTGGCAGCTTCGCCGACAGCTCTCTTTTTGGAGATTGGCGAAGGCCGACGTGACATCCAATCTCCCCACTAGAGGGGGAGATGTCCGGCAGGACAGAGGGGGGCGCGAAGGATCGCTACGGATGGCTGGTGCCATTACCACCCAAGCCCTTTTCCCCCGCAAAAAGGGTTCGCATTTTTTCGCGACCGGTCTAAGAGCCGATCTATGGATTCTTCCCCGAACCCGCCGGCCATCGAGCACCTGGGGCGGATCCACAAGGGCTGGCAGTGGCCGGTCCTGGTGGTGGTCTCGGTGCTGTTTGCCGGCGCGCTGGAACTCGCCGCCCTGCCCGCCGCACTGCTGATCGGGCCGATGCTGGCTGCCATCGCTGCCGGCACCAACGGCGCCACGGTGCGCGTGCCGCGGGTTCTGTTCGGCTCCGCCCAGGCGGTCGTCGGCTGCCTGGTCGCCAGTTCCATCTCGGCCGATATCTTTCCCGTCTTCTACAAGGAATGGCCGCTGTTCCTCGGCGTCGTGATGGCGACGGTCGCGGCATCCAGCCTGCTTGGCTGGCTGATCAGCCGCTGGCGCATCCTGCCCGGCACCACCGCCGTCTGGGGTTCGTCGCCGGGCGCCGCCACCGCCATGGTGCTGATGCGCGGTGCCTTCGGCGCCGACCAGCGCCTCGTCGCCTTCATGCTCTATCTGCGCGTCATCTGCGTCTCGATGACGGCGGCCCTGGTGGCCAAGCTTTGGGTCGACACCTCAGGCATCGAGGTGCCGGCCATCGTCTGGTTTCCGCCGGTCGACCCGAAAGGCTTGGCCGCGACATTCGGCGTGGCGCTGGTCGGCGGCCTCGCCGGAAAGCTTTTCAGGCTGCCGTCGCCGTTCTTCCTCGGCACCTTCATTTTCGGCACCGTGATCCATCTCGGGCTCGGCGTGACCATGCAGCTGCCGCCCTGGCTGCTCGCCTTGAGCTATACGATGATCGGCTGGAGCATCGGCCTGAATTTCACCAGGGCCATCTTGCGCCACGCGGCCCGCGCGCTGCCGCAGATCGTCGGCTCGATCATTGCCCTGATCGTCTTTTGCGGCGGCCTCGCCTTCCTGATCAGCCGCCTGCTCGGCATCGATCCGCTGACCGCCTATCTGGCGACCAGCCCCGGCGGCATGGACAGCGTCGCCATCATCGCCGCCGCCGCGCAGCACGTCGACATCTCCTTCGTCATGGCGCTGCAATCGGCACGCTTCCTGATCGTGCTTCTGGTCGGCCCAAGCGTGGCGCGGCTGGTGGCGAGAAGCCTGCGGGAGTAAAGACCAGCCGGGCAGTGCGTCAGCTGATCACCAGGCCCGATATACGCTCGCCGTCCAGCGTGAAGACCATATCGCCGTCGCCGTTGAAACCGTTGCCTTCGACGGCGATGCGAACGCGGTAGGTGCCGTCCTTCGCTGCGATGCCGAGGATGCGGAGTCTGGATTGCACGCCGATATTGTCCGACTGGTTCCAGCGCGCAATCTGCTCGCGGCCCTTGAACGACCGGCCCCAGTCGCTCAGGAAGGCGTCGGGCGTGAAACTGTCCAGGAAGGCTTCGCTATCGCCGGCATTGGTGGCTTCGACAAAGCGGCGGATCGGATCGGGTGTGGTCATGTTTCCTCCTGGGAGGTGCCGGAAATAAAAAACCCGCCTCGACGGCGGGTCCTCGGCGCCAATCAGCACCATAGCCAGATTAGTAGCATAGCTGCCGGCACAAAGCAAGAACAAAGTTGCCCCACCCTCAACTTTGAATGTTGGCGAAAACCAAGGCGACATCCAATCTCCCCCTTGCGGGGGGAGATCGGCAGCTTCTGCGACGGCGAGGCTCCCACTTGCCTCGCTTTGCCCGCTCCTGTATGAAATCCGCCATGAGCCCGCGCGCCACCTCTTTTGCGTCCCGCCCGACCGGCATTGCCGGCCAGACCGTTCGCGCGCTTGCCTCCACCCTGCTGCTTCTCGGCCTTATCGGCGATCGCCGGGTTCGCTGAAGGAGCGCCCGGCGGTCGAATTGCCGCTCACGCGCACGCTCCTTGGCCAGTCACAAATTGGCACGTCACATCAAGCGAACGAAATTCTGGTAAAGGCGCCGCTCGCCACCAATCCGGCTGAAGCTGGATCCGCGAGCCGCCGGGAGAAATGACGATGAACGCACGAGAAGATATCCGTCTGAATGTAGAGGAAATCAGCAAGCCTGCGGTAAAGGGCATGCCGGACGCCGCCCGCAAATACCAGCCCTATCCGACCGTCGGCCTTGCCGATCGCACCTGGCCTTCGAGAGTGATCGACAAGGCGCCGATCTGGTGCTCGGTCGACCTGCGCGACGGCAACCAGGCGCTGATCGATCCGATGGGCCAGGAACGCAAGGCGCGCATGTTCGCCCTGCTGCTCGACATGGGCTTCAAGGAGATCGAGATCGGCTTCCCGTCGGCCTCGCAGACCGACTTCGATTTCGCCCGCTGGTGCATCGAACAAGGCAACGTGCCCGCCGACGTCTCGCTGCAGGTGCTGGTGCAGTGCCGGCCGGAACTGATCACCCGCACTTTCGAGGCGCTCAAGGGTGCCACCAACCCGATCGTCCATTTCTACAATTCGACGAGCGAGCTGCAGCGCCGCGTCGTCTTCGAGAAAGACGTCGCCGGCATCAAGCGGATCGCCACCGATGCGGCCAAGATGATCACCGACATGGCGGCGAAGGCCGGCGGCGGCTATCGTTTTGAATATTCGCCGGAGAGTTTTACCGGCACCGAGCTCGAAGTGGCGCTGGAGATCTGCAACGCCGTCACCGAAATCGTCCAGCCGACGGCGGAAAACAAGCTGATCATCAACCTGCCCTCCACGGTCGAGATGTCGACGCCCAACATCTATGCCGACCGCATCGAATGGATGTGCCGCAATCTCGACAACCGCGAGAACCTGTTGATCTCGCTGCATCCGCACAACGACCGCGGCACCGGCATCGCCACCACCGAACTCGGCCTGATGGCGGGCGCCGACCGCGTCGAAGGCACGCTGTTCGGCAATGGCGAGCGCACCGGCAATGTCGACATCGTCACGCTGGCGCTCAACATGTACACGCAAGGCGTCGATCCCGGGCTCGACTGCTCCGATATCAACCGCATGAAGGACGTCTACGAATACTCCAACCAACTGAAGATCCCCGAGCGCCATCCCTATGTTGGCGAGCTCGTCTACACTGCCTTTTCCGGCTCGCACCAGGACGCCATCAACAAGGGCATGAAGGCGCTGCGCAAGGCCAACACGCCGCACTGGGAGGTGCCCTACCTGCCGATCGACCCGGCCGATGTCGGCCGCAGCTACGAAGCCATCATCCGCATCAACTCGCAGTCCGGCAAGGGCGGTATCGCCTATGTGCTGCATGCGGATTACGGCCTCAACCTGCCGCGCAACCTGCAGATCGAGTTCAGCCAGGCCATCCAGGCGATCACCGACGCCGAAGGCAAGGAGGTGCCGGCCAAGCGCATCTACGAGCGCTTTCTCGACACCTATGTCGACCAGCCCGGCGCGCGGCTGAAGTTCCTCGACCACCACACCTACCCCGACACCGAGGTCAAGGGCCGGCGCGTGGTCGAAGCGGTGATCCTCGACGGGGGCAAGGAGGTGACCATATCCGGCACCGGTACTGGCCCGATCGACGGCTTCGTCGATGCGCTGTCGCGCCACGTCGGGGTGCCGATGTCGGTGCTCGATTATTCCGAGCATTCCATGCAGCGCGGCTCGAATGCCTCGGCCATTTCCTATGTCGAGATGGAACATCCGGGCGGCAAGCTGTTCGGCGCCGGCATCAACACCAATATCGTCGCCGCCTCGCTCGAAGCCGTGGTTTCGGCCGCCAACCGCATCGTCGGCCGGAAGGGCGGCTAGCCGAAACTGCCAGGCCCGCGCCATCAGCCACCGGATATTTATCCGGTGGGTACGCTATCGCACCATAAGCACATGCTTGTAAGGCGGCGCCAGCGCTATATGATCGTACCTCAACCTGTGCCGAATTCGAAGGGATCGACACTTGCAGCATACCACGCCTGCCGCCCCCGCAGTGCGCGAAACGTTGGAGCGATTGCTGGCCAGCGAAACGTTCGGACGATCCGAGCGCGCGCGCAAGCTGCTCCGCTACCTGGTCGAGCGCGAGCAGGCAGGCGAAGCCGACCGGCTCAAGGGCTTCTCCATAGCGATGGACGTTTTTGGCAAGGACGGCGATTTCGATCCGTCGACCGATGCGGTGGTGCGGGTGCAGGCCGGCAGGCTGCGCGAGCTGCTGCAGCAGTACTTCGCCAACGAGGGCGTTGCCGAACCGGTCCGCATCGCCATTCCGCGCGGCGGCTATGTTCCATCCTACGAACTCAATGCCATTCGCTTGCCGGCGGAGGCCGAGGCAGAGAGCAAGCCGCAGCCGGCGACAGAGGAGGCGGCGACGAGCGCCCCGCCTGGATCCTCGGAGGATGCCCGCAACCGGGCACATCCGGCTGCATTGCTGAGCGTTCCAGCGCTCAGCCCCGCTGCACCGTCGCTGCAGCGCCATTTGCAGTTCTTCTGGCTGGCGATCGCGCTGGTCATCCTCATGCTGGGTGTGCTGATCCTTCGCCAGGGCAGCGTGGTGTTGCTGACCGGCGGCGACACGGCGGTCGAGACCGCGGTGGCGACCGGCAGCATAGCGGCGCCTCCGGTTGAAACCCTCCCCCAGGTTTACATTGCCATCAAGGCCGACAGCGACGTGGCTCGCCGTGTCGCTGCATCACTGCGCGCCGGCCTTAGCGGCTTCGATACCATCAACTTCATCGGTCGTGATGCCGACAGCCCGCCCGATCCACTTACCGACGCCGCCAGCTTCGTGTTCGATGTCCTGCCCGGGCCGCGCAGCGGCGACATTATGCTCGAGCTGCAGAGCGTGGCGACCGGCCGCGTGCTGCTGTCACGCAACCTGACCGCCGGCGACAGCGCAAACACCGCTATCGAGGACCAAATCTCCGGCATTTTGAGCTCGGCTCTTCCCGCCTCGGGCACGATCTACAATTACATCGAGCAGAGCGGCATCCAGACCGGGCTGACGGCGTGTCTGGTGCTCAACGGCAAATATTATCTCGACCAGAACGCGCAGACGCACGAAGCCGCCTACCGCTGCCTCGAAGATCTTGCCAACCGGGAGGCGAAGTCGTCGCTCGTCTATTCGGAACTCGCGTCCTTGCATCTGGAGGCGGTCACCGACCATTATCCCTACCCCGCCGACGCGACGATGGAAAAGGCGATGATGTTTGCCCATCGCGCCATCCAGATGGGCCCCACCAGCCCCTATGCGCACCGCGCCCTTGGTTATCTCAATTCGCGCATCGGCAATTCCGAGGAATCGATCCGCTGGATGCGCAAGGCTTACGAACTCAATCCTTACGATCTCGCAATGGCCGCCGCCTATGGCTACGGGCTCGTTTTCGCCGGCAGGTACAGCGAGGGCACCCCGATCCTTGCTCACGCGGTGGATATCGCCAGCGCCCATCCGACATGGTGGGATTACGGGCTGTTCGCAGGAGAGTTCATGATGGGCGACATGAACAAGGCGACGCTTGCCAGCGACGGCTTGCGAACGACGGAAATGAAATCGCATTATCTGGCGGCGCGGCTGATCGGTGCCAACGCTGCCGGCCGCGAAAAGCTGGCAAGCAGGCTGCTGCAGGAACTGACGACCAAATTCCCGAAATTCGCAGCCGATCCGCGTGCAACGTTCGTCGAGCGAAGATATCCCGCCGATCTGACCAACCGGCTGGTAGAGGCCCTGCGCGCCGCCGGGCTTGGCGGTGCCAGCTGACGTCTTCCGGCGCGCGAACGACGTCAGCTGATCGCGAAAATTTTACTGGCCATCCGCACGGCCAAAGCGCAATTCAGACACGATTGAACCGGCCCAAACCCATCGCGGCATAAAGACCAATCGCGGCACAAAGACTGATCCCCCCGGCATCCGGACTGATCCCGGCACAAACCCATTAAGTTTGCATGACCCGATCCCTTTACGCTGCCGAACGGGGCACCGGCCCGACGACGATTGTCTTCCTGCATGGCTTCGGTGGCTGCCACGACGACTGGCGCGATGTGGTCGCGCCTCTGGCTCCGGGCGCGCGGACCTTGGCCTATGATCTGCCGGGTCATGGCTTGTCGTTCGATTTTCCGGGCGGCGGTCCGGCCAGGATCGCAGCCAGTGCCGTCCTTGCGGACCTTTCCGCACGCGGGATAAAGCGGGCCCATCTCGTCGGCCATTCGATGGGCGGCGCCGTGGCCGCCCTGATGGCATTGAGCGAGCCCGAAAGAATGGCCTCGCTGACGCTGTTGGCACCGGGCGGTCTTGGTCCTGAGATCAATGGCCCGCTGCTGCGCCGCTACGCCGCCGCTGCCGGCACTGACGAAATCCGCGCCTGCCTTGCCGCCATGTCGGGACCGCAAAGCCACCCCCCGCAGCACCGGGTCGATCTCCTCAACGAGATGCGCCAGCGTCCCGGCCAGTTGGGGACACTTGTCGAGCTCGCAGCTGCAATGACCAGGGATGATCGGCAAGGTGTCATCCCGAGCGAGCGGCTTGAAACGCTGAACATGCCGGTGATGGTGGTTTGGGGGACGGACGACGCGGTGCTGCCTGTCAGCCAAGCGGACGGCCTGCCGAAGCGTTTTCATCTGCACCACGTGCTGGAAGCCGGCCATATGCTGGTCGAGGAAGCGCCCGGCCTGATCGCCGAGGCCATCCGTCGCAATATGCGACGCCGCAGCAGGCGGCTTCGTCCGGGATTCGCCGCTGCGGCGAGCTGATCGGTCTTCGCACAGGCACGGCGGCGGCGCTGGTGCTGCTCCAGCGAACCCTTGCCCACCCATCGATCTCGCAAGTGCATTTTGCCGGCGGCTGTGTTAATTCGGTGTTAACCAAACCCGCGAGGCAACGCCGATGAAGGATGCAGGCGAGAACATCACCCAGATCGATCAGTCGCGAAAACTGTCCGATGCCATTCGCGACGTCAAGAACGCCTTCGCCGACCGCGACGACGTCGTCGTCGACATGCGCGAAGCGCATCGCATGCGGCTCGATTTGCTTGCCGCCGAACTCGCCCCGGTGTTCGGCGACGTACCCACCGACATGGACAGTTTCGACTTCGCCGTCTCGTCCGGCCTGCAGCCAAGGCTGTGGATCGACGCCGTCAGCCATGTCGCCATGGGACGCGACCGCCGCACCTACCGCTTTCTCAAGGACACGCGCATCGGCCGCGTCGTGCTCGCCGAGTCGACCGAGATGAAGGTCGTTGCCGATCAGGTGACGCGCTATGTCGCCGAGCGCGTCGTCGAACGCCAAAGGATGATGGAAGGCGGCATCGAGCAGGCCGTCGCCGGCCTGAAACGCGCCCTAGTGGTGGAAGCCGAGCCGCCGCTGCATGTCCCTGCGCGCAGCAACGGCTGGTCGACCTTCTTCTCGGGCCTGGGCCTGATCGCCGCCGGCGCCCTGGTCGGCCTGGCGATTTCGCTCGTGCTGTTCTGGGACCGCATTGTCGCAATGAAAATCAGCTTCTAGAGCCGTTCAGCGTTTCACGGAAACGCTGAACCGCTCTATCTCTTTGTTTTGACCCAATTCCGGACGGAAACCGTTTCACACTTTTCCTGGAATTGCTCCAGCCATCGACGCCTCGGCTTCGACGCCAAGCTCCATTGTCTGCAGGTCGCTGGGCGGCAATGCCGGCCCGGTCAGGCCGCGGCGCGTCAGCCTGATCCGCCAATTGTCCTTTTCACCGTCGATGTCGAGCAGATTATATTGCGCCGGCGCATGCGAACTGCCGGGGGCCTGCCCGGCGGCGGCGACCCCGACCACCGGGATTTTGGCCTTGCGGGCGCCGATGAAGAAGAGCGACGGCACATGCGAATGGCCGTGCAGCACAAGCTCGGCGCCGTGCCGGTGAAGAACCTTGTGGAAGCGCGAGATGCCAAACAGCCGCTTGTTCTGCGAAACGGCGCCGCGCACCGGCGGGTGGTGGATCATGATCACCCGGAACAGGCCGCGCTTGCCTGTGGCGTCGAGCATGTCGCGCAGCCTTTCCGCCTGGCCTTCCAGAAAGAAGCCGTTGGCCATGAACGGAGCCGTGGCGCGCGCCGTGGAGACGCCGATCAGCGCAGCATCGCCGCGCACGCGCAGATAGGGAAAGGTGTTGCGGTCGACCGGCGTATTGACGCCGTCGCCGGTCATCCATGCTGCCCAGGACCGGCAGGTCTTGTCGAAGGCGCCCGGCACATAGGCATCATGATTTCCCGGCACGACCGACACGTCATTGGGCGAGCCCAGCGTCTCCAGCCAGTGCTTGGCCATCTCGATCTCTCCGTCGAGCGCCAGATTGACCAGGTCGCCGGTGATGGCGAGATGGTCCGGCCCGCTGGCCTTCATGTCGGCGACGATCGTGTCGATGACGGCGTCGTGCATGTGGCGGCGGCGGTTACGCTGCCAATTGACGTAACCGACCACGCGCTTGGAGGCGAGATCGCGATAGGTTACATCGGGAAGCGGCCCCAGGTGGACATCGGAAATATGCGCGAGCCTGAACATCTTTTCTTCATAGGCGAGGCGCGCGCGGCTTTCCACTCACGGTTTCGCGGACGATGACGCCGGATCCGGAGCAAGCCCTGCGCCAGACCGGCTGGCCGGGCTTCAGGGCAAGGCTGTTTCACCTGTACTTCGTACTGCGGCGGCCGATGACGCTCGGCGTGCGCGGCTTGATCCACGACCGCCCTTCCAATTCCGTCTTCCTCATCCGCCACACCTATGTCCCTGGCTGGCACCTGCCCGGCGGTGGCGTCGAGTTGGGCGAGACGATGATCGAGGCGCTGACGCGCGAAGTCTTCGAGGAAGGCAACATCGCGCTGACCGGACCGCCGGTGCTGAAATCGCTGCATTTCAACCGCCGCGCCAGCCGCCGCGATCATGTCGGCCTTTATCTGGTCGAGGAGTTCGACCAGCCAGCACCCAAGCTGCCCGACCGCGAGATCGCCGAAGCCGGCTTCTTTCCGCTCGACCGCTTGCCGGAAGGCACGACACCGGCGACGCTGCGGCGGATTGCCGAAGTTTTTGAGGGGAATTCGGCATCGCCTTACTGGTAGATCATCTCTCCAACAGCTTTGGCTGCTTCGGTTTAGGCCGGCAACATCCATTGTTCTCCGAGAGAAATATATATATTAGGCGATAAGAGAAAAATGAAACATAGCCAAAACGACAGGTTTAGAATCGTACTATATATCTCACTTTACACGGTAATTACTGTGACAACAATTCTTGCTACAGCCTTAATTTCGACAATGGTCCTTGGGATAGATCCATCCAGGTTGGAAAAAAGTGGAAGAGGCATCCAGTTCGCAATACAACTTTTTGCGGCATTCGTGACATATTTCGTTTTTATAAAGCGACATGCTCGGCTTTTTACTCGCACTGAATTCTGGAAAATGGTCGGCTTCTCAAGCCTGATAGAAATGGGTTTGGGAATGGCCGTGCTTCTGCTGTCGGGATCGTTTCGCGCAATCCCGCTCCAGATGTCGGTCCAGATCGTCATGATCGGCGGCATCGTGGCGTTCCTGGCAACGTCGCTCGGCTACTCCAATCGATTTGGAAATACCACATTGAAAGCTGATCTCGTCAGAAGGGCAAAGATGGACTCAGAAACCTTCCGCTAGGGCGCCGGTCTCACGCCGCCTTCCTGAACCTGTTGCGGTCGTGCAGCGCGCCATAGTCGAGCTCAGGCCCGACCGGCACGATGCGCGTCGGGTTGATGGTCTCGTGGCTGCCGTAATAGTGCGACTTGATGTGGTGCAAATTCACCGTGCCGGCGACGCCCGGCACCTGGTAGAGGTCGCGCAGATAATTCGACAGGTTCGGATAGTCGGCGATGCGGCGCAGATTGCACTTGAAATGGCCGACATAGACCGGGTCGAAGCGGACCAGTGTCGTGAACAGCCGCCAATCCGCCTCGGTGATGCGGCCGCCGACGAGATAGCGCTGCCTTGACAGACGGTCCTCCAGCATGTCGAGCGTCGAGAACAATTCGCCGAACGCCTCCTCGTAGGCTGCCTGCGTGGTGGCGAAGCCGGCACGGTAAACGCCGTTGTTGACCGCGGGATAGACCAGCGCATTGACCGCATCGATCTCGCCGCGCAACGGTTGCGGATAGAAATCGAGCTTGGCATCGCCCCATTCGTCGAAGGCGGAATTGAGCATGCGGATAATCTCGGAGGATTCGTTGGAAACGATGGTCTGCTCGCGTTTGTCCCACAGCACGGGAACGGTGACCCGGCCCGAATAGCCGGGATCGGCCCTGGTGTAGATCTGGTGCAGGAAATCGAGGCCGTAGAGCGTGTCGCCGGTGGCGCCGTCCTCGGCCAGGAACGTCCAGCCGTCGGTTCCCATGAAATGATGGACGACCGCGACGGAAATCACGTCCTCGAGTTTTTTGAGCACGCGAAAGATCAACGTCCGATGCGCCCACGGGCAGGCGAGCGAGACATAGAGGTGGTAGCGGCCGGGCTCGGCCTTGAAGCCGCGTTTTCGCCCTTCGGCCGGCGCGCCGTCGCGGGTCACCCAGTCGCGCCACTGCGACTGCGCCCGCACGAATTTGCCGCCGCTCTCCCCGGTATCGTACCAGCGGTCCTGCCATTGGCCTTCGACTAGCAATCCCATGAAATGTCCTTTCGCGTTCCTGCCTGATGTAGGCATGAAATGGACCTGCCGAAATCGCCAGCGCTGAACAGATCGTCAACAGCTGTGTCGTCGAGTGCGCCTGCCGATTGCGGCGGCTGAAAATTGGTGCTAGCGGACAATCCGCATGTTCGACTTTGCCGTGATCCGGTTCGACCGACGACGAAAGAGCGCCCGCGCTTGATGAAGCGCTGACTGGCGAATGCTGCCGCTTGCAGCAAACCTTTCCTCGCATACCGGAACGCAAAGACCATGAGCCTTGCCGACGTGAAATACCTGCCGGAAACTCCGGCGCACGATCCTGAAATCGAAGCCATCAATGACGAAGCCTTCGGGCCGGGCCGTTTCGTGCTTGCCGCCTACAGGATCCGCCAAGGTGGTCCGCATGAACGGGCTTTGTCCTTCGTGGCCGTCGACGGCGCAATCGTCGTCGCCTCGGTACGGATGACGCGCATCGCCGCCGGCGCCGGCCGCGCGCTGATGCTCGGGCCGCTCGCCGTGCAGCCGGCCTTCAAGAACCTCGGCATCGGTCGCCGGCTGGTGGCAATCGCGCTGGAAGCCGCCGCCAAGGCCGGCGCGCCGGCCGTGATGCTGGTCGGCGACGAACCCTATTACGGCCCGCTCGGCTTCAAGAGGCTGCCGCGTGGGCAGATCTCGATGCCGCGTCCGGTCGACCCCGACCGGCTTTTGACGCATGAGATCGTGCCGGGCGCGGTGGCAAGGCTGGTGGGCGAGGTTTGCCACGCCGACCAGGCGAGGATTGCCGAGCACATCGCCGCGATGGCGTGACGATGCCGGTGCTGTCGCACGGTGGCTTGGCAGCATAGTCTAGGCACGGAGGAGGACGTCGAGATGAACCCGAACGGCCAGATTGCGATCGTCACCGGTGGCGGCTCCGGCCTTGGCGAGGCGACGGCGCGTGCACTTGCCGCCGGCGGCGCCAGGGTTGCCGTCCTCGATCTCGGCATCGAGCGGGCGGCCAAGGTGGCGGCCGACATCGGCGGCATCGCCGTCCGATGCGACGTGAGCGACGCCGAGAGCGGTGCCGCTGCTGTCGCGGAAGTGGCTGAGACGCTCGGCGAGCCGCGCATCCTGGTCAATTGCGCCGGCATCGTTATCGGCATGAAGACGATCGGCAAGGACGGACCACATCCGCTCGACCAATACCGCAAGGTGATCGAGGTCAATCTGATCGGCACCTTCAACATGATCCGCCTGGTTGCCGACCGGACCGCGAAGCTCGAGCCGCTGCAGGGCGGCGAGCGCGGCGTCATCGTCAACACCGCATCGGTCGCGGCCTATGACGGCCAGATCGGCCAGGCGGCCTATTCGGCATCCAAAAGCGGCGTCGTCGGCATGACGCTGCCGGTGGCGCGCGATCTCGCCCGCTCCGGCATTCGCGTCTGCACCATCGCGCCCGGCATCTTCAGGACGCCGATGATGGCCGGCATGCCGCAGGAGGTGCAGGATTCGCTCGGTGCGGCAGTGCCCTTCCCTTCCCGTTTGGGCGAGCCTTCGGAATATGCCGCACTTGCCTTGCACATCATCGAGAACCAGATGCTCAACGGCGAGACCATTCGCCTCGATGGCGCCATCCGCATGGCGCCGAAGTAAACGCGACGGTGGTGCTTTGGACGAACCCAGGAAAGACGTGATCCGCGCGACCGACGCCGAGGCGATCAGGCTGGCAAAGACGCTGATCCGCAGCGCCCGTTTCGGCGCGCTGGCAGTGCTCGAGCCAGGAACCGGTTCGCCGCTGGCCAGCAGGGTCGGTGTCGCCACCGACATCGACGGCACGCCATTGATCCTGGTGTCGATGCTGTCCGCCCATACCGGCGCTATCCTTGCCGACCCGCGCTGCTCGCTGCTCGTCGGCGAACCCGGCAAGGGCGATCCGCTGGCGCATCCGCGATTGACGCTCGTCTGCCGCGCCGTACGGCTCGAACGCGGATCGAACGAACACGCCCGCGCCGAGCGGCGCTACCTCAACCGCAATCCCAAGGCGAAGCTCTATGCCGGGCTCGGCGACTTCTCGATCTTCCGGCTCGAACCGGAGCGCGCCAGCCTGAACGGCGGCTTCGGCAAGGCCTATCTGCTCGAACGCGCCGATCTGGTCGCGACGGGAGCAATCGTTGAAGAGCTTGCCGCCGGCGAGCAATCGGCACTCGACCACATGAACGCCGACCATCTCGATGCGATTGCCCTCTACGCAAGTCATTTCGGCGGGGCCGAGCGCGACGGCTGGATCGTCACCGGCTTCGACGCCGACGGGATGGATCTCGTATCCGGCGACAATGTCTGCCGGGTCTTTTTTCCCAATCCGCTGCAGGCGGCACGCGACCTCAGGCCTGTCCTGGTCGACATGGCAAAGGCTGCCCGATCGGCAAATTGATCACAGCCGCACAGTTAATCGGCTTGCATGGAAAGCAAGCCTTGAGATTTGAGCGAAATGTTCTACCTTTGCGAGTGACGCTGAATCGCTGGCGTGCATCTATAGGGAAAGTCTATGGAATCCGACGCTATTGCCCCCATAGCGGCGGATGAGCAGGAAGGCATGGGGGATCTATGGTCTCGAACAAGCTAGTCGCCAACGCCGGAGCCGCGGCCGCGTTTCTGACGCTGATGGGCAACGAAAAACGTTTGTTGATCATGAGCTATCTGGCCGAGGGCGAAATGTCGGTCGGCGCCATAGCCGAGAAAGTGTCGCTCAGCCAATCCGCTTTGTCGCAGCATCTGGCCAAGCTCAGGGCTTCCGACCTTGTCGAGACCCGTCGCGACCGGCAAATGATCTATTATTCCTGCAAATCCGGCGCGGTACGCGAACTGCTGCACATGCTGGACGGCATTTTCGGCGAAGGTGAACTGTCGCAGATGGCTCACCGGCTGCGTCGCGCCGGGACCTGATTGGCCGGGGCGGAGAACGCCCCGCCAAGTCCGTTTGGTCGCCAAGTCCGTTTGGCCGGCAAGTCCGCTTTGCTGCCAAGTCCGCCTGCTACTGAGCGCGCTCTTCGGCGGCCTGCGCAATCTCGTCCTTGAACTCGACCTTCGTGCCAGGCTGCACCATGGAGGCGAGGTCTTCGGCATCCCAATTGGTCAACCGGATGCAGCCATGGGAAAAGGTCGTGCCGATCTTGCCCGGTTCCGGCGTGCCGTGGATGCCGTAGCTTTCGATGGAAAGATCGATCCAGACCGATCCCACCGGATTATTCGGCCCGGCAGCGATAGTGAAGGGCCGCTTGGTCTTGACCCCCTTGAAAGCGAAGTCCGGATCATAGTGATAGGTAGGGTTGTGCACCACGCGCTTGACCTCTGCCGTGCCGCTTGGCGCCGGTTTCTCGTCGCTCCCAATCGAGGCGGGGTAGACCGCCAGCCATTTGCCGGCACGGTCGAGCACACGCACCAGGCGAGCGCCCTTGTCGATCTCGACGGCGGCAACCCCGGCGGCAGGGTCGCCCCTGCCGACATCAGGCACCACCAACGTCCTGCCTGGTTTCCTGAGACTGGTGCCAGGATTAAGCATTCTCAACAATTGTTCGCTGATATGGAAGCGCTCGGCCAACTTCTCCACCGCATTGCGGTAACCGAGCCGCCGCAAGCGGGCCATCCTCTCCAAGCGGGCCGGAATACGCTTGGTGAAAGGTCCGCGCACGTCCTTGCGCATCACCTCATAGGTCACCAGCACCGGCCTGGCGGAGGTTGCGATGAGTTTGCTCCAGGTCTGTGGATCGAGCTTGCCGTCGGGCGGAAGTCCGTTTGCCGCCTGAAACGCGGCGACGGCCTTGGCGAAGTTCTGGGAAAGACGACCGTCGATCAGGCCCGGCGAGAAGCGGGCGCGATCCAGAAGGATCTGCGCCTTCAGCAGCATCGGATCGACACCCTTCGGTTCGCCGATAGTGAATTGGGCCTGATTGACGGTGGCTGGATCGAGCTTGGCTGCGCGAGCCACGCCGCATGCGAGGGCAAGCGTGGCGGCGAAGACGAGGAGGAGCCTGATCATCGATGTCCTCCCAGGACTGCAGCAGGAGCCCGCTTCTATGACGCGGCATGGCCCTGTGTGGTTCCTTCGCCCGATCGAAATTCTGAATTGAAGCGGCTTGGCCGAAGGGCTGTGCCGCGGGAATCAAGTATTTCTCGTCGTCGGGGGGGCTCGGCCCGGCGTCCAGTGATTGAGCTTGACCGTTCGAACGGCGTGCATCCATTTGGACGCTGAGATACGGTCCGAGCTTCGGATCCGGCATCATGCCTTCCGAAACCGAATCCCGATTCGCGGCCGATGCCATGGTCGGCCGAGGAAGCCATGAATCCGATCCGCATAGACGACCCGCAGGATCCCCGCGTCGCTGCCTATCTCGACATCCGGGAGCGAGATCTTGCCGGCCGGCAAGGCCGTTTCGTCGCCGAAGGCAAGGTGGTGCTCGACACGCTGCTTGCCGCCCGGCGCTTCGAGCCAGAATCGGTGCTGGTACTCGAAAACCGGCTGGCCGGCCTCGATGACGTCCTGCGCAAGGCGCCTGCCGGGCTCCCGATCTATGTCGCATCCGGCGAAATCATGGACAGGATCGCCGGATTCCACATGCATCGCGGCATATTGGCAATCGGCCGCAAGGGCGCGGCCATCTCCGCTGAAGCTTTGCTCGGCGCACTGCCCGCCCGCGCGCTGATCGTTGTGCTGGTCGGCATCGCCAATCATGACAATATGGGCTCGATCTTCCGCAATGCCGCCGCCTTTGGCGCGGATGCCGTGCTTCTCGATCCGACCTGCTGCGATCCGCTGTACCGCAAGGCAATCCGCGTCTCGGTGGGCGCCGCCTTGAAAGTCCCCTTCGCCTCCTTTGCCGACGCCGCCGGCTGCATCGCCATACTCGACCAGCAAGGCTTCAGCCAATTCGCGTTGTCGCCGCGCGGGCAAATCGACATTCGCGATGCCAAGAGAAACGAGCGGCTGGCTCTCTATCTCGGCACCGAGGGCGAAGGCCTGCCGGAAAGCCTGCTTGCTCGCCTGCAGACGCTGCGGATCGGTATGGCGCAGGATTTCGACAGCCTGAATGTCGCAGCGGCGTCAGCCATCGCACTTCATCATTTTTCCGGGGCCTGATGCATGTCGCGCAAAAGTGTGCAGCGGTTTTGCGGTAACGACATGCATCAAAACAAGAACATAAAGCGCGTCGCATGAGGCCGGTCGAACACGACGCGCTTTAGAGCCGGGCGTCTCGCTCTTGCGCTTGCGGCGTCTCAGTTGGTCGATGCGGCCTTCTGCAGCGCCCGCACGCGATCGGCAAGGCTGCGTCCGCCGCTCTCCGGCCGCGCATCCTCAGGCGCTGCAAGCGCCTGGGCGATCGGCGAATCCGGGCCGTCGAGCTTGGCCGTCAAGGCGACGACTTGCGCTGCCAGATCGTTCATCTCTTCGCGCAATGCCGCGCTGGCGCTGCCGGTATCGTCTCCGGCGTGTGATTTCGATGTTTCGACGGCAGCAAGATCTGTCTTCAGCCTCCTGTTCTCGCGTGCCAGCGATGTCAGCCTGGCCTCCAGCCGCTCGCGGTCGGCATCGAGCTTGGCGCTTGCCTTTTCGATGTCGCCGTTGGCGGTCGCATTGACCTGGCTTCCTGGCATGCCGGCAAGGGCCGCCGCAGGCGGGCTTTCAGCGCCTTTCGCCCTTTCGCGAAGGCGCACCAGTTCCTTTTCGCGGCGCTCCAGCCTGTCCTCGCGATCGGCCAACGTGGCGAGCAGGCGTTCGACCTTCTTTTCCAAGTCGCCGGTTCTTTTCTTCTCGGCCTTCAGCGCGTCCCGCAAAACCTTGCTTTCGGCTGTCAATTCCTGGCTGCGCCTGTCCGCCTCCTTGCGCTGGCCGCGCAGCAGCGAAATGTCGCTTGCCAGCTTCTGCAGCTCGGATTCGCGCGCCACCAACTCGATCTGCCGGCTGCTGGACGAAAAACTGGCGTCGTCATACATGTGCTCCAGTTTTCGCAGTTCGAGCCCGCGCTTTTCGAGCGCGCGCTCGGTCTCCGCAAGCCTCTCCGACAGCTGCTGCAGCTGCTCATCGCGCTTGCGAAGCTCCTCGCTCCTGGTTGTGAGGTCGGCGACGACCCGGTTCTTGTCCTGCCGCTCGGCCGCCAATTCCTTCAGGGCTTCGCGGTCGCGGCCGATCTCGACCAGCTGTTCGGCGGCTTTCTCGCGCAATGACTTGATGGTCATTTCGAGCCGGCGCGCCGAAACGGCGAACTCGGCGCGGACGCGATCCTTGTCCGCCTGGATCTCGGCCAGCGTCAGCGGCATCGAACCCTCGACGCGCCTGCGCGTCAGCGCCACCGCCCGCCGCCAGACGGCCGGGGCAATCATCAGCGCCAGAAAGCCCGCGCAGAGAAAGCCGAGGACAAAGAACAGGATCGACTGGACCAAGATGACTATCCGTTATGCATGGCCGGCCGTTATGGGCGGCAGGCAATGGTCAAAGTTCGACTTTGCCATCTTCGCATGACGGAAATCCGGCGCCGCGGCAAGGGTCTGCCGCGGCAAAGCTCAGACCGTGGGATCACAGGGCCAACCGCAGTGGCGCCATCGTGCAGGTCAGAACGGATTCCAGGTCGCGCGTTGGGTGAGCTTGAGGTAGCCGAGATTGACGCCAAGACGGGCGCCGACGCCGGTACGGATCGGCACGAGCAGCACATTGTTGTTCTTCAGCACGTTGAAACCGACGCCGGCGATGACATAGGCAGAGCCGGCGACGCCGCCAAAGCGGTTATAGAGGCTGCTCACATCGTCGAGATTGTAGACCAGCATCATCACGCGCGAGCCCTCGCCGCCGAAATCCCAGCCGAGCGACGGGCCTTGCCAGAACACTTTGTGATCGCCGGCATTCTTGGTGTAGAGCGTGCCTTCGCCATAGGTCAGGCCACCGATCAGCGCCCCGGACCCCTCTTCGCCGAGCAGATAGCCGTTCGGCAGGCCATAGGTGGCGAAAATCTTCTCGACGACCGTGGCCAGCCCACCCGATGTCGCGCCGAAGAATTTATGACCGGAATCAACGATCTCCTGGGCGGTGTACTCTTGCGCCCGCGCGGCCGATGTCGAAAAGGCGACAAGGCCGATGAGCGCGATCGTCATTGAGATGACACGGAAAAAAGTCCGGTCGTAGAATCGGGAAACCATGCTTCCAATCTCCGTCAGGGAGCACTTTCGCCGACGCCTCGCACCCGTACGGCTCTTTGGCGGCCGTTAAGGATGACTGTTAGGGGCAAACTATGCCGTAATCCTTTTTCAACCATTAAACTCTCACATGAACATGGCGGTTCGAAGGCTGTTTTCGCATGCCCGCGCAGCACCCAGGCTGCGTGAACACACCATTTTCGACAATGATAATTTTGGATTTGTTGCTGCACGCACAAGCGCTGTGTATTCACAATGCTTGGGAGAGAGGGTGATTCGTGTGGACAGGCGTGATCATGATCGCCCGGTCATTTTGTTGTGAAATTTGCAGGGATTTTTGCCGATGGCCGAGCTTTTCACCCTTTCCGCACCCGACCTGGCAGCGCTGCTGTGCAGCCGGGTCTGCCACGACATCATTTCGCCGGTCGGCGCCATAAACAACGGGCTTGAGCTGCTCGACGAAGGCGGCGCCGACGAAGACGCCATGAAGCTGATCCGCCAAAGCGCCAAAAACGCCTCCGCCCGCCTGCAATTCGCCCGCATCGCCTTCGGCGCCGCCGGTTCGGCCGGCATGCTGATCGACACCGGGGACGCCGAGGCCGTGGCCATCGCCTTCCTGAAGAACGAGAAGCCGGAACTGGTCTGGAACGGAACCCGCGCCCTATTGCCCAAGAACAAGGTCAAGCTGCTGCTCAACCTCATCCTCGTCGCCAACGCCGCCATTCCGCGCGGCGGCAGGCTGGTGGTCACGCTGGAGAACCTCGAGACCGAGCCGCGCTTTGCGCTCGCGGCGAGCGGCCCGATGCTGCGCGTGCCGCCCAAATTCCTGGAATTGCATTCCGGCCACAGACCGGAAGAGCCGATCGACGCGCATTCGGTGCAACCCTATTACACGCTGCTTTTGGCCCGCGAAGCCAACATGACGATATCGATCCATGCGACCGCCGACGAGATCGTCCTTTCCGTAGCCTGAAGTTCTCCAAAAGAGCGCGAAGTATTTCTCCAGGTCATATTTGCGGCGCCGTCCTAACATCTGTCAGACGGGCTTGCAGATTGATTGGATGAAGCATTGCGAAAGAAGATTTCGCTTACAACACCTTCAGGAAAATTTTACCTAACGGCTTTTCGGCTTCTTTACCAGATCGGCCTATGTTCCCCGGCAGATGCCACGACGCTGCCGGTTCGCCGCATGGCAAAGAGGGTCCGGGAATGAAACGCTGCATGTTCGTCGACAATTCGAGCGTCATCAGGAAGGTTGCAAAGCGTATCCTGGGCGGCTCCGGCATGATGGTGATCGAAGCCGCCAGCGGCCATGAGGCGATCGAGATGTGCACTGCCGACATGCCGGACATCATCGTCGTCGACGGCGCCTTGCCGGACATGCAGGCGCAGGACCTCATCCGCCGCGTGCGCTCCATGGAAAGCCCGGTATTGCCGCAAGTTCTGATTTCGCTGGTCGAGGTCGACGTCGGGGCGATCATGCGGGCAAAACGCGCCGGCGCCCAGGGTTACCTGCTGAAGCCGTTCAACCGGCCGCAATTGCTCGAGTGCTTCCGCGCCTTGAAGATTGCCGCCTGATCAGGGGTCGTTCCATTCCGATGAAATCGGGATGAGGCTCTATCCTATTGTTTTACTGTGTTCTTTTCCGAAAACCGGCATCCACTTTTCGGGATCAGGCGCTGACGCGGATATCTTCCGGCTCACGCAGCACATAGCCGCGGCCCCAGACGGTCTCGATGTAATTCTGCCCGCCCGATGCGGCGTCGAGCTTCTTGCGCAGCTTGCAGATGAAGACGTCGATGATCTTCAGCTCCGGTTCGTCCATGCCGCCATAGAGATGATTGAGGAACATTTCCTTGGTCAGCGTGGTACCCTTGCGCAGCGAGAGCAGCTCCAGCATCTGATATTCCTTGCCGGTCAGATGCACGCGCTGGCCACCGACTTCAACGGTCTTGGCATCGAGATTGACCACCAGGTCGCCGGTGGTGATGACCGACTGGGCATGGCCCTTGGAACGCCGCACGATGGCATGGATGCGGGCGACCAGTTCGTCCTTGTGGAAGGGCTTGGTCATGTAATCGTCGGCGCCGAAGCCAAGGCCGCGCACCTTGTCCTCGATACCGGCCATGCCGGAGAGGATGAGGATCGGCGTCTTCACCTTGGACAGGCGAAGTGTCCTCAAAACTTCATAACCCGACATGTCGGGGAGATTGAGATCGAGGAGAATGATGTCGTAATCGTAAAGCTTGCCTAGATCGACACCCTCTTCACCAAGGTCGGTCGTATAGACATTGAAACTTTCCGATTTCAGCATCAGCTCGATGCTTTGTGCGGTTGCACTGTCGTCTTCTATCAGCAGAACGCGCATTTCATTCCCCTTTTCTGCCGCCGGACCATTTCACGACCCGTCCAGGACCGGAGCAGTGATTGCCTGAGCAGAGGCTGCCATCGAATGGTTAATAAAACCTAATTCCCCGTCCATGACGGTATCAGATTTTTTAACCCCTTTCTACACCTTGTTGAATCCAATAATGAATCACAGACCCAAACCGTTAATGCAGCACATTAATAAGCCAGACTAAGTGACTCTTCGGACTCGTTGGCCGGGTTTCGCGACGAGTAGCAGAATTTTTACCCGCCCTTAAGTCCTGAGCCGTATGATTAACAATGCCCGTAAACGAATGGTTACCGCCGGCAAAAAACTTTAGGAGTTTGTTTCCCATAGTTCCGGGAAAGCCGGTGGAAACGGGTGAAGCCTGGGCCTTGCCGGGTGAATTGGACGATATGTGCAGGTGTGCGTTTCCGGGAGTACCGAATCATGAAGTCACGTGAAAACCTCGTTCGGCTGAAGCAATTTCAGGTGAGCGAGAAGCGGCGGCAGCTGCTGCAGCTCGACATGATGATCGCCGAGTTCGAGCGCATGGCCGTCGAGCTGGAACTTCAGATCGCGGCCGAAGAGAAGAAGGCCGGCATCACCGACATCAATCATTTTGCCTATCCGACCTTCGCCAAGGCGGCACGCCTGCGCCGCGACAACCTCAGAAATTCGCAAAGCGACCTCGCCCAGCAGCGAAATGTCGCCGAATCATTGCTGAGCGAAGCCGAAGCGGAGCTTTCCAAGGCCGAGATGCTCGAATCGCGCGACACCAAGGCGCGCGACACGGAAGCCGGCGGCCGCAGCGCCATGATCGGCTGAAAACAAGGCTTTAACGCGCGTCGCGCTTGAGCGCTATTGCTGTGCACCGAACGGTGCCGGCCTCAGGCATCCAGATCTTCTTGCTGTTCGGCCGCCCGCGCGCGGGCGTCCTTGATGTCGGGCACATGCTGCTCCGACCAGGCCCTGATCTGATTGAGCAGTCCTGCCAGGTTCTGGCCAAGTTCGGTCAGCTCGTATTCGACCCGCGGGGGAATGACCGGGAACACCTCGCGCCGCACCAGGCCGTCGCGTTCCAGGATACGCAGCGTCTGCGTCAGCATTTTCGGGGTGATGCCTTCGAGCTTGCGCGCCAATTCGCCGTTGCGGAGCCGGCCCCGGCGCAACGCACAAATCACCAGGTGGACCCATTTGCTGGCGAGCGTCTCAAGCACCGCGTGCGAGGGGCACGTCCGTCGGAACGCGTCATAACCGGAAGGGAAACAATCTTCGCTATCCATGAGGTGCGTATATATCAAAAAGGTACATACTAGACAAGAGAATATTACTATCCAAATGATAGTGGCATATCAAACCAGCAGGAGAGAGCCTCCCATGCGTGCCATTATCCAGAATTCCTTCGGCGCACCCAACGTCCTCGTCATTGCCGATCGTCCCGCGCCATCACCCGAGGCCGGCGAAGTGCTGGTCCGCATCGAGGCGGCCGGCATCAATCCGGTCGACGGCGCAGTGCGCGGCGGCCACTATCCGCTGCTTGGCGAGCCGCCCTTCATCCTTGGTTGGGACGTTTCGGGAACTGTCGAGGCGCTGGGCTCCGGCCTGTCCGGCCTTAAGGTCGGCGATGCCGTCTTTGGCATGTCGCGCTTTCCCAAACAGGCGGCAGCTTACGCCGAACTCGCCACTGTCCCGGCTGATGAGCTTGCGCCGAAACCTGAAGGCATAGACCACGCCCAAGCCGCCGCGCTGCCGCTGGCCGGCCTGACGGCCTGGCAAGGCCTTGTCCGCCATGGCCGGCTCAATCCTGGCCAGCGCGTGCTGATCCACGCCGGAGCCGGCGGCGTCGGCCATCTGGCGGTGCAGATCGCCAAGGCGCGCGGTGCTTACGTCGTCGCGACCGCCAGCCCGGAAAAGCTCGATTTCGTCCGCTCGCTCGGCGCCGACGAGGTGATCGACTACACAGAGGATGATTTCACCGGAAAGGCTCGCGACATCGATCTCGTTCTGGAGCCGTTCGGCGGCGAGCATGCGGAGCAATCGCTAAAAGTGCTCAAGGCCGGCGGTGTTCTGGTGTCGCTGCTCGATGTCAGCGATGCCACCAAGGCAAAGGCCAGGACGCAAGGCATCCGCGTCGAGCGCATGTCCGTGGTGCCCGACCGTGCCGCTCTGGTGGAACTCGGCAAATTGATCGACGCGAAAAAGCTGGCCGTCCACGTGGCAAAGGCGTTTCCGCTCGAACAGGCCGGTGCCGCCCATGCCTTTCTCGCCACCAGGCCGATCGGCAAGGTGGTGCTGACGGTCTGAAATCCCAGATCGTCGCTCCGGCAAACTTTAAGGGCGCGGATCAGCGCCCTTATCGGACTAATGCCGGTATTGCTGGATGCGCGTGGTGCGCAGCCCGGCAAGGCCGTATTCGTCGATCGACGCCTGCCAGGACAGGAATTCCTCGGTGGTGAGCTTGTAGCGCTGGCACGCCTCTTCCAGGCTCAAAAGCCCGCCACGCACCGCCGCCACCACTTCCGCCTTGCGCCGGATAACCCAGCGACGTGTGTTCGTCGGCGGCAGATCGGCGATGGTAAGTGGGCTGCCGTCAGGCCCGATAACGTATTTGACTCGCGGTCTAATTAGATCGGTCATCGTACTCTCTACAAAAAACTCAAAGACCCAATCCCCACCACATTACCGCCACAGCTTTAAAATTTGGCTAAGCAGACCCTAATGGATAGGTAAGGATCATGAACGCCGCGTTAGTCTTTTCATCGGCATTTGAGATATCTGCCGGCACGCGCATTGAACCCGGCTGGAAAAATGAGCCGGCCTGCAAAGCTGGCGCGGCCGGGACGCTTGACCTATATTCCGGCCATTGGCATTGAAGCGCCGCGCAGAACGAAAGAACCATGAACAGCCTCGATCTTCCCGGACGCCCCGAAAACACCCGTGTCGTCGTCGCCATGTCGGGCGGTGTCGATTCGTCGGTTGTTGCCGGTCTCTTAAAGCACGAGGGCTACGACGTCGTCGGCGTCACGCTGCAGCTTTACGACCACGGCGCGGCAACGCACCGGGCCGGCTCATGCTGCGCCGGCCAGGACATCGACGATGCCCGCCGCGTCTCCGAGACGCTCGCCATCCCGCATTACGTGCTCGATTACGAGGAGCGCTTCCGCAAGGCGGTGATTGACCCGTTCGCCGAGAGCTATGTCGCCGGCGAAACGCCGATCCCTTGCGTCTCCTGCAATCAGACGGTGAAATTCGCCGATCTTCTCGCGACCGCCAAGGAACTCGGCGCCGACGCGCTGGCCACCGGTCACTACATCCGTTCCGGCGCCAATGGCGCCCACCGCGCGCTTTACCGGCCGGTCGACGCCGACCGCGACCAGAGCTACTTCCTGTTCGCCACCACCCAGGCGCAGATCGACTATCTGCGTTTTCCGCTCGGCGGCCTGTCGAAGCCTGAGGTTCGCGCCATCGCCGAGGAGATGGGACTGACGGTCGCCGCCAAGCAGGACAGCCAGGACATCTGTTTCGTGCCGCAGGGCAAATATTCCGACATCATCGCCAAGCTGAAGCCGGCTGCCGCCAATCCGGGCGACATCGTCCATATAGACGGGCGCGTGCTTGGCCGCCACGAAGGCATTTTGCGCTACACCGTCGGTCAGCGCCGCGGCATCGGCATCGCCTCCGGCGAGCCGCTCTACGTCGTCCATCTCGACGCCGACCGGGCCCGCGTCGTCGTCGGCCCGCGCGAGGCGCTGGAAACCCACAAGATCTTCTTGCGCAACATGAACTGGCTGGGCGATGGCCCGCTGACCGAGATCCTGGCGGCCGGGCTCGAGCTTTTCGCCAAGGTGCGCTCGACGCGGCCGCCGCGCCCGGCCGTGCTGCATCACCGCGCGGGCGTCACTTCGGTGGAGCTGGTCGACGGCGAGTCCGGCATCGCGCCCGGTCAGGCCTGCGTGCTCTATTCCGACGACGGCAACGAGGCGCGCGTGTTCGGCGGCGGCTTCATCGAGCGCTCCGAGCGCGGCGCCGAAGCCGAGGCGATGCTGACGCGGCTTGCCGTCCAGCCGGCGCGGGTTCCCGCCGAATAGACGGCGTTTTTCGCTTAGGGCCTGGTGTGGGCGACGGTGCCGGCGGTCAGGATGCGCAGCACTCGGATGGCTTCCTCGCCGCTGGTGCGCGGTTCGGCCCGCGTCTCGATGCAGTGGATGAAATGCTCCAGCTCGCGCGTCAGCGGCATGCCCTCGCCGACCGCCACATAGGACGGCTCGTTGGCGGTGAACGCCCATTGGCCGCTGTCCTGCCACACCGCGTGGCGGTAGACGGCAAGCTTGCGCTCCCACGGCTCGACATCGTCGAACACCGCCATCGCCTTGGTGCCGACCACGGTCAGCCGCCGTTCGCGGTAAGGGTTGAGCCGCGAGGCGAACAGATGGCCGCGCAGGCCGTTGGGAAAGCGCATGTGCAGATGCGCAAAGTCGCTGAGATTGTCGAGAAGGGCAGCGCCTTCGCCGCGCACCTCGACCGGCTCGGTGCCGGTGATGGCCAGGATCATCGACAGATCGTGCGGCGCCAGATCCCACAACGCATCGTTTTCGGTGTGGAACTTGCCGAGGCCGAGCCGGTGCGAATGGATGTAGCGGACCTCGCCGAGCTCGCCATTGTCGATCAGCGCCTTCAGCGTCTCGAATGCGGGATGGAAGCGCAGCACATGGCCGACCATGAAGACACGGCCATTGTCGGCGGCAGCCTGCACCGAGCGCTCGGCGTCGGGCACCGTCAGCGCGATCGGCTTCTCCACCAGCACGTCCTTGCCGCCGAGCACGGCGCGCACCGCCATGTCGGCATGGAACTGCGGCGGCAGCGCCATGACAATGGCGTCGACATCGTCGCGGGCAAACAGCGCCTCCGGCTCGATCGCCAGGCAATCCTGCTCGCTGGCAAAACCTTCCGCACGCGCAGGGTTGACGTCCGAAACCGCGTGCAGCGCGCCGAGCGCCTTGAGGGTGCGGATGTGGTTGCTTCCCCAGTATCCGCAACCCAGGACTGCAATGCGCGGTTTCATCAATTTCTGACCATGGCTTTCGTGGGCGAGACATAGCGACGTGCCTCGCCGAACTCAACCCCGGCCTGTGCGCCCAAATGTCTGCCCGGCAAAGCTTTAGGCGCCAGCAATATGCCGGCGCGGCAGCCACTTCGATGCTTGACAGGCTTGGCCTCGCAACCTTATATCCGCGCGACCTTGGCGAACGCGCCGATATGCCTGCCGATTTAAGCCGGATTTCGGGCCTTCGCCGCCCTGGCGGGGTAGCTCAGTTGGTTAGAGCACGGGAATCATAATCCTGGGGTCGGGGGTTCAAGTCCCTCTCCCGCTACCATCGCTCCCCCCCGAACGGAGACGCGGTGGCTCAGGCCCTGGTCGACCATGTTGGACAGATATCCATCGATCAGGATCGACGGCTGCTCACCCGCCTTTGGCGGGTAGACCGTCACTGTGGTCACGACGTCGCGGACGATCTTCTTGGCCTCTTCAGAGACGAATCCGTTGTCGCCGATCGCCGCGGCGAGCGCTTCGAGATCTCTGATATAGCGGGTGACCAGCGCCGGCTTCAGCGTAACGACCTTGGGCGGCTGCGGCGTCACCGCGAGCTCGCCCTCGAGGCGCTGGCGCTCAGCGCGCAGCTCGGGCAGGCGCTGCTCGGCCTCGGCTTCGGAGATCATACCTTTGACGTAGGCGTTCAGCACCCGGTCATATTCGCGCTTGGCAGCGTCAAGCCGTTGCGCTGCCTTTTCGCGCGAGGCGCCCTGCCCCGAATAGAGCTTTTGATGCTCATCATTGTAGGCGGCGACATAGTGGTCGATCAGCGCCTTGTCGTTCAGCCTGGCGCGCAAACCGTCCAGCACCGTCGCCTCGATATGATCGACGGCATAGGGCCGCGTGTTGGTGCACGAGCGCGATTCCTTGGCGCGCGTGCAGACGATGCGGGTCAGCCGTCCCATCTTGTCCTTCACCGACATGCCCGAGCCGCAGGCGCCACAGCGAAGCAGACCTGAAAGCAGCCGCGTGTTCTTGCGCTGCGGCGTCTCGCAACGATTGCGCGGCTTGCGGTTGTTGACCGCGGCGAACAGCTCGGCCGGCACGATGCGCAGATGCTCGGCGGCATGCTCCTGCCACTCGGACTTCGGATTGACGCGCGACTGGCGCCGGCCGCTATCCGGATCCTTGACCATGTGGACACGGTTCCAGACGATGCGGCTGTCATAGATGGCATTCTGCAGAATGCCGTAGCCTCGCTTTGGGTTGCCGTTGATAGTCCCACCCGACCAGTAGCGACCGCGCGGCGGGGCAATGTTGTCATCGTTCAACCCGCCGGCGATGTCGCGCGGCGTTCGGCCGGCCGCATACTCCTCGAAGATGCGCAGCACGATCGCCGCTTCTTCCGGCAAGATCGACAGTTCGCCAAGCTTTCCCGGCACCGGCGCATAGCCATAGGCCTTGCCGCCGGCGCTGCGGCCGTCGCGCACCACGCCGGCCATGCCGCGCCGCACCTTCTGCGCAAGATCCTGTAGATATAGCGCGCCGACCAGGCCGCGGATGCCGATCTGCACGATGTCTGCCCGGCCGTCATGCACGGCGCGGATTTCGATGCCGAGATGGGTGAGCCGCTTGTAGATGCCGGCGAGGTCTTCCTGGTCGCGCGACAGGCGGTCAAGCGCCTCGACGATGGGGACGTCGAACAGGCCGTCGCGCGCGGCGTCCATCATCGACAGCACGCCGTCGCGGCCCATGATCGAGGCGCCGGAGCGGGCGCGGTCGTGAAAGACGGTGGCGACGGTCAGCTGCTGCTTGGCGGCATAGTCCGAGCAGAGCGCTACCTGGTCCTCAATCGACCTGTCGGTCTGCAGGTCGCTTGAATAGCGGGCATAGAGTGCCGCTCGTTTCATGGGTGTTCTCCTGGCGGCGCTCATAAGCGTCGCGCGCCGCCTGACGCGCAAGGGCCTCGACGAGGCGCGCCAGCGCCGCGGGCAGCGAGGAACCGCCGCCACAAGAGACGAGGAACCGCCGCCACAAGAGACGAGGCGGCCTTCGAGGTCGAGCGCGAGTTCACGTGCTTCATCGCCGAGACTGATAAGTACCGGTGCTGATGCCGCGACGGTTTTACAATCCCGCCGTAACCCGTTGATATCATACAAGCGACTTTCCGCCTGTTTTACAGGCAAGTCCTTGGAATCGGGTCGAAAGGGCTAGCTTCCCAAGCTGAACGCCTATCTGCCCTCAGTTTGAATTGGAAACTCGATTCTGCTATGAACCGGCAATGACCAAGACCTACTGGAAGACCATTGCAAAGCGCGCCTGGCGGGAAAGTCTCGCATCGGTCAGATGGAACAATTGGGAGCGCATTCTAGTTACTCTGGCTCCGCTTTTCGCTGTGTTTTTTGCCACTTGGTATTTCCTTGGCGATATGTCCGGAGCGCTAGTAAAGCTTGTGGCGGCCGTAGGTATGACAACGGTGCTGGCGGCGATTTTCTTTGTGTCGAAACTTCTTACTGTGCCCGCGAAACTGCAGGCCGAAGTTGAAGAGAGATTGAGCGCGACGACGAAGGCCGTTGATAAGGATGCTGCTCAAAAGGACCTAATCGCCAATCGCGTTGAAATCGTCCGGCAATTTGCCGGACTGTACGTCCTAAGCCACGACGGCATAACTTCTCGTATGATGGCAGGACTAGAGCTTCCTCCTGCCAAGTGGCTAAACACAGAATTGGCTAATGCAGGCCACAACTGGCGAGTTCGCAACATCTCCGGCTCCAATTTTGAGATGGTCGAAGATTGATTGCCGCTAACACTGGCCTCGGTCTTTGATAGACCATGGCCTGGGGGTTCTGGTTTCAACTTTTGTCCATTTTCGTGCGAATTCGGCCTGACGAACAATCGAAACTGTCGTTGATCAGAATGGCCTTTTCACTGGCCTGTCACGCCGGCATTCTAACCGCCCCGCTCTGACACAGCCTAGTGCGGGCTAAACGGACAACCTATCAATGAGGCGAACAATCACTTCGTCGTCTACTTTCTTCTTCCGGGCTCCTAACGGTAATGATTCAAAATGTGTCGCCGCCCGTCTGCGGCCCGCCGTTTCGCCCGAAATCAGGGAACGATATCGGCCCCCATGTATTAGAAATCAATGGACACTATGGAACCCCACGGCCACGGGATGGCGGCCGATATTTTGACGTCAGAAGTTGCCAACGCCAGGCAGCGCATTCACCGGACCGAGCTCGCGCTTCAACGCACTGAAGAAATGCTGGCCGAGAATCTCGCGATGTGCAGAAGAATACAGGCCGCGCAACGGCGCGTGGTAGAGGCGAGATCGCGGCTGACGAAGATCGATCCCTGCAGCGCTGACAGAGTTCGCACGGGTCACGCAGCGGTCCCTCCGGGCTGACTGCCACGACAGGACTGCCTGATCATCTCGACTTGGACCGCAGACCAGAACGCGCTTTCTAGTTGCCTGACTTTTCTGCCGAGCGATAGGCGTTGACGAGCCGCTCGACACGTTCCCGCGTCACGGTCTTCCACTGGTCGGAAGGTTTGTCTTTGCCTTTTGCGGGCAGGTCTGCCGACTGAACCAGGTCCGGAGATTGAGCAGGTCGACTGAGCAGCATCATCGGACGATCTCGTCCCGGCCTTCCGGCCAGCCCTTTGCGAGCGTAAGGTCGGACATCGGAACGAAAGTCGGCTCCGCGAATTCTACTGCGAGATAATTGGAATCGTCGCCCATGAGGCTCGCGACCCTCCACCTTGAAACTGCGAGATACGGCGACGTATTTCGCGCAGCAAGGCTCGCGCAGCTGAGGCGGGAAATGGTGAGGCATATCCAGCGCACAGACGCCTCGGCTCAAAAAGTCGAGCAAGCGCTGGCTAGGTTGGCCGAAGCAAACGCACCCATGGACCGGCTCGCGCGGCATCAGTAGGGCCACGCTCATGTCCGCCTCCGCATCGGCACGATGTTGAGACGGCCGCGCACATAACTGATTTGCTCGAGACCTGATCGACATGGTTGGCACCGATCGTGCATCGCTGCTGCAAGAAGCCAGGATTCTGAAGGCGCATGGAGGTCTTACTTCCTGACCGAGTCCTGGCAGCCGAATGGTATTGGAACATTCGGGGGGGAAGCAGCAAAACGGGCTCTCGCTACCATAAACGTAATTTAGACCCGCCCCTTGGCGGGTTTTTCATTTCCGTCGCCGAGTTGGGGTGCGCGCGGTTTCGCGGCTGACGCCGCGTGCAATTGCCGCCGCAGCATCCTCCCGTTTGACCAACCGGATGGACGCGCCGAGATGATGTCCTTCATTCCACGCTTCGCTGGTCGGAGAAAACCCGAACGGGCACGAGGCGTGCTATTCGCTGTGGCGGTGAGCCTGACAACGTCGCTGTCGGCCACGGCGGAGCAGGTTTCCTCGGTGGATCTCGAACTGGTTCTTTGTGTCGATGTATCGTCTTCAACGAGCGAGACGGAACAACGGCTGCAGCGGGAGGGATATGTCAACGCACTGCTCGATGCCGAAGTGTTGCAGTCCATTAGAATCCGGCCGGCGTGGTAATGCCCATATCGGTCTCCTTCGACCAATATGAATCATAGGCCGTCCATCAAAGGAATCCTGAATCCCTTAATTCGCGACTGACTTTTAGCCCGGTGGCGGGGCAGCCACAGGGTGGACATTTCAGCCCACATGGAAAATGATCATGTTGCCATGCACAACACTGCAGTGCTCTGATCTCGACGAGAAGCCTGAGCGTAGAAGCGGATCAACCGACCTCCGGTCCAGCGAGCGAGGACGCAAATGGACACCCCAGAGAATGGGCAATTGCATCGCGACGCGGGCGGGCGACCCCGTCGATCGGCCGGCTGGCTTGCCCGCGCCGCCATGTCGACGGCATTCCTGCTCGGCATGGCTTTCAGCAGCACTGCGTTTGCGCAGGACCAGCAGCTTCCCGTGGTGACGGCGGCCAAGCCGGTGGTCCGTGAAATCGTCGAGGACGACGAGTTCGTCGGGCGCTTCGAAGCCGTCGACCAGGTCGCCATCCGTTCGCGCGTCAGCGGCTATCTGGACAAGGTCAGTTTCCAGGACGGCGCACTGGTCAACAAGGGCGACCTGCTCTTCACCATCGACCAGCGTCCGTACCAGGCGGCTTATGATGCCGCCAAATCGCAAGTGGACGTCGCCAAGAGTCTGCTCGAATTCTCCAAGATGCAGCTGGATCGCGCCGACGAACTCGCCAAGACCGGCAATATCTCAACCGCGACGGTCGACGACCGCCGGCGGGAATACCTTTCGGCGCAGGCGCAAATGCAGGGCGCGACGGCTGCGCTGACGACGGCCAGCCTGAACATGGAATTCACCGAGATCAAGGCGCCCTTGTCCGGCCGCATCGACCGCCGGCTGGTGTCGGTCGGCAACCTCGTGCAGCCGGATTCCACCTTGCTGACGACCATCGTTACGCGCGATCCGATCGACTTCTATTTCGACGTCGATGAGCGCCTGTATTTCAGCTACGCCCGCGACGCGAAGGAGCGTGGCGGCAGCATGCAGGAAGGCGCCGGCGGGCTCGAGGTGGTGGTTCGCGTCGCCGACCGCGCGGAGGCGGTATTCAAAGGCAAGCTCGATTTTGCCGAGAACCGGATCGACAACGCGACCGGCACCATGCGGGTGCGTGCAAGTTTTCCCAACGCCGACGGCATTCTCCAGCCAGGCATGTTTGGGCGCATCAACGTGCCGGGGTCGCTGCCGCATAGCGGCGTGCTGGTGCCCGACAAGGCGATCGGCGCCGATCAGGATCGCCGCATCGTGTTCCTGGTGGATGAGGCCGGGATGGTGTCGGCCAAGCCTGTGCGCACCGGCCCGCTTCTCGACGGCTACCGGGTGATCCGCGCGGGCCTGACCGGCGACGAGACGATCATCGTCAACGGGCTGATGCACGCCAGGCCCGGCACCAAGGTGAAGGTCGAGATGGTGACGTTGCCGCCCAAGGCCGAGACCGCCGAGTTGCAGCAATGAGGTTCGCACATTTCTTCGTCGACCGTCCGATCTTCGCATCGGTCGTTTCGATCGTCCTGCTGATCCTCGGCGGGATTGCTTATACCCAGCTCCCGGTCGCGCAATATCCCGAGATCGCGCCGCCGACCATCGTCGTTCGCGCGCAGTATCCGGGCGCCGACGCCGAGACGGTCGCAGCGACGGTGGCAACGCCGATCGAGCAGGAGATCAACGGCGTCGAGGGCATGCACTACATGTCGTCCTATTCATCGGGCGACGGGGCGATGGCGCTGACCATCACCTTCAAGCTGGGCACCGATCTCGACCAGGCGCAGGTGCTGGTGCAGAACCGCGTGTCGGTCGCCGAGCCGCGCCTGCCCGAAGAAGTCCGCCGCCTCGGCATCACCACCACCAAGACCTCGCCCGACCTGATGATGGTCGTGCATATGCTGTCGCCCGACAATACCTACGACCAGCTCTACGTCTCGAACTACGCCCGCTCGCGGGTGCGCGACATACTGCTCAGACTCGACGGCGTCGGCGACCTCATCATCTTCGGCGAACGCGAATATTCGCTGCGCATCTGGCTCGATCCGGAAAAACTGTCAGCCCTGGGGATGACCTCGGGCGATGTGGTGCAGGCGCTGCGCGACCAGAACGTCCAGGTGTCGGGTGGCTCGATCGGCGCGCCGCCGACCAGCACCGGCACGGCGTTCCAGTACACGGTCACCACGCAAGGCCGCTTCAACGACGCACGCGACTTCCGATACGTGATCGTCAAATCGACCGACGACGGCCGTCTGATCTCGCTGCAGGACGTGGCGCGCATCGAGCTCGGCGCCAAGGATTACGTCACCAACTCCTATCTCAACGGCAAACCGGCCGTGGCGCTCGCCATCTTCCAGCGGCCGAGCACCAATGCGCTCGCCGCAGCCGCGGAGATCCAGGACAAGATGAAGGAGCTTTCCCGCGACTTCCCGAAGGGGTTGAGCTACGACATCGTCTACAATCCGACCGAGTTCGTCGCCGAGTCGATCCAGGAGGTATACAAGACAATCCTCGAGGCGATGCTGCTGGTCATCATCGTCATCATCGTCTTCCTGCAATCGTGGCGCATGGCGATCGTGCCGATCGTGGCGATCCCCGTGTCGCTGATCGGCACGCTGGCGGTGCTTTACGCCGCCGGCTTCTCGCTCAACATGCTGACGCTGTTCGGCCTCGTTCTGGCGATCGGCATCGTCGTCGACGATGCGATCGTCGTGGTCGAGAACGTCGAGCGCAATATCGCCAGAGGGCTGGCGCCCAATCCGGCGTCGCACCTGACCATGGACGAAGTCGGAACGGCGGTCATCGCGATCTCGCTGGTGCTGATAGCCGTGTTCGTACCGACAGCCTTCATCCCCGGCATTTCTGGGCAGTTCTACCTGCAGTTTGCGATCACCATCGCGGTGTCGACGGCGATCTCGGCATTCAATTCGCTGACGCTTTCGCCGGCGCTGGCGGCACTGCTGTTCAAGCCGCATCACGCTGCGGCGGCGCCGCCGCGCTTTTTCTTGGCGCGGTTCGGACGGGCGCTCGCCGACGGCTTCAATCGCGGCTTCGACAGCGTCGCCCACTGGTATTCGAGCATCATCCGCGTGCTGGTCGGGTCGTGGATAACGATCGCCGCCATGCTGGCCGTTTTCGCGGCCCTCATCTACGCCACGGTCTACATGGTGCAGGCGGTGCCGCGCGGTTTCATTCCGTCGCTCGACCAGGGCTATGCGATCGTCGTCGTCCAGTTGCCGGACGGCGCCTCGCTGTCGAGGACCGATGCGGTCATCCAGCAGGCGTCGCAGATCATCCAGAAAACGCCAGGCGTCGACTACGCAGTCGCCTTCGCCGGCTTCTCCGGCGCGACCTTCACCAACGCCAGCAACGCGGGCGTGATCTTCGCCAGGTTCAAGCCGTTTGACGAGCGACTGAAAGCCGGCCAGTCGGCGACCCAGGTCATCGGCAATCTGTTCGGCAGCCTGCAAAGCATCAAGGAAGCCTTCATTATCGCACTGCCGCCGCCGCCGATCCGCGGCGTCGGCAATGCCGGCGGCTTCAAGCTGCAGATCCAGGAGCGCAACAGCGCCGACATGCGGCAGATCCTGGCGCTTGCCAACGAAATCGCCGGCATGGCCAACAAGACGCCGGGGCTGACGGGCGTGTTCACCACGTTCTCCGCGTCGAGCCCGCAATTCTTCCTGGCGATCGATCGCGACAAGGCGCGCATCCTGAACGTGCCGATCCCCAACATCTTCGAGACGCTGTCGATCAATTTGGGCACCGCCTACGTCAACGACTTCAACGCTTTCGGGCGCGTCTACCAGGTGCGGGCGCAGGCCGACCAGGCGTTCCGCCTCGATCGCGCCGACATCTTGAAACTGAAGGTGCGCTCGGCGACCGGCGCGCTGGTTCCGCTCGGCACGTTGATCGAGATCCGCGACGTCACCGGCCCGGCGCTGGTCCAGCGCTACAACATGTACGTCTCGGTGCCGCTGCAGGGCAACGCCGCGCCCGGCGTTTCCACGGGCGACGCGCTGGCATTGATGGAAGGGATCACGGCAAAGACGCTGCCGGCCGGTACCTCCTATGAATGGACCGAGCTCGCCTATCAGGAGCGCAACACCGGCAATGCCGCTGTCTATATCTTCGGACTGTCGGTGCTGTTCGTGTTCCTGGCGCTGGCGGCGCAATATGAAAGCTGGGTGCTGCCGTTCGCCATTGTGCTGGTGGTGCCGCTCGGCGTGCTCGCGGCGTTGCTCGGCGTGTCTTTCCGAGGGCTGGACAACAACATCCTCGTGCAGATCGGCCTCATCGTGCTGATCGGGCTTGCCGCCAAGAACGCGATCCTGATCGTCGAATTCGCGCGCCAGGCGCAGGAACGCGGCCTGTCGGCCGCCGAGGCTGCCGTCGAAGCCTGCCGGCTCAGGCTGCGGCCGATCCTGATGACCGCTTTCTCGTTCATCCTCGGCGTCGTGCCGCTGATGATCGCAACGGGCCCGGGCGCAGAAATGCGCCAGTCGCTGGGCACCGCGGTGTTCTCCGGCATGCTCGGCGTCACCTTCGTCGGCCTGTTCCTGACGCCGGTGTTCTACGTCACGCTCAGGTCGCTGTTTTCACGGCGCAAGCCCCGTGCCGAGGCCGAGCCTTCGGGGCCGGCAGAGGCGCCATCGGAGACGGCCGCCGAGTAGGGTTACGAATTCGCCGCGTCGGGCGCGGCTTATCACTCCAGAAAATCGGCGGCGCGGTAACGGCCACGATCTGCGCACCGCGACCTCCGGAGTCCTCGCTTGCGATGTCTGCTTTCAGGACGCGGCGAAGCTGATCTCTATGACCGAAATCAGGCGCGAAGCTGCCTTTCAACACCGGACCAAAGCGCTGGATTTTGATTCGTTTAAGATATCTGGCACGACCGAAGAGATTAGACTGCTGACCCCCGAATTTGATTCCCAGCAGACGGCTCTACTCAACCGCAGCAACGAAGCCTGAACTGGTAAATTATAGGGTCTGGGGAAAGGCGGTAGCGCTCTCCCGCTACCATCGCTCCCCCCGAACGGAGACGAGGTGGCCAAGGCCTTGGTCGACCATGTTTGACAGGTATCCATCAATCAGGATCGATGGCTGCTCGCCTGCCTTCGGCGGGTAGACTGTCACGGTCGACACGACGTCGCGGACGATCTTCTTGGCTTCTTCCGAGACGAAGCCATTCTCTCCGATCGCGGCGGCGAGCGCTTCCAGATCGCGGATGTAGCGGGCGACAAGCGCCGGCTTCAGCGTCACGACCTTCGGCGGCTGCGGCAGCACGGCGAGCTCGCCCTCGAGGTGCTGGCGCTCCTCGCGTAGCATTGGCAAGCGCTGCTCGGCTTCGGCTTCCGAAATCATGCCTTTGACATAGGCGTTCAGCACGCGGTCGTATTCGCGCCTGGCGGCGTCGAGCCGCTGGGCGGCCTTTTCGCGAGGCGCCCTGCCCCGAATAGAG
Organism: Mesorhizobium sp. M0923; assembly: GCF_040319365.1. Lineage (NCBI taxonomy): Bacteria > Pseudomonadati > Pseudomonadota > Alphaproteobacteria > Hyphomicrobiales > Phyllobacteriaceae > Mesorhizobium > Mesorhizobium sp. M0923. The sequence continues at coordinate 231,995 of NZ_JAMYNW010000007.1, read as the reverse complement.
CTTTTGATGCTCGTCATTGTAGGCGGCGACATAGTGGTCGATCAGCGCCTTGTCGTTCAACCTGGCGCGCAACCCGTCGATGACCGTCGCTTCGATATGATCGAGCGCATAGGGCCTGACATTGGTGCATGAGCGCGATTCCTTGGCGCGCGTGCACATGATGCGCGTCAGGCGACCCATCCTGTCCTTGACCGACATGCCCGACCCGCAGGCGCCGCAGCGCAGCGGGGTGTGCCAGCGCAAGTGCCTCACGTCGGCGATTTCCTGCCTCGATTCTCCTCTGAGGAAATGCTAAATTAGTCATTGCTTGGGCAAAGAGAGGGAGGTCTTTATGCGTGCATTTGCAATTTTTCTGTTAGGCGGCGCTTTGACTAGTTTTGTGTGTGCGTCCGCATGGGCCGGCAAGCTGCCGAAGGACGCGGTCGAATTAACCGCAGCCGAGGTCAAGGCGATATATTCAGGCAAGACCGGTATTTATGACGTCTCTAGCATTTACTATGCATCTGACGGCACAACCAAAGGAATCTTTGGCAAACCTAAGGTAACGGCAACTTTTAAGGGCACTTGGAGCGTAAGTGGTAATGAGATGTGCGCCAAGAATAAGCCAAAGGGTGATCCAAAAATCTACAGGGACTGCAACAAATTTTGGCGTTCTGGAAAAAGGATATATGACCTTTGGTCTGTCCACTATGATGGATCAAAGCCGGATCTAAAGAGCGGGTATGTTACCACTACCGTTAAGAAGCTTAAGGACGGAGATTTAGTGGCGAAAAAATACGCTGCTGCAGGCGGGGAGTGACAAAAGCGACAGGAACACGCAAGGAAAAAGCCCGCCACCGTGAGGCGGCGGGCTTAGCAGTTCCGTCTGGGTGCCGGTTCAGTGGCGCCCAGCGGGCCCTTCAAGGAACTCCATGAAGTTTTCCACCGCTCTGTCCGCTGGCGTTGACCGGGAGTTGCAAGCACTGAGAATGGCGGCGGCGATTTTCAGCATATCGGTGCGACTTCCAACAATCTTTGACACCACGGCATTTTCTGTGCCGCCGTCATAAGTCGAGCGCTGCAGGACATGCAGCGTCAGCCTGAGATTGTCGCCCATAAATTGGAGTGGGCCGGCACCAGTGACGAACGTGTCAGAGACGCAGAACGGTTCGACGGTCGGGACGGCGCTCATGATGCCGCCTTTCTGGCCTTGGCGTCGGCCATCGCGTTGTCGATATACGCTCCAGCCGCTTCGTTCAGACGTTCGGCGAGGTCGCGGGCGATCATGGCCAGCGCGCTTATTTGGTCCGCCAAAGCGACCCTCTTCCCGTCGCGCTCGAACTCCTGTTCCATGGTCTGGCCATAGAGCACTTCGAGCAAGTGGTGCAGGTTCCCAGTATCGAATTGCAGGTCGTCGAGGTCATCTGAAGGCGCGGTCATGACGCGGCGCCCCCGAGGGTTTCGTAGTAGGCGTTCTTAACCTTCCGCGTCATCTGCTCTGCAATGGTGGCAATGAAGAAAAGGCGCTCCCCCTCGCTTGGGTCAGAACGAAATTCCCGTCAGGTACTGTGGAAAAGACCTCCAGCATGGTCAGCAAGACGTCGGCCACGTTGTCCGCGTCACAGATCAGCGGCTCCAGATCGGCGAAGGTCATCTTCTCCTTGGCGGCGCTCATTTTGGGCAGAATCTGAACTTGGAGTTGGCCAGCAGTTCTGTAGCCGAAAGTGGAGTTGCGGCTCCGTGGCTCGGAAGGTCAGAGCCAGACCTTCAAGCGCCCCGCGAGCATCGGCATGAACTATGCCCCGAACCGGACTTATCCCAAAAGTCCGAAATGCCTGCTCTCGAGCCAAATCTGGCGATCCGCTTCCTGGCACAAGTGTGCGGCAGTCGACCCGTTGCGTCATTCGATCCTGTACGCAACGCCGGATCAAAGCGCTCTCCTCTGCAGTTGTTGTTTGGGATCCCGGGCTCGTGCCTTGTTGCCGAAACGGATTCCGGCGTAGGGCGAGGCCCCCGCAAAGCCGACGTTGACGTCGCGGCAGACGTTCGTCGTCTGCGGGTCAGACTTTTCGTTTCGGGAACTGCGCGATTGCGCCAACTTCGGACGTTCAGCTTCCCTACTGCTACGGCAGGTGTAATCCTGGTTAGAAGCCTCAGCGCACCGTTCACGTCGAGAGGTGAGCGCATCAGCCTAGCGACTGGACCCTTGGCTAGGAACTCTCCGTCGTTCACATGTCGAGACCAGAGAAAGACGATGAACTCCGCAGACTAAATCGCAGACTAATTTCTCTCTCTAGTCTGCGATGTCCTTCTAAGTCATTGAAATGTTGGCGCGCCCGGAGAGATTCGAACTCCTGACCCCAGATTCGTAGTTTGCAGCTACGCCGCATGCCGGCGAAAATGGAAGACGCGTCTTCGATAGTGGGTATTGCGATGTAGCGGTCTCCCGCTACCAAATTCAGATATTTGTCCAGCCCGGAGACATGGGTAACAGTTTGTACCTAAGACATGGGTGACAATCTCGTGCCGAACGGATTGCCGATGGTCTGCAACGTCCTCTGTTCCAGGTCGAGATATCCCAGATCATAGTGCATGAAGCTGACGAGCCAAATGCCTCCGGCCAAAAGCCAAAAGTGTTACCCATGTATCCGGTACAAAATGTCACCTATGTCTCGGGTCGCTCAGCCTGCCATATGCATCGAGATCGTAGCCGAATGCAGCCATATCGGGCGTGGCGCTGTAGCCGAAGGCTGGTGAGGTCGGAATCAGAAAGGCACCTGCGCTCAACGGCCATTCGCCCGGCGGACCCGCCAGATGACGTTACCGACGTCGTCGGCGACGAGCAGTGCGCCAGTCTGATCGATAGCAACGCCGACCGGACGGCCCATCGCCTCGCCATTACGCCCGATGAAGCCAGTGAGCACATCTTTCGGAGGACCGCTCGGTTTGCCGCCATGGAACGGCACGAAGATCACCTTGTAGCCGCTGTGCACGCTTCTATTCCACGAGCCGTGCTGGCCGACGAAGGCGCCGTTGCCGTAGGTCGGACCGAGCCGGGCGCCTTTGGAGAAGGTCAGTCCCAGCGAGGCGGTATGAGAGCCCAGGGCGTAATCGGGCTTGACCGCCGTCGCCACGAGATCGGGGCGCTGCGGCTTAGCGCGTTCGTCGACGTTCTGTCCGTAGTAGCTGTATGGCCAGCCGTAGAAAGCGCCGTCACGAACCGAGGTCATGTAATCCGGCACGAGATCGTCGCCGATCTCGTCACGCTCGTTCACGGCGACCCAAAGCTCGCCAGTTTCAGGATTCCAGGAGAGCCCGTTCGGGTTGCGCAGGCCCGAGGCGAAGACCCGCGTGCGGCGGGTCGACCGATCCACTTCAAGGACAGTGGCGCGGTTCTTCTCCGCGGCTATGCCGTTTTCTCCAACGTTGCTGTTGGAACCAACGGTGACATAGAGCTTGCGTCCATCCGGACTTGCGATCACGTCCTTGGTCCAATGATGGTTGAGGTCCCCGGCCGGCAAGTCGATGATCTTTTCCGGCGACGTGCTGACTCGGGTCTGGCCATTGGAGTAGAGGAAAGCGACGAGCGCGTCGGTGTTCGCGACAAAGAGCTTGCCTTTGGACAGCGTCATGCCGAAGGGCGAATTGAGGCCTTCCGCGAACGTCGTGCCCACATCCGCAATGCCGTCGCCATCGGTGTCGCGCAGCAGCGTGATGCGATTGGCGCTTTTGGTCGCGGCGCCAGCCCGCTTCATAGCCAGGTCCATGAAGACCTTTCTAAGACTGAAGCCTTCGTCATGCTTGGCAGGGGCATTGGTTTCAGCAACCAGAACGTCGCCGTTCGGAAGCACATGCAGCCAGCGCGGATGGTCGAGGCCGGTGGCGAAGGCGTTCACTGTCAGCCCCTTCGCCGGGGTCGGCATACCTCCTTTCTGCCAGCCTTTCGCCTCGGCGATGTTAACAGTCGGGATCAGCGTCGGTCTTGGTTTCGGTAAAGTGGGGTTGGGGCCATAGCCGGTTATTGCCCCGGTTTTTTGCGCCGGGATGCCGGCGCAGCTTGCCATGACGGCGCCCAACACCGCTACGAGTACGCTCCCTCGGAAGCCGGCATGCATCGGACGTCCTCCGCATGGATATGTGTCGCGCTCTTTGTGCAAACGGAAGTCAGTGGCTTATTCTTCCAATTGCTTCGAAAAAAACAGCGGCGCTCGGATCCGAGGGCCAGGAATTCGCGACAGATCTGCTCTCGGCAGAAATATGGCGCGAGAAGATTGTGGCAACCGCGCGAATATCTGTCGCGCAATATGAATCTCAGATTCGTATCGCGCGAAATCGATACGGCTTGCGCTTTTCGGTATCGAGTTGCTCATGGGCCAACATGCGTTCGAATGGAACGAGACCGTGAACGGCGGGACCCACAATGACCCACCGATTGCACCAGCCGGTGAACCAGCTGTTGTTGCTGCTTAGCAAGACGCTGCAAATCTGCTAAAGTCTGCGATGGGAGGAGACGGATATCCAATCACTGCCGATAGCACAGCCAAATGTAGCTAAGGCGACACCCGGCGCATCACTTCCGCTCGCCTATTCCCTCGCGACGCTCTGCTGGCTCCTGTCCGCCGGCGTCTATATTGCCGCCAAGTGGGTTGCCCCCGAGATGCCGCCTTGGGCGCTCTGCTTCTGGCGGCTGACGCTCGCCTGCGCGATCCTGCTGCCTATCGTCCATCGTCATCACGGGGCGATGCTCGTGCTGATCCAATCCCGGGTGATCGAGGTGCTGGCCATCGGCGCCATCGGGCTGACCTTGTGTCAGGGCATGATCTACACGGGCCTCAACTACACCAACGCGACAACCGCCGGCATCATCATGGCGCTGTCGCCGATCATGACCATGGTGCTTGCCCGCTTCGTGCTTGGCGAGCCCCTCGGTGTCTGGAAAGCGCTTGGAGCGCTGGTCGCTCTGGCTGGGATGGTGGTGATCGTGGCGCGCGGCGACCTTGCCGCGCTGATGCAGCTACGGTTCAATCCCGGCGAGTTGTGGATCGTCGGCAGCGCGCTTTGCTGGGGCCTCTACACCGTGCTGCTGCGTCGCGCGAAATTCGGCATTGAGCTTCTGCCGATGGTGGTCCTGCTGCTGGGAGCCGGCGCGCTGGCCGCACTGCCTCTCTATCTCTGGGAACTGTTTTCCGGGGATCGTTCGGCGCTGCATGCGAACGGCCTTCTGGCCCTCGCCTATGTTGCCGGCCCGGGCGGCGCTCTGATGTACTATCTCTACAACCGCAGCGTCGAGACGCTTGGCGCCGGGCGCGCCAGCATGCTGCTCTATCTGCAGACCGCCTTCGTCGCCGTGCTCGCTTATCTGTTCCTTGGCGAAAGCTTGCACGACTACGATCTCGCCGGCGCCGCCTTCATCGTCGCCGGCCTGCTGCTCGCCACCGCGATCAAGCCGAGGCAGCGCACGGTGCGTGTAGCTTAGCGAACCTCAGCACCGTCGCTTCGGCCAGCAATTCGTAAGTCTTTGACAGTCCTTTCGGCCGGAGCGGCCCATGAGAGCTGCGTCACCGGTCGAGCTCCGTACGAAGAGGCTGCCGCGAAGGCCGCCTTCGATTTTCCTATCCGGCCCTGACGATCCGGAACCCTTCGACTTCCGCAATGACCGGCAGACCCTTCCATCGCTCTATGTCGTGCAGGACGATCAGTTGCCCAAGATCGCCGCCGATCGCGGTGTTGATGCGGTCGATGGTCTTCAGCTGCTCCCAAACACTGCCGACGGCATTGTTCAGCGGCGCATAGACGCCGTCGTGCTTGTGTCCGGTGATCTGGCGCTTCGAATAGACACAGTCGCCGGAGACGACCAGTTTGCCCCGCGCGGACTGGACGATGACGAATTGCTGTCCGATCGTGTGGCCGCTTCCCAGCCGTACATGGATGCCCGGCAGCACGTCGTCCTTGTCGCCATCGATCAGCGAAACGCGGTGTTCGACCGATGCATCAAGGGCGGCGCGCAACGTGTCGGGATCGATGATGGCGGTGAGATAACCGAACCGCGGCGGCAATGCGATCGCCTCATACCAGGACAGCAATTCGCTTTTCTGGATATAGAGATTTGCATTCGGGAACTCGGCGATCGATCCCATGTGATCGAAATGCGCATGGGTCACAAAAATGTCGGTGATCGCGCCGGCTGCAATGCCAAGCTCGGCCAGCATGCGAACCGGCGAAATCCAGTGGGGAATGTCGAACTTCAGCGAGAAGGCTGTGCTCGTTTCCTGAATGAAGCCGGTGTCGACCAGCACGTTGCGGTCGCCATGGCGTAGCAGGACAAAGGAGAAGGGCAGATCGACCTTGCCATCGTCATACATGCCTGCGACGAGATCCACCCAGGGCTGCTGCTTCGATCGGGCGAATTCGACGACGTAAACCTCCCAATGCGTGTTTTCGCTTGTCATGCTTTCTCCTTCAGCGTTCCGCCAGCGAGCGGCCCAGGCTCGCCATGCCCACGGCAATGATCAGGATGGCGCCCTGCAACACATATTGCGAGAAGGTCGGGGCGCCGAAAATGTTGAGGCCGTTGAAGCCGAAGGCGATGATGAGAGCGCCGACCAATGTGCCGAGCACATGGAATTCCCCGTCACGCAGCGTCGCCGAACCAAGGAACACAGCCGCGAATGCGGTGAGCAAGTAGGAGTCCGCGGCGCTGGCCGTGCCGCTGCCGAGACGCGAGGCAAGCAGTATTCCGGTCAGCGCCGCGCACATTCCCGAAATGACGAAACCGAGGATCTTGATACGATCGACATTCACGCCGGCAAGGCGGGCAGCCACCGCATTGCCGCCCACGGCCTGGATCTCCTGGCCGAGCGGCGTTCGCTCGACCAGCACCCAAAGCCCGCCGAGAACGAGGATCATGACGATGATGTTGTTGGGAATGCCGAACAGCCAGCGGCCAAGGGAAAGCTGGAGAAATGCCTCCGGCACGCCCGCCACAATGGGAACGCCGGCGGAATAGGCGAAGGCCAGGCCTGTAAGGATCGTTCCGACGCCCAGCGTCGCAATGACGGAATTGACCTTGATCTTGGTGACGATGAAGCCGTTGACCAGACCGATCACCGCGCCCAGCGCGATGACGATGACCACCGCAAGCGGGATTGGCAGCTTGTCGTGGACGACGAAGCCGGTGATCAGAATGCCGTGCAGGCTGGCGGCAAAGCCTATGGAGAGATCGAGTTCGCCAACGACAACGGCCAGTGTCAGCCCGCCGGCAATGATCATGGCCAGCGAAGCCTGGTTCAGCACATTGGTGAAATTGCCCACGGTTGGAAAGGCGGCGGGCGACAGGATCGAAAACGTGACGATCATCGCCAGAAGCCCAATGATCGTCCCATAGCGGGCAAAGATACCGAGCGCCGCCTTGGTTCCGGGCGACAGACGCCGGGCGCTTATCGCAACATCGCTCATCAGGGATGGTCCTCCATCAGTGCTTAGGGTTCGACATAGCTTGCCTCGACGATTGCCTTCCGCGACATGGCTAGGCCGGTCAGCTCGCGAACGATGCGGCCTTCCGCCATCACCAGAACGCGATCGCACAGCTCAGGCAACTCGTCCGGTTCCGACGAAATCACCAGAACCGCCATTCCTGCCTCGGCTTGCTGGCGGATCAGTCGGTGGATCTCGGTGCGCGCTCCGATATCGACGCCTCGCGTCGGCTCGTCGAGGATCAGCACCTTCGGTATGCGTTGGAGCCAGCGGCCGATCGCCACCTTCTGCTGATTGCCGCCGCTGAGACGGCCGACCGGCGTGCTCGCGTTCCGCGCCTTTATCGACAGGGCGCGGATCATCTCGCCGGCCATAGACGTGCGGGCGCGGCGGTTCATCAGCGGCAGGTAGCGACCGAAAGCGACCCTGTCGAGATTGGCGATGCTCAGATTGAAGGCGATACTCTTGGACAGGAAGAGCGCTTCCGCCCGGCGCTCCTCCGGGACCAGCCCAAGCCCCACCTGGACGGCCGCCGCGGGGGAAGAGGGCGTATAGGGCCGGCCCATCAGCGCCATCTCGCCGCTGTCCGGCCGGTCCGCCCCGAAAAGCAGCCGCGCGAGCTCCGTTCGTCCGGCGCCGACAAGGCCGCCGATGCCCAACACTTCGCCGGCGTGAAGCTCAAGGCTGACGCCGCGGACTTTCGGCACCCGCGTCAGGTTCTTCGCTTCCAGCACGACACCGCCGCGTGCCCTTGCGGTGGCCGTCCTTTGAGTGTCGCGAATTGCACCGCCGACGATCGCCTCGACCAGCGCGGGGCGGTGGAGCGCGTCTCCGGCGAGTTCGGCGACGGAGCGGCCATCGCGGAAGACCGACACGCGCGTGCACAGGTTCAGGATCTCGTCCAGCCGGTGCGAGATGTAGAGCACCGACACCCCTGACGCGGAAAGATCGCGGACAATCGCAAACAGCCGTTCCGCTTCACCTGCGGCAAGCGATGCGGTCGGTTCGTCCATGACGATCAGGCGCGCCTTGCGCACCAGGGCGCGGCAAATGTTGATCAGCCATATCTCGGCCGTCGAAAGTCCCTTCACGCTGGCGTTGAGCGGCGCCGATATGCCGACGCGACCGGCGATCGGCGCAACGTCACGCGCGATTGCACGCCAATCGGTCAGCCCGAAGCGCGTTTTCTTCGGGACGCCCAGCATGATGTTCTGCAGCACGGTCATGCCCGGCACGAACGCAAGCTCCTGATGGATGAAGCTCATGCCGAGTTCGGTCGCCCGCTGCGGCGTGCCAATCTCCTGGCGGCGGCCGTCGAGCTCGATACGACCGGCGTCGGGGTGGTTCAGTCCGGCGAGGATGCGGATGAAGGTCGACTTGCCTGCACCGTTGGCGCCGACAAGGCCATGGATTTCACCCGGCGCAATATCGAGCGATACGCCCTTCAGCGCTTGGGTGCCGCCGAAGGCCTTTGCGATATCGCGTGCGACCAGCAATGGGACCGTCATTTCAGCGCCGCCCGGCTGCGGCGCACCTCTTGTGAACGCCGCCGCCAAACCAAGTCCTACTTTATGGCTTCCGGATGGTCCTTGAGGAAGGCGTCGACGGTTTCCTTGGTCACCAGCACCGCCGGAACCTCGGCTGCCTTGGCTTGCCATGCGCCGCCTGCGTCCTTGATGTCCTTCAACATCTTGACCATGTTGTAGCCCTCGGTGAAGCTGTCCTGCCAGGCCGTGGCGGTCATGAAGCCATTCTTGATGTTCTCCAGCGCCTGGGCATTGCCGTTGATGCCGTAGACGAGAACGTCGTCGCGCCCCTGGGCGCGCAACGAGCCGATAGCGCCAATCGCCGGGTCGTCCCAGCATCCCCAGATCGCCAGGTTTTCCTTGCCGGCCGGATGCGACGCCAGCCACGCATTGGCGTACTGGGCGCCGTCCTCGAAATAGCCGGGAATACGCACCTCGTTCTTGGTGACGGTGATCTCGGGGTGTTTGGCGACGATCTCGTCCATGACGACTTCGCGGTTCCGGCAGACTTCGCCGGTCCGGTAGGTGAGCGCCAGTATCGAGCCCTTGCCGTCCATCTTCTTGACCATCAGATCCACGACCGGAATCGCCATCGGGCCGCCCGAGCCGTTGGTTGCGGCAACGGTCGAGCCGAGCCCGCCGCCCCAGGTCACCACAGGTATTCCAGCGTCGCCTGCGGCGGCCAGACCGGCGCCGATCGACGAATAGGGAAACACCATGTCGATGATCGCATCCGCCTTGAGCTGCGCGAAATTCTGGATCGCCGCGTTCGCCTGGTCGGCGCTGCCGGCGGCATCCACGACGTTGGTCTTCCAGCCAAGCTCGTCGGCGGCCTTCGTCGCGCCCTGGATGTAGCGGACATTGTTGGCCTCGGTGGCGCTTATCGACACAACGCCAAGAAGCGGCTTGTCCTGCGCGGCAGCGCTGGCCGTCGCCAGCGAGAGCGCTCCTGCGGCAATAATGCAAGCTAGATTTTTCATGGTGTTCCTCCCTTCGCCTAGTCTGCCGTCAGAGCCCCTTGATAGCAAACCGTTTCGCTAACGTCCTGCAAAACGCAGTCCAATGCAAGCATGAATCCGCTGGACACAGGGATAAATCTGAACCAAAGTTCAGCGAAACGATTAGCTATCGGGGCAAAATGGCCACCATCAAAGACGTCGCCAGAACGGCAGGCGTATCGACTGCGACGGTTTCGGCCGTCATGAACGATACGGCCTTTGTCAGTCCCGAGCTGAGGGCTCGCGTCGTCACCGCCATTCGCGAGCTGCGCTATGAACCGTCGCTGGCCGCCCGCAATCTGCGTCGCAACCGCAGCCAGCTGATCGCCCTTGCGGTGGCCGATCTCTCGAACCCGTTTTACGCACGCATCGTCTGGTCGGCCGAGGCAGCGGTCGCGGCATGGGGTTATTCACTCGTTCTCTTCAACAGCGATGAAAAGCCCGACACCGAACGGCGCATCCTGTCGCGGATTCGCACCCTCGGTTGCGACGGAATGGTTCTGGTTCCGGTGGGCGCCGCAAATCAATATCAGCCGCATGAGTTCGAAGGCATCGCGACCGTTCTTCTAGGTCGACCGATCGAAGGCAACAGCGCCGATACGGTGAGCATAGACAATCGGGCAGCCGGCAGGCAGGCGGTCGACTACCTGCTCGATCTGGGGCATCGCCGCATAGGTTCGGTCACCGGGCCGATGCAACTGTCGACCAGCAAGGGCAGGCTTGACGGCATGATCGACGCGATGGCCGCGCGGGGATTAACTCCGCAGCCTGGCCATGTCAGGTCCGGCGAATTTCGCGAGGAGGCCGCCTATTCGGTGGCCCGCGACATGATGGGTTCGCCCGACCGTCCCACGGCGATCTATGTCGCGAACGGCGTCATGGCGATCGGCGTGATGCGCGCCATTGCCGATCTCGGCTTGCGCTGTCCGCAAGACGTCTCGGTCGCCTCTACCGACACCGTCGCAGGCGCCGGAGGCCTGAAGCCGCGACTGACGAGAACGGAACATCCCATTGCCGACATGACCAACGAAGCGCTGCGCCTGCTCGTCGACCGCATCGAGGAAAGAGTGTCGGAGCCCGTGCGCAACATCGTTTTTCAGCCGGCACTGATCGTTGGCGAGAGCTGCGCGCCGCTGCGTAAGGATATCGGGTGACGGACCCGCAATGGTGCGGAACAACGAGCCTCAGAGCACCGCTGAAGCGAAGCCGGATCATCGAAGCCGGCCGTGCTGGACAATGGCCCGCCGACGCCCAGATCGACCTTGAGGAGCACGAAGTCGTCTTGGCCGACGGCCGCACCCCACATCAACTCCGCAATGGCCGAGCAGTTGCTCTCATTTTCGGCGAAGATCGGCTGTTCGAGGGTCGGCCCAAACAAGGTCGGAACGATACTCGCGCACAGCACACCGCCGCACCTAAGGCGCTACGCCTTGACCAGCGACATTGGTCGATCCCGTGTCAGTCGATCCGAATGCTTGAGACCCCAGTGCGCAAGCGGAGCAAGAGCGTCGTCCAGCTCCAGACCTAGGTCAGTCAACGAGTATGCGACGCGAGGCGGAACCTCCCCAAAATCGTGTCGGTCAAGGAGTCCGTCCGCCACCATCTCTCGCAAATGCTGGATGAGCATCTTCTCGCTCATGTCGGGAATAAGGCGACGCAACTCGCCAAACCGCCGCGGCTGCTTCCGGCAAAGCCAGAGGATCGTGCCTTTCCACTTGCCGCTGATCACAAGGAATGCCGGCCCCAGGCCGCAGGCTTCAGGTAAGTTCGTTGCCATCACATCGCTCCGATAGGGTACCTACAAAATAGTAGGTACTTGCCAAACCGGCGGTAAGTCAATCACCTTGCGCCTCCCTCGTGGCGTTATCGCGCCGCAGGCAAGCAAAAGGACTTTCCCATGGATATCCCATCCAAGAATTTTTCCGCCGCACCCGATCCACGACGCTGGATTGCATTGGCGGTACTTTGCGTAGCCTTCTTTATGGTTTGCCTTGACGGACAGATCGTCCTCCTCGCCTTACCCTCGATCGAGGCACAACTCGGTTTCACCCCATCCGCGGTGCAGTGGGTGATGAGCGCCTACATGCTGGCTCTGGGCGGGCTTCTTCTTCTCGGGGGTCGAGTATCGGATCTGTTGGGTCGGCGGCGCCTGTTTATGGCGAGCACAGCTGCTTTCCTTGTCGCCTCGCTGGCGTGCGGGCTTTCCGGCAATCCAGGATTTCTCATCGGTGCCCGGGTTGTTCAAGGAATTGCCGCTGCCGTATTGACCCCCAGCGCCCTATCGATCCTCATGACCACCTTCGAGGGAAATGAACGGAATCGAGCCCTGGGGCTATGGTCCGCGATGGGAGCCGGCGGGGCCACCGCCGCGCTGCTGGTGGGTGGACCGCTTGCCGATTGGCTCGGTTGGCGCTGGGTGTTCTTCATTAATGTCCCCATCTGCGCCATGATCCTGGGGCTCAGCCCGTTCACGCTGCGCGAGAGCCGTGCTATCGGCAGCCGCGGTGGCTTCGATCTCGGCGGCGCCGTGACGATTACCGCGGCGCTCGTGGCATTCGTACTGGCGATCACCGAGGTTCCCAGCGTTGGCTGGGCCCATCCGCAAACCCTGGGCCTGTTGGGTGCAACGCTCGGACTGCTCGGCGCATTCGTGTTGATCGAAAGGCGGGTGAATAACCCGCTTGTTCCCCTTGCCATCTTTCGGTCTCGCTCATTTGTCGGCGGGAACCTGACCATGCTCTTCGCCGGGGCGCTCGTATTCGGCATGGCACTTTTGGTGTCGCTTTATGCCCAGAAGGTCCTGGGTTACTCGCCGCTTGTCGTTGGCCTTGGCACGATGATCTATGCAATCCTGTCGATCGTCTCCTCAACACTGACGGGTAAATGGATCGGCCGGGCCGGGGCGCGTGCGATTGCCGTGATCGCCATGCTCTTGATGGGCGCTGGGTGCGCACTCTTCACCTTCATTGTTCCCGAAGGCACCTACCTCGCGCATCTGCTTCCGGGCTTGATCGCCTTCGGGCCTGGTATCGGAATGGCTGCCGTTGCCGGTTCCGTTGCAGCTCTCTCGAAGGTCAAGGAAGCCGACGCAGGCCTCGCGTCCGGGATAAACAGCGCGATGTTCCAGATTGGCGCTGCTCTGGGGGTAGCTATCACCGCCACCGTCGCTGTCTCGATGACGGGGACGTCGGATACCCCCGCAGCACTGACCGCAGGGTATGCGGCGGGCTTTCGGGCCTGTGTGATCATCGCCGCCACCGGTGCAACGCTTGCGCTGCTCCTTCTTTCGCGGGACAGAACGCCGGCCCCTGCGCCGGTGCACGTCGGGGTATGAGGAATTGGGGAGCCGCCGTCGCGGCTCCCCTACCAGATGCGCAAACGCGAGGCGGCACAGCCTGCGACGGGCCATATGGGTTGCATCATACAAGTCAATATGTAGGCTGTGCCGATGCTTAGACGCGTCTACGAAACCAGAACTGCTCAGCAGCGCGCGCCCCGGCCCGATCGAGTTCCGCGACGCCTTGGGCCGACAGCGAATCGAGTTGTAGTTGCCCCGCGTCGACGACGATACGCTGGCTGACGTCGCCGACGTGGTTGCCCAGCCTGGCTCAGCGCGGCCAGAGTTGTGCATTAGATATTTGAGGTCCACATGCCGCTGCTTGGCGGCAACGCATCGAGGAGAGCAAGATGGTTATTCGTCAATGGCGCGCTCGCGCCGCGGCGTCCAATCCGCACGGTTATCCCAACCACTTCAGAACCAGTGTCCTTCCGGCATTGCTCCAGACGGCCGGATTTCTCGGAGCGCAGTTGAGCGTGCGCAAAGTTGATGCCGAAATCGAATTTCAGGTGCAGACCCGGTGGCAATCGATGGAGGCCATCGGCAGATTTGCCGGGTCAGATGTCGAAAAGGCGGTCGTCGAACCGGGCGCTGTCGCCGAGCTGCTCTCCTTCGATCCGCGTGTATGCCACTACGACGTCATTGAGGACGCAGGGAAGTCGTCCGGATCAAGCGGAGCCTGACCGAGTGTTCCAGCCATCATCCCGTGCAAAACTCGAATTCCAGCCGACCGCCGGGAGTGTATCCCGCATCGCCGCGCGAGGAGAGGATGACGAACCGCTTGCCGGCGGGCAGCGAACCCCGAAGCTGGGTTCATTTTGGACGCTGGTGCACCGCCTCCCCGGGAGGCCGAGAATGTCGGCAGCGGCGAGGGATATGGCGCCATCCACGACGGCTTCACCCGCCTTTCCCGCTCTTTCGCCGGATCAGCTCGAAAACACCTGAAATATCCTCATCTCCGAATCCGCCTCCCACCCGTTTGCGGAACAGGTCCAGCATGGGGTCGAGCAGATCGGTGGCGACGCCCTGCTCCCGGGTAGCTGTGAGGATGTTGTCCAGTGAGGCGGCCTGCATCCCGAGGTTCGACACCACATTCACGCCATGCCTGCCGCTGTCGATCTTCTCCGCATATCCCGGCAGCTCGCCCATCATCGCGGTCATCCATGGGCCAAGGAGCTTGAGGAAAGCGCCCGCGCCAATGCCTTCGGAATCTACGAGCGCGGTAGCGTGGAAGAAGCCGGCGAAAAGGCCATACATGCCGCTAAGAAGGGCCAAGTCGTGCAGCGATGCCAGCCCGGCATCCCCGCCGAGATAGTTCGCGGCGCCAAGCGCCTCGAGCGTTCGGGCGTACGCATCGAAGGCCGCTTTGGAGCCGCTGTAGAGGATAAGCGCATGTTCGCCGCCGATCATCGGAGGCGTCGCCATGATGCCGCCGTCGAGATAGGCGGCGCCCAGCTTGGCAATCCGCTCGGCCGTGGCGCGCGCCTGTGCCGGCGTGCCGTTGGTCAGATTGACCAGCGAACGCCCGGAGAGCGCCGATGCCGCATCATCGATCACCGAATCCGACGCGGCATAGTCCAGCACGCACATCACGGTGACGTCGCTTGCGGCGGTCGCGTCGGCGGCGGACTTCACCTCGCGCGCGCCTTTGGCAAGCAGTGATGCGGCCTTGCCGGGCGTGCGGTTCCAGACCGTGACCGTGTGGCCCTGCGAAAGAAATCGGGCGGTCAGCGCCTGCCCCATAGCCCCGAGGCCGAGGATCGAGATATTGGCCATGTACGTGCGTCCTTCTACGTTCCGAATTGCAGCCCCGCCCCACGGCGGCGGCTACAAAGAGATGCAATATTGGACGCAGAAGCAGTAGTGGGTTATCTGTAGACCTATCGTCCACATTTAGGAACGATGAGAGCTCCGGATGCTGAATCTCAACGACCTCCTCGTTTTCGTTCAAGTAGTTGATCATGGCGGCTTCGCTGCGGCGGGGCGTGCCCTGGGCATCCCCAAGTCCACTCTCAGCAAGCGGCTCTCCGAGCTGGAAAAGGCGATTGGCGTGCGTCTGGTCCAGCGGACCTCGCGCAGCTTCACCGTGACCGAGATCGGCCGAGATTTTCATCGTCATGCCGCCGCCATGCTGATCGAAGCGGAGGCGGCCGAGCATGTGATCAAGGGTCGCCTTGCGGAACCGAGCGGAACGGTGCGGATCACGGCATCGCTGCCGATCGCCCAGTTCCGTCTAGCGCCGATCCTCCCGCGTCTCGCAGCGAGCTATCCGAAGGTCCGCATCATGCTCGACGTCTCCGACAGGTTCGTGGACATCGTGCAGGAAGGTTTCGACATCGCCATCCGCAACCACTTCGCCCCGTTGCCGGATACCGAACTCGTGCAACGTCGCATCGATTACGACCCCGCCTGGCTCGTCGCCTCGCTCGACTATATTCGGAAGAACGGCATGCCTTCTCGACCCGAGGAAGCGAACGGGCTCGATGGGATTATGGCATCGTCGTCGGAGAGGGTCTGGACGCTTCACGATGGGCAAGGCGTCGTTGCGGAGGTCACGCCATCTCCGCGCTATATCGCCAACGAAACCGTCTCCTTGCGGGAAGCCGCGAGGGCCGGGCTCGGCGTGGCTTGCCTGGCGGGCAGCTTCTGTGCGCCGCTGATCGAGTCCGGCGCGCTTGTCCGCATCTTACCGGACTGGACAGCGCGTGGCGTGGCGACGACTCTGCTGATGCCGCATCGTCGCGGGCAGCTCCCCTCCGTTAGGGTCGTTGCCGACCATCTGATCGCTGAACTCTCGCAACGGCCACAAGGTGCAGACCCAATCAATGCAGACTGATAGTCCTTGGGCGGGTACGTTGGAATCCTGGGCCGATCGCTGGGGCGTCGTGGGCGCCGAAGTGTGATGTCCGCTTACGTGCGACCAGACCCCAAATGTCGCAAAATGAGGGCCGAGCCGTCATCGCCTCAAAGGATTCGAACTCAATCAGTCGCCGCCCCTGCTAGGCTGGCGTGCTCTGGCCGGCGCGTGCGCCGTAGGCGGCGGCAAATGGCGGTGTTTGGTGCACCCGAAGGGATTCGAACCCATGACCTCTGCCTTCGTACGGCAAGGTTTACCTGGAACGTAGCCATATCATCGCAGTCGGCTGTTGTGGCGCAGCACGAGGCCGACCGCGCCGAGCAATGCATCGTTCTCCGTGTGCTTGCCAACGATTATCCGCGTGCGCAGCGCGGGCGCCACATCGCGGGACTTGATGAGCGTGTGGCGTTCATATGACGCGATCAGTGGCGCCAGGAGAATGTCGCCCGCCAAGGCCATGCGGCCGCCGATGATAATGAGCGGCGGATTGAGCACCGAACCGATCAAGCCGAGCCCACGTCCGGCGAACTCGGCGGTGTCCTCGATCATCCGCAGCGCCCTTACGTCGCCCTGCTCGGCCATCATGATCACGTCGTCCATCGTGACCGGCCGCCGCACGATGCGCGAAATCTGCTCGAGCGGCCGGGCAAAGCTGGCATAGAGCTCCAGGCATCCGCGATTGCCGCACCGGCAAAGGTCACCGCTGGGATCGATGCTGATATGCCCGAATTCGCCGGCGCCGCCGGCGATGCCGCTCACCAGCCGGCCATGCTGGACAATGGCCCCGCCGACGCCCAGATCGACCTTGAAGAGCACGAAGTCGTCTTGGCCGACGGCCGCACCCCACATCAACTCCGCAATGGCCGAGCAGTTGCTCTCATTATCGGCGAAGATCGGCTGTTCGAGGGTCGGCCCAAACACATCGCGGATGTTGACCCCGGCCCAGGTCGGAACGATACTCGCGCGCAGCACCACTCCTTCGCGGCTGACTGGGCCCGAGACGGAGACCCCAACCCCCAGGAGCCCCGCCATCGGCAGACCGTTCTCTTCATAGCATCGGGCAATTACTGACTTGGCGAGCTGCGCCGCCTGCTGCGGCTGGTAGTCCAGGCCCATGGGGATAGTTTGTTCGACAATGAAAGAATGCGAGACGTCGGCGACGACGCATCGCATTTCGTCGAGGCCCAGATGGATGCCGACGCAGGTGCCCGCAGCGGGATTAAGCGTCAATGCCGTGGCAGGCCTGCCGATACCCCTGGCCGCGTCATGATGGGCCGAGGATTCGATCACCATCCCCGATTTTCTCAAGCCATTGAGCGCGGTTGAAACCGTCGACCGCGCCAAACCGGTAATGCGGGTAATTTGCGACGCAGAAAGGACGCCGCGCTCACGCAGGCATCGGACGATCAGGCTCTCCGGCGACGCGGACGGCCTGTCGATCAGCCAATTTCTAAGCGAAGGTTTGTTCATGATGAGCACAAAGGACGTTGACTGATAGCCCAAATATGTCATCTTGGAAAGAACGGAGATTACTGCATCTCACCGGCCACGACCTCAAATCGCGGGCCACAAGCGGTCGATACGAACCGTGCATCACATATGGGAGTGAAACGATGAAATATCTGAGGACGGCCTTTGCGGCCGCTACCGCCTTCACCTTGCTTACCGGAGCAGCACTCGCGGAGCCCAAGACCAACCTCTTGCACCAATGGGCGACCGGATCGGACGCCCAGGCTATCGCCAAGCTCGGCGAGATGTTTACCGCCAAGGGTGGCACCTGGCAGCAGACCTCCATCGCCGGCCATACAGCCAACACATTGGCCAAACTGCGTGCCGATGTGATCGCCGGCAACGCACCTCCCGCTGTACAGCTCAAAGGCCCCGAGATCGCCGAATGGAACGAGACGGGCATGACAGCTAATCTCGACGACCTGGCGAAGGCGGAAAATTGGGAGAAGGTCGTCGCTCCCGAATTGCTGCCGGTGATGAAGCCGACGGGGAATTGGGTGGCGGCGCCGATGAACATCCACCGCATCAACTGGCTGTGGGCATCGCCAAAGGTCATGAAGGATGCGGGCGTCACCGAGATGCCGAAGACATGGGCGGAATTCAACGCCGCCTGCGACAAGATCGTGGCCAGCGGCAAGATCTGCATTTCGCACTCGACCGCCGACTGGACCGACTCGACCGTTTTCGAAGTTGTCGTGTACGGTCAGAACCTCGATCTGTACAAGAAGGCTTTCGTCGAGGGCGACGTCGAGGCGATGCGCAGCGACGGCATGGTCAAGGCCTTCGAGCAGTTCCGCACCATGACCTCGAAGTACATGGATCCCGGCATGAACGGACGCGACTGGGATACCATGTCGCATCTGGTCGGCCGCGGCGAGGCCGCCTTCCACATCATGGGCGACTGGACGATCGGCCTGCTGACGGCTGGCGGCTTCAAGGAGGGCGCCGACTATGTCTGTGCCCAGGCGCCGACCGATTGGGGCAAGCCCGGCTTCATCCTGAATTCAGACTCGGTCGTGTTCTTCAAGCAGAAGGACCCGGACTACATCGAGGGACAGAAGCTGCTTGCCAGCATCATCCTGTCACCCGAGTTCCAGACCATTTTCAATCAGACCAAAGGCTCCATCCCGGCCCGCCTCGACGTCGATCTTTCGAACGGCTTCAATCACTGCCAGCAACTCTCGCAAAAGGATCTGCAAGCCTCGATCGCCGCCGGCACGCTCGTCCGTTCGATGGCGCACAACATGACGGTTCCGCAAAAAGTCCGCGGCGCAATGATGGATACCATCACCGAGTTTGTGTCGACGCCGGATATGAGTGCGCAGGACGCGGCCAATGCCATGGCGGATGCGGCAGAAGCGCAGAAGTGAAGCTGCCGATGATGGCCGGGGGCGAAGCGCCCGGCCAGACCTCGCCGGAGCAGCCCGATGTCCACCCATGACCTGATTGTGCCAGGAGCAGCCGCCACGACCCGGCCGTGGCGCGAGCGCCTCGGCACGATGGTGCCCATTCTGGTGCTGGCGCCGTCGATAGCGGCGAGCTTCGTCTATGTTTTCGTCTTCACGCTCTGGACGCTCTACATCTCGCTGTCCAATTCGTCGCTGTTGCCGACCTATGGGTTCGTCGGCCTCGACAATTACGCTTCGCTCTGGGCAAACCGGCGCTGGAACATCGCCTATACGAATCTCTTCCTGTTCAGCGGCTTCTATATCGTTGGCTCGATGGCGGTTGGCCTGCTGCTCGCGATCGCGATCGACCAGCGCGTCCGCGGCGAGGCGGTTTGGCGCACTATCTTCCTCTATCCGTTGGCGGTGTCCTTCATCGTCACCGGTACGGTGTGGAGCTGGCTCTATAACCCTGTCGACGGTATCCAGGCCTTCGTTCGCGGGCTTGGCTGGACCGACTTCAGCTTCGCCCTGACGGCCAACCGCAACACGGCGGTCTATGCGGTGATCATAACCGGTATCTGGCAGTCGTCCGGCTTCGCGATGGCACTTTTCCTGGCCGGTCTGCGGTCGGTCGATCCGGATCTCGTCAAAGCCGCGCAAATCGACGGCGCGTCGGTTTTCCGGACCTATCGCAGGGTCATCCTGCCCACCATCGCCCCGATATTCCTGGCGGTGGCGGTCATTCAGATACAATTCGCCATCAAGACCTTCGACCTGGTGGCGGCGTTGACGCGGGGTGGGCCAGGCGTGTCCACCACCTTCCCCGCCATCTATGTCTACGACCTGATGTTCCAGCGCGGGCAAATCGGCGAGGGTGCCGCCGCGGCGATGATGATGCTCGCGGCAGTCGCGGTGGTGCTGGTGCCGTACTCGTTGTGGATCGTCTGGCGCCGGCGGGCGGAGGGCCGCAATGGCTGAAATTGCCCCCAATGCCAGCTTTGACCCGGCCCGCCCCAATCCGACCGGCTTTGATCCGGAAGCTGCCGCAGCCACGCGCCGGCATTTCTGGAGCCGCTTCCTTGTCTATGCCGTGCTGGCGCTTTTCGCGATGGTCTATCTCGTGCCGTTGCTGGTGGTGATCTTCAACTCATTGCGCGAGCAGTCGGAGATTGCCCGCAACGGCCTCATCTCCGTACCTCGCAGCTTCCGGTTCGATGCGTGGGCGCAGGCCTGGGGATCCTACTGTGTCAGCGGTACCTGCGAGGGCATGAAGCGCAATTTCTTCAACTCGCTGGCGATGACGATCCCCGCCACAATCATCTCGACCATTCTCGGCGCCATGAACGGCTACATCCTCTCCAAATGGCGCTTCAGGGGTTCCGAACTGACCTTCAATCTGATGCTGCTCGGCGTATTCATGCCCGGCCAGATTTCGCTGATGCCGTGGGCGTTCCTGCTCGGCAAGCTCGGCCTGACCAATTCCACATATGGGCTGGTGTTGATCCACGTCGTCCAGGGCATCTCGTTCACCACCCTGTTCTGCCGCAATTTCTACGTCAGCATACCGGACGACCTTATCAAGGCGGCGCGCATTGACGGCGCCGGCTTCTGGCGAATCTTCCGCAAGATCATCCTGCCCCTGTCGCCGCCCATTCTGATTGTCACCGTCATCTGGCAGTTCACCGGCATCTGGAACGAGTATCTGTTCGGCGTCGTCTTCACGTCGGGCCAGCAGCAGCCGATTACGGCGGCGTTGGTCGCGCTCACGGCCGGCGGCACGACCGCACGTGCTTACGATGTGATGAGCGCAGCCGTGCTGATCGGCGCGTTGCCACCGCTGCTGATCTATCTGTTCGGTGGCAAATACTTCGTGCGCGGCCTCACGCAGGGCGCCATCAAATGAGGCGTCGCCCATGTCCGCGTTGATGATCCGCAACCTTCACAAGAGCTACGGCTCGCTCGAGATTCTTTCCGGCATCAATCTCGAGGCTAAGACCGGAGAATTCGTCGCGCTTGTCGGTCCGTCGGGTTGCGGCAAGTCAACCTTGCTCGCCATGATTGCCGGCCTGGAAACCGTCACGTCGGGAGAGATTTGGATCGGCGACCGGCTGGTGAACTCGGTGCAACCCAAGGACCGCGACATTGCGATGGTGTTCCAGTCATACGCCCTCTATCCCACGATGACGGTGCGCCAGAACATCACCTTCGGCATGGAAAGCCGCGGCGTGCCCAAAGCGGTGCAAGCGGAAGCTGTCCAGCGCGTTGCCGCACTCCTGCAGATCGAACAGCTGCTTAAACGCAAGCCTGGCCAGCTCTCGGGCGGCCAGCGGCAGCGCGTTGCGATGGGGCGTGCCCTCGTCCGCGACCCGAAGCTGTTTTTGTTCGACGAGCCCCTGTCCAATCTCGACGCCAAGCTGCGCGTCGACATGCGTACCGAAATCAAGAAGCTCCACCATCGCGTCGGCAAGACCACGGTGTATGTCACCCACGATCAGGTCGAGGCGATGACGCTTGCATCCCGCATTGCGGTGATGAACCAGGGCTCGGTACAGCAGTTCGACACGCCGAAGCGGATCTACGACCGGCCGACAAACATGTTCGTTGCCGGTTTCATGGGATCGCCGGCGATGAATTTCATCCCGGCGCGGCTTACCGGCTCGACCAGCATCTCGGTACGCGCCGCTGACGGCAGCGACGCCAGCCTTGCCCTTGCTGCGCCGATGCCCGCCGGTGCGCCAAAGGACGTCGTGCTCGGTATCCGGCCGGAACACATCTACCGTTTCACGACCGACCTGAAGTCGCGCAAACCTGCTGTGGCGTCCATGCAGGCGCCCGTCGAGCTGGTCGAGCCGACCGGGGCCGAGACGCTTGCCGTGCTCAGGCTGGGTGACCTGGAGATCACCGGCCGCTTCGAGCCGGACGACGCTCCCGTCATGGGCGAGACGATAACGCTGGGCATCGATATGTCGCGCGCCTGCCTGTTCGATCCAACAACCAAGGCGCTTCTGTAATTTGATGTCCGTACAATTCGCAACCTATCCGAGCTTGGCCGATCGGGTCGTGCTGATCTCCGGCGGCGCCTCCGGCATCGGCGCCGATATGGTCCGCGCCTTCGCCTCGAATGGCGCCCGGGTAGCCTTTCTCGATGTGCAGGACGAACCAGCGGAGGCGTTGCTGCGCGAGCTCGGCGGTGCCGCCGGGCGGGCTCCCTTATATCTCCATTGCGACGTGACCGACGTCGATGCGTTAAAGGCGTCGGTAGAAGGCGTGCGCGCGCGGCTTGGTCCGGTCGCCGTCCTGGTGAATAACGCTGCCAATGATCAGCGCCATCCCATCGACGCAGTGACGGCCGAATATTGGGACCGCAGCTTCGACATCAATCTCCGGCATCACTTCTTCGCCGCTCAAGCTGTGCATCCGCATATGCAGGAACTCGGCTTCGGCTCGATCATAAACTTCTCCTCCATTGCCTGGCGTTTCGGAGCGGACCAGATGGTGGCCTACGCCACCGCCAAAGGGGCTGTGGTGGCGCTGACGCGTGCGTTGGCGCGGTCGTTCGGACCCGACAACATCCGCGTCAATGCAGTCGAACCCGGCGCCGTCATGACCGAGCGGCAGCGCGAGCTGTGGTTCAAGACGCAGGAGGCAGTCGACCAGACGGTGCAGCGGCAATTGATCCGTCGCGTCCTCCTGGGCGAGGAGATTGCACGGACCGTGCTCTTCCTGGCAGCGGATGACAGCCGCATGATCACGAAGCAGTCCATCACCGTCGATGCCGGCCTGCGCTAGTGACCCCTCTCCGCCCTCCATTGGAACCGCCAAGCTGATGCTTCGTCTCGGCCTCAACCCCTACGGACTGACCTACTATCTCGGACTGCAGGGCCGTGGCACGCCGCGGCACAATCCGGACGGCGTGGGACTGGAAGGCTTCATCGCGCTGGCGCAGGAACTGGGCGCACGCACGCTCGAGATCTACGAACCCTGGTTGACCGACTTGCCGGATGCCGAAATCGTCGCGCTGCGCAAGCGTATGAGTGCGCTCGATATTGTCCCCGTGGTGAGCGGCGGGCTGCTGGTGGCAGGTCCGCTGGACAACGCATTTCGGGCTGCGCGCCTGCTCGAGGCGACGACGATCCGTATCGCACTGACGCCTGTCCTGTGCGGCGACCGCAACGCCTGGGGCCGGAAATGGAGTGAGTTCAATACGACGATCCGCGCTGCGTTGACAGATTGGGGACCGCGTGCGGCGGCCGAGGGCCGGGTACTCGGCATCGAGAACCATCAGGACTTCGGCAGCGACGAACTGGTCGCGTTCTGCGAGCTCGGCGGACCGGGCGTCGGCATCACCTACGATACCGGCAACACTTTTCCTGTCGGCGAGGCGCCGCTTGCCTTCACGCAGCGGATCGCACCCTATGTCCGCCACGTTCACCTCAAGGACTATCGCGTGCAGTTCACGGATGAGGGCTACCGTCTGGTCCGCTGCGCGATCGGCGACGGCGCCGTGCCTTTTGGCGAACTGGCAGCCATCCTTGGCGAGCACCACGACACGCTGACGGCGGTGCTCGAACCGGGCGCGCTGGAGGCCCGTCACGTTCGCTGTCTCACGGACGACTGGTGGAACGGATATGCGCCGAAGACCGCACGCGAGTTCGCGGCCTGCCTGAGTGCTGCGCGCGCGAACCGTCTTGCGGACGACGCCGACTACCGCACGCCATGGGAGCGCGACAATGACGGCGCGCTCGTTTCGTATGAGCTCGACATGATCCGCCGCAGCGCCGCCAATATGAAGAAGTTCGGTTTCATTGCAATGGAGAGATCAGCATGACCACCCGAGACCTCAGCGGCCTGACCGCCTTCGTCACCGGCTCGGGACGCGGCCTCGGCCGCGTGATGGCCGACCGCTTGGCCGAACTTGGCGCAAACGTCGCGGTCCACGACCTCGATTGGGCCCGGCCATCTCAATATGGTGAATTCGCGGACCTCGGCGACTCTGCCCGGGGCTTGGAGAAGCATGGGACACGGGTGACCGCGGTCACCGGCAATATAGGCGACAAGCAAGCTGTCGCCGAAATGAAGAGGAAGATCGAGGCGGACCTCGGCGACGTGCACATTCTGGTCAACTGCGCCGGCGGCGACATCGGCGCCAAGGGCGTAAAGCCCAGTCCCAACAACGCACTCGACATCGACTACGACGACATCAAGGTTCTAACCGAGAACAATCTCATCGGCACGATGTTGGTTTGCCAGGCGTTCGTTCCGCCGATGGTCAAGCGGGGCTCGGGCTCGGTGATCAACATCGCCTCGGCGGCAGCGCATATCGGCTGCTCACCCGAGGTGGTCTACTCAACGCTTAAGGCGGCCGTCGTCCATTATACGCGCTGCCTCGCCAAGGAATTGATCGACGATGGCGTACGCGTCAATGCGGTAAGCCCTGGCGCCACCAAGACGGCACGGTTCCAGGCGAGTCGCGTGGTCGATCCGCAGCGCATGGATTCGAGCAAGAAATCGCTGAACCGGTATGCGGAGCCTGAAGAGATCGCCGAAGCGGTGGCCTTCCTCGCCGGTCCGCGCGCGCGCTTCATCAACGGGCAGGTAATCCGTGTCGATGGCGGTTTCACAATCTTTCCAGGTTAAGCCGCAACCATTGCCGGTTTCGGATGAGTATTTGATCGTGCCGTGACCCGATAAAACTGTTATCGTGCCCTCGCGTCGGGGGCGAAACCATGCAGATCGAGGGGATGGGTTCGGGCAGCATCGGCCGCTGTTTGGCGGTTGTCCGTTGGCAGAGGCGTTACGCTGATGGCGCCAGTGCCGCCTCACAGCGCTGCAACGGCGCTAGCCTCCGGATCCGCGGCAAATGACGGATAATGCCAACGTCCTTGATGCAGTAGTAGTCGGGGCCGGCTGGGCCGGTCTGGGCGTCAGCTATTCGCTGGCTCGGCAAGGCTTGCGCCATGCCGTATTGGAGCGCGGCCGCATCGGAGAGACCTGGCGCACCCAGCGGTGGGATTCCTTCCGGATGAATACGCCCAACGTGCAGACCGTCATGCCCGGCGACTGCTATGACGGTTCGGATCCGTTCGGTGCCCTGACGCGCAACCAGTTCGTCGCCCTGCTTGAGGATTTCGCCAGGCGAAACGAATTGCCGGTCGAACCGGACACTGTGGTGACCGAGCTCGCCGGCGGGCACGAGAATGGCGGCTATCGGCTGATCACCTCGCGCGGAACACTTTTGGCACGCAACGTGGTGATCGCCAGCGGCAACTTGAATTGTCCGGTGCGCCCAGTTTGGGCCGCTGCGTTGCCGCCGGGCCTGCGCCAGATCGATGCTTCTGATTATCGCAGCGCCGCTGATCTCCCGGCTGGAGCGGTGCTGGTGGTCGGAAGCGGCCAGTCCGGTGCCCAGATCGCGGAAGAACTGGCGGAAGCAGGCCGAACAGTCTTCCTTGCCACCAGCCGGGTCGGGCGGCTCTCGCGGCACTACAGAGGTCGCGACATCATGCTCTGGCTCGTCGAAAGCGGATTTCTCGACGTGCGTCGAGACGAGATCATTCGACTTGCGGGGCGCATTCCACCTCGTGGTCTGCTTGGGGTAGAACACACGATAAGCCTGCAAGGGCTCGGCGCCCAAGGTGTCGTGCTGCTGGGGCGGTTCGCAGGCGTCGAAGATGACGGCCGTCTGTCATTCGCCGACGATCTCGAAGAGCATGTTCGTTTTGCGGATGAGGCCTCCGCCAACGTCAAACGCTATATCGACGAATACATCAGCCGCTCCGGAATCGATGCCCCCGTTTCGGAACCCGACCCAGCGGAGACTGTCGCAGCGCAGCTGCCGAATCCGGCTGTCCGTTCTCTTGATGCTGCCGAGTCCGGCATCACGACCGTGGTGTGGTGCACCGGATTCAAGGGCGATTTCAGTTGGGTGAGGCTTTCCGGTCTGCTCGACCCGGAAGGACAGCCTGTTCACGAGGATGGCGTGGCCGCCCTGCCAGGCATCTACTTCGCCGGGTTGGATTTCGCCTCCACGCGCAAATCAGGCATAATATTGGCGATTGCCGAGGAGGCCCATCGCCTTGCGGAACACATCGTGCGGCGTTCGTGACGACCTGGACACCGTCGGCAGGTTTCTAAACCCCCAAGCGGTGAACGGAAGCCGTCACGCCGCCTATCACAGCTTCCTGCAAGCACGCGGCCTTCCGCTGCGAGATGACCTTGTGATCGGCGGTGCAGAGGCGCGCAAGGCTGCGTTTGCCAATGTCACGGCGCTGGCCGCCCGCATGGACCGGCCGACCGCGCTTTTCGTCGAATCCGATCTTGCCGCCGTGACCGCCCTGCACGCATTCGAGGAGGCCGGGCTCTCCGTGCCGGGCGACATAGCGGTCATCGGGTGTGGCAATATCGACGAGGGCGAATTCAGTCATACGGCATTGACGACGATCGGTCCTGAAACGGCCCACTACGACCATTTTGCCGATCATCTGATCTCATTGATTTCGGCAACACCGGGCGCAATACCTACCCTTTTCAGCGTTTCGTGGCAGTTGGTCCGTCGCACGTCCGCATGAGCAGGATCGCCGCTATTTGACGCCTACGCTTTCAGGCCAGAGCGCCTGGATTTCCTTTGGCAGCGCATCTCGCACCTTTGCCGACTGGCCAAGGTCGATATGCCGTGCAAGCACGCGAAATACCGAGCGTACTGCATCCTCGGGATCGACAGGACGGGTCGATTTCAATTCATCGGCGATGTGTTGCAGGAACTCCTCGAGCGAGCGTGTCTTGTCGGGCATGTCGGCGGGCCGATAGCGATCATAGTAGGCGCCGCGCACGAGCAGCGGCAGTTCGGCTCCCAATTTGGCCGCCAGTCCGATCTGTAGCCTGTCCCGCAGGGTTCGCAGAACGGCGCCCAATGTGTGCCAGGCGACGTGGCGATCTGGACCAAGATCCGCCATGATCTCGTCGAGCCAGATGTTTGTTAGTTGCAGCGTTTTGTCAAAAACGTCCAAGCCGGTTGTGCTCATCGTCGCCTCCTCGAAAGGTTCTGCGGGCGAAACGGCGACCGGAGACAATTGTTTCGTGGTCCTGTGAAAATAGCCTGGCAAAGCGATGGAAGCCGGTTTAGGTCGGAGAGCCTCTTTGCGTCAGGTCTGCTCTTGGCGCTTCGGCTTCGCTGCCGACGAGCTTCGCCAGCTTCGGTGAGCGCCGTCTCGAGGCGCGCAGCTCTTCGAACGTCAACGGCGCGCGCAACCTTCCCATGGTCGTATCCGGCCATCTGCGTTCCGATCATGAAAGCCGTCTCTGCTGATCCGAAATGCGTCTTTGTCCCCCTAACTGGGCTTGCGCTCATCGGTTCCGAACGCCTCGCCGTCTAGGCCGGCAATGAGACCAGTCCTCACGTTGCCCGAACCGGATATCTCTTGCCGGACATCTCTTGACTGAATGAGCGGCCCGCGCCGACAATGGCATTGGGAAGATGGCGGGATGTCGTCCACGGTGTTCGGCACCACTTGCCGATCAAGCTGCGAAAGGCCTGTCATGGATTGGAAGCTGGAACTGGTCCCGGTCCCCGTATCGGATGTCGATAGAGCAATCGCCTTTTATGTCGGCAAGGTCGGCTTTCATCTCGATCACGACCACACCGTAAGCGACGAGATACGTTTCGTGCAATTGACGCCGCCCGGTTCGGCCTGTTCGATTGCCATGGGCAA
Organism: Mesorhizobium sp. M0923; assembly: GCF_040319365.1. NCBI lineage: Bacteria > Pseudomonadati > Pseudomonadota > Alphaproteobacteria > Hyphomicrobiales > Phyllobacteriaceae > Mesorhizobium > Mesorhizobium sp. M0923. Next base: position 204,220 of record NZ_JAMYNW010000007.1, on the reverse strand, counting down.
GGGCCTCGTCGACAGCCCCCCGGGATCCATAAGAGGCCTGCAACTGGTCGTGCCCGATATTGATGAGGCACACCGGCACCTGGCAGCTCAAGGTATCGTGGTCAGCGATATCAAGGATTTTCCCTGGGGCAGATTTGTCTTCTTTGAGGATCCCGACGGCAACACCTGGTCTGTCCAGCAACTTCCACCTCGCAGCTGAGGCGGCGCGCTACGGCAGGGTCGCGCCCCGACGCAGATAGCGCGGGATGCACGCTTCAACTCGAACGCATCCCGGCCTAACGCCTCTTCTCGTCGAAGGCGGCGTTCCAATTGTGATAAGGCGCGCGAAAGGTGGGGATGCGGTTCTCGACATCGGCAAGCTCTTCGAACGGCTTGTGCGGTTCCGCCTGATACCAGAAAGCGACCGACGAGATGTCGTCAGAGCGGCGATTGGCGTGACCGTGCTCGATGGTCACCCGGATGCGTTTGTGAAAGATGACCGGGTCTTCTATGTGCCAGCGATAGAGCGTAACCGGCTCGGTCCAGTTCGGCCCGCCGGCGGCGATGATGCCGTGATAGGACGCACTGTAGTCCTGTGTCGGGCACCATGCCGTATTGAAATAATCTTCCGTGCCGGTGCCGTGCAGCGTCGGCGGCCATGCGTCGTTGGCGCCGGGGCTGGTCTCGCCACGATCGCCGACCAGTTCGGCCTTCGGGCCGATACGCGGATCGGGCTTGCGCACCGCATCCGGCACGGAAATGCCCGGCTCGCCATCGACGAAGATCATGTCGTCGCCCTCGCCATACCAGTCCCATAGAGGGGAACGGCGCCGCGAATAGACCGAATAGAGCAGGCCGACATAGTGGCCGTGACCCTCCGCCTCCAGGATGGTGTAGTTGCCGTTCCCGTCGGTATTTTCCCCGCCAAACAGGACCTGCTCGTTGGCCAGCCCCGTCTCGTCGATGCCATCGGGTCGCTGCTGCCTGTATTGGGCGTGGAAGCGGCCCAGGCCTTCCTCGAGTTCCTCATGCAGTTCGAGATCGACATAGTAATAGAAAAGCAGGTCGTCCTCAGCTTCATTGGTGACGGTGAAGCGCATATGGCTGGCAAACGGCATCGGAAAATAGCAGTTGAAGGCCTTGCCATCCTCTGGACTTGCCTGCACCGGCAGGCTGGCAAAATTGCGGGTGCGGGCATGGCCCATGCCGAAGAAATCGCCGATCGGTGTTTCGATGCTCGGATGTTCTTCACCATCCCAATAGGCGCGCAATACGATCTTGCGCAGGAAGTCCTCGCTCTTGCAGGCGAGCGTCGCCCAGATATGCGTGATGATGCCGGCACCATAATGCTCGGCAATCACCAGCGTCTGGCCAGGTTCAATATGCAGCCGGTCGTCATTGCCGCCGGTGCGGTCGTAGCTTGAGAACCGGCGGGTTTTGGCATCGCGCAATTTGGCGAGCCCGCGAAGCGGCGACAGGCCGGCATTATCCATGTGTTTCTCCTCTTGCTTCAGCGGTTATTTCAGGCCGCTTGTCTTGATGGATTCCATGATCTGGCGCTGGAAGATCACGAAGAGGACCAGCATCGGCACGGCGACGATGGTCGAGGCGGCCATGACATAATTCCAGGCGGCGGCGTACTGGCTCTTGAAGTTTGCGATGGCAACCTGCACCACCCAGAGGTTGAGGTCCGATGTGATCGTCAACGGCCACAGGAAAGCGTTCCAGTTGGCGAGAAAGAACAGGATCGCCAACGCCGACAGGATCGGCCGGCTGAGCGGCAGGATGATGCTCCAATAGATGCGCCAATAGCTGGCGCCATCCATGATCGCCGCTTCTTCCAGCTCCCTCGGCAGCGACAGGTAGTATTGCCTGAGCAGGAAGATGCCGAATGCGTTGAAGATCGCCGGAATGATCAGCCCGGCATAGCTGTCCAGCATGTGCAGCGTCCGCGTCAAAATGAACAGCGGCACGATGATCACCGGTAGCGACACCAGGAACGTCGAGAACATGGCGAGGAACAGGATGTCGCGGCCCGGAAAACGCAGCCGTGCGAGCGAATAGCCGGCCATCGAATGGAAGAACAGCGCAGCGACGGTCACCGTCGCCGACACGAAGAACGAGTTGAAAAGGTAGCGCAGGAACGGCACCTCGGTCAGCACATAGAGGAAATTGCCGAGCGTCGGCTGTTCCGGAATGAGGCTCGGCGTGAAGACGTCGCTCGCCGGCTTGAGCGAGATGACCAGCATCCAGACAAGCGGGAACACCGTCATCAGGCCAAGCGCCGCGGTCGCCAGCATCCAGGCAAGCCTCGCCGGTCGTATCTGCGAACGCGTGGAAGGAGTTCGGCTGTCAGTCATGCTCGAAACGTCCGCCGCGCGTCAGCAGGAAGAAGAACACCGTGACCAGCATCAGCGCCAGCACCAGCAGCGATGCCATTGCCGATGCATAGCCGAAGGCGCCGAACTGGAACGCCTGCTTGTAGATGTAGATGATCAGCACCGAGGTCGAATTGACGGGCCCGCCCTTGGTCATCACATAGATCAGGTCGAAGACCTGGCCGCCGGCGACAGCCGCGACCAGCGAGACCAGGAGGACGAAGAAGCTGGTCGGTTTGAGCAAGGGCAAGGTAATGTACCAGAAGCTTGTCACCGGCCCGGCGCCGTCGATCTTTGCGGCCTCGTAATACTCTGCCGGGATGTCCTGGAGCCCGCCGAGGAAGATCAGCATGTAAAAGCCCATCAGGAACCAGACGCTGACCAGCACCAGCGTGAACAGCGCCAGATTTGGATCGCCGAGCAGCGAAATTCCGCTGAGGCCGACGAGCGGCGCCAGCCGGCTGACGATGCCGACCTTCTCGACCAGCATGAGTTGCCAGACGAGCGCCACGACGACCAGGCTGACCATCTGCGGCGCAAAGAACATCGAGCGCATGACCGCGTTGAAGCGGTTGGTCTTCTGCACCAGAAGCGCCAGCCCCAGCCCGGCGGCGTAGAGCGCCGGCACCAGCATGACGGCATAGGCCACGGTCACCTTCACCGACGACCAGAACAGCGGATCGCTCCACATGCGCCGATAATTGCCGAGCCCGACGAATCTATAGCCGCCGAAGCCGTTGACCTCGAAAAACCCGACGGCGAGCGACAGCAGCATCGGCACGCCGACGAACACCAGCAGTCCGAGCGCATCGGGCAGGACGAACAGCCATGCGGCGTAGCGTTCCCTTTGCTTGGCGGTAAGGCAGCGAGCGGATTTGGCGCCCGCGGCCGGCGATTTCATCTCGTCTGCGTGCATGCTGGAAGGGGACCTAAAGGATCGGCGCGCCGGAATAGGAAGCGAGGAACGCGTCGAGTTGCTGACTGGCTGCCGTCGCGGCCTGCTGGGCATCGACCCCGCCAAGCTGTGCCGACTGGATGGCATCCGAGATGATCTTGTAGGCTTCAGGCGGAACCCGCGGTTCGGCACGCGTTCCCGGGTGGATTTCCTTGGCGAAGGTGCCGAACTTACCCGTGCTGAAGACATCGGCGCCGGCCTTCAGTGCGCTGTTGCGCGGCGGCATGTCGCTTTTGGCCACCGTGCACCAGTTGACGACCCGGTCGATCGATCCCTGATCCATCGATGCCAGCGCCCAGGCGCAGAACTGGGCGGAAGCATCCGGGTTCTTGCCCCCGGCATTGGCGACGAAGGCCCAGCCACCGCCGACGGTGACATATTTGCCATTGGCAGGTGTCGGCAATTTGAAGATGCCGTAGGGCACGTCCTTGGCGTTGTTGTCCATCGCCGAAATGCCCCAGATGCCGCAGTTCTGCATGGCGCACAGCCCTGCCCCGAGATTGGCGACGATGTCGAAGCCGCCGCCGACCACCTGACGCGGCGCCACACCGGTATTGATAGCATCCTGCCAGAGTTTAAGCGCCTGGACCGTGGCCGCCGAATCGAAGGCGCTCTTGCCGTCCTTACCCTGGAATTCGCCGCCGCCCTGCCACAGAAACGGATACCAGGTGAAGTTCTGGTAATAGCCAGGCGTCGTTTCGAACAGCACGCCATAACGGTTGGGCGTCGTCAGCTTCTTGGCAACCGCCAACAACTCGTCCCAGGTCTTCGGCACGTCGTTTTCGTTGAGCTTTGCTTCCTCGAACGCTTTGACCGAATAATAGAAGGCCATCGGCTCGACCTCCATCGGCACGCCGTAGATCTTGCCGTCGACCATGCGGTTGGCGATGACGCTTTCCGGGAAATCGGCTTTGGCGGCATCCTCGATATGCGGCGTCAGGTCGGCCAGTACGCCGCCATTGTAATAACGCAGGAAATCGCCGGGGCTGATGAGGAAGATGTCGGGGCCCTCGCCCGACGCGAAGGCCGTCGCCAGCTTGGAGCCGGAGATGTATTCGCTGTTGACGACATATTCGAGCTCGACCTTCTGGTCGTGGCCGTCGTTCCAGTCGGCCACCAGCTTTTCGAACCACTGGACCTGTGGCTTCACGTCTCCGCCCGGCGCATAGAACTGCCAGAATTTCAGCGGCGCTTCCTGAGCGCGCAAGGCCATCCTATTGATGAACGGGAAGCCTGTAAGGCCGGCGGCGGCGAAAGTGGCGCCGCCCTGGATCAGCCGACGGCGGTTGAGGGTCGTTTTGTCAGTCATCATTTCCTCCCTGGGTGTTGTTCGGTCGAACGTTGGCGAAGGACCTCCGTTCCCTCTGCCGGCATTTGGCGTCATGCGCTGTCGGATGGGCTCAACGCGCATGGGATCACTTCGGTGCGCGGCGCGCCCTCGACTTTGCCGCCCAGGCGCTCGAGCAGCATTTCCGTGGCGCGCTTGGCGAGCATTGTCGGGCTGTTGCCGACACGGGTCAGCTTCGGCCTGACATATTCCAGTTGAGGCAGGTCATCGAAGACCGCGATGGCGATATCCTGAGGGATATTAATCGCATGGTCGTAGAATTCAGTCAGCGCACCGGAGGCCATCAGATAATTGGCGAAGAACATCGCCGACGGCAGGTTTCCGCCGTGCTTGTCCAGGAGCCAAGCGACCGCCTCCCGTCCTGACGGGGCAAGATAGCTTCCCTCGAACCGAAGATCGGCGGCGATTGGCACGCCATTGTCGGCAAGCCCTTTCTCGAAGCCCGCGGCACGCGCCATCGCCTCCTTGAAAAAGGATGGCCCGGTGACATGGGCGACGCGGCGATGGCCCCTCTTCGCCAGATACTCGCCCATCAGATAGCCGCCGCCGAAATCGTCCAGCTGGACGCTGTCGACGGCTTGATTGGGGAGATTGCCGATGAAGACGGCGGGCAGATCGAGGTTGAGCAGCTCGCTGTGCATGCCGTGCAGCGCGAAGTCGGCAACGATGACGCCGTCGACCCGCTTGCGCCCGATCTGGCGCAAATACTCGCGGCCGTGATCCTGTGAATGTCCGCCCGGTACGTCGGTGTTGAAGATCAGCATGTCGAGGCCGACCACTTCGAGCGTCGACTGCGCCGTCTTCACCAGCTCCGGGTAGAACGGGTTGCGGATGTCGGGGATCAGCATCGCGATGATGTTGGTGCGGCCGGTGCGCAGACTTTGCGCCTGCGGGTTCGGCGTGTAGCCGAGTTCGTCGATCGCCGCTTGCACGCGTTCACGCAGCGATTTCGACACCCGGTCGGCATGGTTGATGACATGCGACACGGTCGTGCGCGACACGCCCGCTCGCGTGGCAACCTTGGAAATCGTGCTCATGGTGATAGGTTATGAGCACATGAATGCATTTGCAAATCGATTTTACCGACGCCTCGCAGATTCGAGTTGTCCGGCGGATTGCTGCACAAATCACCAAAAGAAAAAGGCCGGACTGTTAAGTCCGGCCAAGCGTGAAGGTCTATAACCTCCAGAGGGGAACGCGCCGGACGCAATGGGAGGAGACATCCGACGCAACTTAGATATGGGTCTGTATTGGTGACGTTTCAACGACATGGCAGTGGACCAACGTCGCTGTTGCCATAGTGCCAGGAACGCAAAGCATTCAAAGGGAGCGGTGGATCGCAGCTGCCAGTCGGATACAAAGGTTGCCGAATGCAAGGCGGGGTCCATTGCTCCTGGCATAGGGACTTCAGTCTGTCGACCAAGGACCTGCACGGCCAAACTTTGGTCCGAGGCTGCTATCGCAAAAGCCCGAAATGCGAGAGTTTCAGGAACTGAGTTCCAAAGAACCCCGTTGCGATGCCGACTGGTACAGGAGGCCGCTATGGACCCGAGCATTCATCAGGCACGTTGGCTGCTTTTTCCGTTGTTTGGCCTGTGTTTCGGGATCGCGGCCATTGGATTTATTGTTGGCTGACGGTGGGAAGTCGGCGCTATCACCGAGAGACGCAACCAACGGAAGGCAAAAGACTTGCGCAGTAAATAGTCCCTTCCTGCGCCAGCGAGACCCACCAGTTACCATCGTGGGACTGGTGGGTCTTGACGTCCCGGATACAAACCATTGTTTTAAGCATGACACGAAGTCGAACAGGAGGCAGCACGACAGGTCCGTATGATTAAGGGGATTTACGACATGCGACTGGCAAGTTCATTGATGACGACCCGGAGACGAAGGACCAGATCTTCACGAGGACGTCGTGTCCGTATTTCCGTAATCGTGTTGACCTTCATTCTCGTCGTAGGCCCGTATCGCGTCATGTTCGACGGACCGTCGCCGACGCTCGGCCTGCAGGCCGCCTGTGCCAAAGACGGTGGGAACGGCAACGGCAATGGCGGAAACGGGAACGGGAACGGGAATTCAGGCAATTCGGGTGGAAACTCCGGCAATTCAAACTCGAACGCTGGAGCCGGCAAGGGCAAAGCAAAGTCGCAGGACGACAATCCCCCTGATCCCGCCCCTTTGGTAAACCCCGACAGCAAGCCAAAACTCTTTGTCAACGCGACCACAGGAGACCGGGTCGAGGTGCGTGGGCCGAGCATTGGCGTGGTGCATTCGAACGGCCTCAGCGAACGCATCGACAGCGGCCAATATGAAATGCGGGATGCCAAGGGCCGCACCATCATTCGGCGCCTGGCGACGCGTTCCGATCGGGACAGATTGCTTGAAATGATCAACTGAGGGCCAGTTCACATAGCTGCGCTGTGCGGCAATTTTGGCTCAAGCATGATCGCGAACAGGCGGATGCTGGCGCTCAGTCGCGTCGCGCAACGTCATTGCGGCTTCGGTCCTGTTGCTGACGTTGAGCTTGGCCAGGATTCGCGTCATGTGGTGCTTTATCGTTTTCTCATGCAGGTTCAGCCGAAGCCCGATCCGCTTGTTGCTCAGTCCCGCGGCAACCAGCGTCAGGATCTCCCTTTCGCGGCTGGTGAGTTCGGCAAGTCCGTCAGCTTTCGCCGGCTCTTTTGATTGAGCCGACAGATCGGCCAACAGGCGCGCCGATAATTGTGGACAGACATATCGTTCGCCCGACGCTACCGTGCGCAGGATCGCAGCCAACGTCCTCGACCCGACCCCCTTCAAAACATAGCCCCTTGCCCCGCTCTGCAACGCGGTCATCACGTGCTGGTTTTCTTCCGAAACGGTCAGCATCACGATTTTCAATGCCGGCTGCCGCTCCAGGGCCGGTCCGATCACACCAAGGCCACCTCCGGGAACCGAGATGTCCATCAGCAGAATGTCGGGCCGCTGGTCTTCGATTATCCGCAGGGCGTCATCTCTGCTGCTTCCTTCACCGACTATCTCGAATCCGCCGATCTGATCGAGCGTGCGCACAACGCCTTCCCTGAACAGAGGGTGGTCGTCGACGATGGCAAGCTTGATGGCTGCGGTCATGTCTGCCCCATTTCAACGATGTTGAGAGCCATTTTCACGATCGTGCCACTTTGTGAGGAAGTCACGGTAAACTGGCCCCCGAGGCTTTCCACCCGCTCGCGCAGCCCAACGAGCCCCAGCCTCTCGGGACGCACGATTTGTGGGTCAAAGCCAGGGCCGGCGTCGGACACTTCGATACAAACGCGCTCGCCGTCGAAATGTTTCTCGACCGACTGACCTTCACCTCCGGCATGGCGAAATCCATTGTTCAGCGCCTCCTGGACGAAGCGGAAGATGCAGATCTTGGCCGCCGGCGACAACGTCGCATGGCCGCCGGTCATCGATAGCGCCACTTTGGCTCCGGTTCGTTCTTCGTGCGCTTGCACGGCAAGCTCGAGAATTTCGGCCAACTCGGCATGCTCGATATGCGGCAGGACAAGGCCCTTGCTGATGCTCCTGATCTCGCGCATGGCATCGTCCAGATGTGCTTTCACAGCCAGCAATTCCTGTGCACGCTTCGGTTGCGGCGTAGCGGGATCGGCAATGAGGGGGCTGTCGATCCCCAGCGCCGCGAGAGCAACCAGTTGGGCCGGCCCATCGTGCAAGTCCGCACCGATGCGCCTGAGATAGCGTTCGTTGAGTGCGGTGGCGCGCTGCGAGGCACGCTGCACCTTCAGCCTCAACAGTCTGTTTTGAGCAAGCAGGTCGGAGAGTTCAGCAATGCGCTGCTTCAACGAGCGGCTCTGCGAACTGATCGTGCGGCTGCCACGGAACACGATTGCCGACAGCCCGAGAAAGAAGGCCGTTGTGACGGCGGCAACGTCCAGCCAGGTTCGAATAAGTGCCTGATGCAGGTTTCTTTCGAAATCAGTGGCGACCTCGTAGAATTCCGAAACGGCCACCACTTCCCCCGACCATGGCTGCAGCACCGGGTTGTAGATCTCGAGGAGATGCAAGCCGCTGGCTCTTTCGGCCTCGCTGTCCGGATCGTCGAGCTTGTCGAACTCCGAAACCATTTGGCCTGCAAACGCCGCGCGGAGATTGCCGCTGGGTTCAAAGCGCTTGCCGATCAATGTCTTGTCGGTCGAATACAGGATGGTTCCGTCGCGACGCCAGAGCTTGAAGGATTCGAGCCTTGTGCCGAGTGCCCCTTGTCCCAGCGTTTCATCGAGCGCGTGGGCGACGCTCTCGTCGAGGACTTCGCTCTTGCGCATATCCGGAAGCAGCGGCGCGATAACGCTGTCCACGTAAAGAGCCGTAGCGGATGCCGAATTCTGCGTGACCACGGCTTCTATGTGGCTCGTGACTGAAATCCCCACCACCACCATGGCCGACAGGGAGAATAGACCACCCGCGAGCAGGAACTGCGTGGCCAGCGACAACGCGTTCCAGCGGCCGACAAGGCTTGTCACCCAGTGTGGCCTAGTGTTCCGAGTGGCCCGCTCGGCAACACGCCGCATCAGTGGCGCGATTCTGGAGAACCGGCTAATTTGCTGTCGAACGTCGCTAAAAGACGCCATCCTTGGTGTGTAACCGATCAATTGCGATGGAACTAGGGCCTGATGAGAGGGCGAACAGCGCATCCGGCGCTTTTTTGCGCAACTGTCTCATTGCGTCGTTCGGTAAAGCTCGGACGCGGCCTGCTTCAGTGCCGCCCGTCCATCCGGCCTCAGATACATCATGTGCCCGCCTTCCAGCACCTCGGCGCGAATGGGCTTTGCGCCGGCAAGTGAAGGAATTTGACCAAGCAGGTAGCGCGAGCCCATGTACGGCGTCACCAGGTCGCTGTAGCCGTTGACGATCAGCACGCCGAGATTGGGGTTCAGCGTGCGCGCCTGCTGAAGGTCGTCCATGACACCCGCATAGCCCTGACGCGTCGGGCTCGTTCCATAGTCCCAATTGCCGCTAACTTCGCGGTTGAGAAGCCGATAGCTGATATCCGTACGGAAGTTCAATTCATCACGCACGTAGCCGACGAAAGCAGAGGTGAGCGCCGGCACGCTTCGGTCGAGCACCGGATCGGGACCCTCGACTCCAAGGCTCTCTGGCGCCACGTCCGCCGTCGCGATGTTGCCGTCATAGGCGCTGAGAACATTGCCCTTTGCCCGTGCAAACTCCTTGGCAAAGAGCCCTATGGGAATGCGTGCAAAGTGCCGCTGGACAAGGTTGAGCGGCAGACCGGTGATTTCGGCGACACGCTGGCTCGCCAGCCGTCCACCTTGCTCCAGTCCACCGGCTAGCGCGGCCAGATAATCGCCGAGCGCATAGCGTTCGACTTCTGCCAGCCGCTCCTGCAGAGCCGGGCCGGAAACGCCTTCGCTGTGCAGGCGCACTGCCGCCAGCGACGGCAGTTCCAGCGCCCAGTGGAGCGGCTGGAACTCGTCCGGGCGCACCAGCGTGAATTCGAGCGCCGGCGAAATCAGCACGACGCCGCTCGGGCTGATGCCGATGTCTTCCTGAAGCTTCCTGGCGAGCAATGCCGCCCGAAACCCGCCATAGCTTTCGCCGGCAAGAAACACCGGCGATGCCGTGCGGTTGGTCTGCGCCAGATAGAGCCGGATGAACGCGCCTATCGACGCGGCGTCCTGACTGACGCCCCAGAAGCTGTGTGCCTCCGTGCCGGGCGCTTCACGGCTGTAACCGGTTCCGACAGGGTCCACAAAGACCAAGTCGGTCATGTCGAGCCAAGTGTCGGGGTTATCGAACAGCCTCTGTGGCGGCGGCAGGAAACTTCCATCGGCCGCCGTCGCCAGGACCCGCGGACCGAGCGCGCCGAGGTGCAGATAGGCGGAAGCTGCTCCCGGACCGCCATTAAACACGAAGGTGATCGGACGCCGCGGATCCGGTCCCGTTTCTTTTCCGGGATGCAGTGCATAGGCGACATAGAAAATCTCGGCGGTGATATCGCCTTTGCCGGACGGCAATGACAGCGTGCCGGCCTTGGCCTCGTAATCGAGCGTGCGTCCGGCGATGACGATCGAATGATCGGAAGTCTGCGGCGGCGGCAGGAGCGAGAGAACCCCGCCTGTGGGCGGCGGCCGCTGGGCCGCCTCCGCATGACTGGCCCCAGCGCCGGCGGCCAACAGCAGAAGAGCGAGGGCGATTTCTTGCAGCTTGATAAGCATGACGTCTCCGGAGCAATTGGCTGGAAACTAGCACACCGTCGGCCGAACCAAAGTCACAGCACCGTGCGCCAGTACTCGGCGTCCAGGCGGAAGACAGGGTGCGAGGGTCATGGCAGCAGCGTCAACCCCTTGCAGCAGATGCGCGGCGGTGGCGCACCAAACGACTTCGTGAATTTCTGCCGGTTGACTCGACTGGCTCACTTCCTAGGTTGGCATTCGGGGCTCCCATGCAATCCGAAGTTGGTATGACATCTTTCCACACACGAAAGCTTGCCCTTCTCGTTCTATCCGTAAGCGCCGCCATCCTGTCCTCCTGCGTCATGCCCGACGACACGTCGAGCACTGCGAAGGAGGACGCCACGGCGGCAGCAGCCCGCAAGGAGATGGTCGGCCTTAGCGAAGCGGATGTTCGAATGTGTGCCGGCTTTCCGACAGCCACCGCCGATGTTGGCAGATCCGGCCAGATCTGGACCTATCAGCGCGTCGTTCAACGCGGCAATCTCAACATTGTGGTTCCGACCGTGGCCATTGGCCCCGTCCCGGCGCTCGGAGGTTCCGTCAACGTCGCCCCCGGCGGCTATTGCAATACGCAAATTCGAATGGTTGACGGCCATGTTGCCGAGGTCGCCTACGCCGGTGACAACAACCTGCCGAACAACCGCGACGGACTCTGTGTCAGCACGGTGGACGCCTGTGTCGCCTATGCCCGTCAGCGCCATCCAGTCAAGGCGATGGGTCGCACGCGGTAACCGGGATCAGACACGCCTCTGATTGATTTGCCGGCTAATGGATGCTGCCGGATCTCGATTTGAGCACCAACGACTTACCTAAATTTCTGCTCTCAACCGCCGATCCCATCACGAATGGCGCAGAAATAGCGGTCGGTTCCGACCTGTCCGCCCTTGAGGGCAATTTCCAGCCCGTCAATCGCCTCGATGCGCGAATGCGCGAGACAAAGCGGCGAGCCCGGCGATGCCGGCAGCGGCATTCGCACCGTCAGCGCATCGACGCCTATCTGGCCAAGTGCGTGGCTCGACGTATCGCCGCCGGCGATGACCACGCGCAGTAGCTTCTCTTGAAGCGTCAATTCGCGGAGAAGCTCGCCAAGGCCGCGGCCAAGCTTATGGCGGGCGCCTTCCTGGAGATCGATTTCAGCACCGCGGTCGGCCGCCGGTCCGAGCGCGGTGTAGAGGATGACGCTGCGCCCGGCCTTCAGGCTGGAGCGGCCGGTTGCAACCGCGCGCGCAATAGCGTCGTTCGAAGCCTCAGAAACCAGTTCGACCGGGTCGATCTCGATCCCGTCGAAGCCATCGGCTAGAGCATGCCGGATCTGCCGTTCCGTCGTCGGCGAGCAGCTCCCCGAGACCACGGCGATCCTGTCGGCAGCTCCCGGCGGCGAAAACGCGAGTTTGGCATCCACGATCCGGTTCGATGCCCATTCGGCCAGCAAGGCATATTCGATGCCTGAAGAGCCGACGACGAAATAACCGCCCGGCCTGCGAGCGCGCCATATCTCCTTGCCGGCAAGCGCCTGGGTTTCCAGGCTGTCGGCATCGAAGAGCACGATGTCTGTGCCATTCTCCACAAGCCGGTCGAATGCTTCCGACCGCGACGCCGATTGCAGCGTCGCCAGGTCGACCAGCCCCGAGCTGAGGTCTGTCTGGCGCGACAGATGGATCAGCAGGTCGGATTCGTCCATCGGCGTGGTCGGATGGCGGCTCATCACGGGATGGCGATCGATACGGAAATATTTGTCGCGGTAGGCCGCGAAGAGATGACCGAAGGCGGTGTAGCGCTTCAGCTGCGGCGCGCCGACCACCAGCGGCACGCCGCCTTGCCGGAAAACCGAGCGGCCGATCTCGATCGCCCGGCCGATGCTGCCGATTGCCGGGCTGGAATCGAAGGTCGAGCAGACCTTGTAGTGGCAGATCTCGGCGTTGAGGGTCTTCAGCCAGGCGAAGGCATCTCGCAGATGCGTGTCCATCCACTGCGGCGTCTCGCTTCTGCTGGTGCCGGCCAGCCCGATGGCGCGGCAATGCGCAAATTGCGAAAGCAGCGCCTCGTCCGGCTGCCGCATGAACAGCACGGTCGGCACGCCGCCGAGCTCGAGCGCCTCCATCACATCGGTCGAGCCGGTCAGGTCGTCGCCATAATAACTCAGAAGCAGGTTTTGCATGGCGTCAGGCCGCCTTGCCGTCGCCGAACTTCTCGATCGACCGCGCCAGCTCGACATGGCTCAAGGCATAATCCGCCAACGGGATGTCTTGGACCGCCGCCTTCCAGGCCTGCTGCACGGCGCGCACGCCGGCGCCCGGCCCGTCCGGGTGGCTGACGATGCCGCCGCCGCAGAGATAGAGAAGATCGACCGTCCGGCCGGTTCGCTGGAAGGTTTCAGGCGCCTGCCCGCCCCACTGGCCGGAGCCGGCGACCGGCAATGCGCAATCGGCCGGCGAAAAGATCGGCGTGGTCACCGCCTTGAAGGATTCGACGAAGGACCAGTCGGGTTCCCAGTATTTCGAGGCGATGCCATTGATCTGGAATTGGTCGACGCCGAGCAGCCGCCAGAACTGCTGCCAGACCTTGAAGTCCATGCCGAGGCCAGGATGACGGGTGAGAATGTCCCAGCCATTGCGGTGGGCATGGAGCACCAGGCTGGAGCGCTTTCGGAGGTAAGCCATGCCGCCAAAACCGATCGAATTGATGTTGACCACAGCACAATTGCCGCCGGCCTTTGCCACCAGGTCGTGGTTTCGCATCATCTCGTCGGGATCGGCATGTGAGATGCCAAAGGCATACATGACCTTCTTGCCGGTCTTCTGCTCGTGGTCGAGGATCAGCGGCATAATTGCCCTCACCCGCTCCGACAGTGGTGAATAGGCCGGGCTCATCAGCTTCTCGTCGTCCTTGATGAAATCGACGCCGGCGGCAATCAGCTCTTGCACCATTGCGGCCGTCTCGGGCGGGCGGAGCCCCAGCGCCGGCTTGACGATGGTCCCGATGATCGGACGATCCGCGACACCGGTCAGCCTGCGGCTGCCCGTGACGCCGAATTGCGGGCCCGGATGCGCGCCCCGGTACTCCTCGGGTAGCCTCATGTCGACGACCCGGATACCGGACAGGCCCTTGATCGAAAAAGTGCCGCCGATGGCGATGGTCATCAACGCCGACAAGTCGGTGCCGATGGCGTCTAGCGGAAACGCGATGTCGACGTCGGCGCGCTTGACCGGGCCATTGCGCGCTTCGGGACCGGTTTCGGGAACAGACGGCCGATCCGCATCCGGCAGATGCCGTATCGCCAGGACTCGCGCCGCGACCCTGGCCTTGAGCTCTTCGGTCTCGCCGGCCAGCGCGACGAAGGTTCCGGTCGACTGGTCGCTTGCGATCTTGGCCGCCAGCGCCTCGATATTGCCGGGCGTTTCGATGCAATAGGTGAGAACAATCATATTCGCGCGGCCTGCCGGGGTGGTTCGAAAAAGGTTCCTTGGCCCTTGAAATCTGGTATAATGAGTACATAAGCTTTGCAAGCCCTATCCGGCTGGGCAGGGCCGGGCGAGCCGGCAGCAGGCGTTCCGGAATTCACGCCGGAAATGCTAGATAGGGGCCGGTCAAAGGAGTGATTCGCGACGATGAACCGTTCGGAGCCGATCGTCCGGCGCAAGCTTTCCGACGAAGTATTCTTGAGACTGAAGCGCCTGATCACCAGCGGCGAATTGCTGCCGGGTGACGACATGCCATCGGAGCGCGAATTGATGGAGCGCTTCGAGGTCGGCAGGCCGGCGATCCGCGAGGCAATGCAGGCGTTGAGCAATATGGGCCTCGTCGCGATCTCGCATGGCGAGCGGGCGAAAGTGCTGCAGCTGACCGCCAAGTCGATCATCAAACAGGTCGACGGCGCCGCCAAGATCATCCTGTCGTCGTCGAAGGACACGCTGGAGCACCTCAAGAACGCGCGTATCTTCTTCGAGCGCGGCATGGTCAGGGAAGCCGCGGAGAAGGCAACCGCCGAGGACGTGCAGCGGTTGCGCGCAACGGTTGCAGAGCAGCGCAGCCATCGTGGCGACTCGGAAGCCTTCATATCCGCCGACATGAAATTCCACACCCAGATCTCGGCAATATCCGGCAATCCGATCTATGTCGCCGTCAGCGAGGCAATGCTTGGCTGGCTAAAGGAATACCACACCGAAATGCTGATCTGGACCGGCAAGGAAAAGTTCACGCTGACCGAGCACGAAGAGATCATCGGACGCATCGAAGCCAAGGATGCGGATGGCGCCGAGAAGGCGATGATCAAGCACCTCGAACGCTCGCGTGCGCTTTACGTGATGAACTCCGGCAGCTGAAAACCAAGAGCAAGGTCCCGACCGGCCTAGCGGCCGGCTTGCTCTCGGCTTACTGACTGACCACAGATCAGCCTGAGCCCGGACCGACGCAGTTTTCTGTTGCCCTCTGAATCCGATGTATTTGCCGCGTGTTTTCATTCAACGATTTCAGCATTTGCATCTTCCCAGCCATGGATTTCCGCGGCCCGCTTTCGTCAGCAAGCCCGCATAGGCCCTCCTGGAGCCCCTCGCGCTTGTTCTGGAATTGGCAATTTTTGCAAAGACTATGCTAAGCTTGCCATCCACGAGAACGACACTGGAGTACCGCAATGGCTGTCAGGAGCCTCCACGTTGTGATCTGGCTGCCGTCGAATTTCTATTCAGCCGTCGTCTCGACGCTCGTGGAAATGTTTCAGCTTGTGAATGACGTCTGCCGTTCGCAGGTTCTCTCCTGTGAGTTCGTTTCAAGGAGCGCGCCGTCGGCTTCAAGCACCGGAATTTCCTTCCCGACAAAGGCTCAACCATCCCGGAAAATGGATGTCCTGATTCTCATTGCCATGCCGGGTGTCGAGATTCCGGAGCTTCTGCGCTCGCTCGACGAGGAGAGTGAACATTCAAAACCGCTGATCGCGCTCGCGCAGCAGCAGGACGCAATCATCGCAGCGCATTGCGGCGCGTGTTATCTGCTCGCCAATTCGGGATTATTGGACGGTAAACGCGCGACGATATCCTGGTGGCTGAGAGCCGAGGCAAGCCGCCGGTTTCCGCAAGTGCGATGGGACGCTTCCCGCCTCCTCATTCGCCAGGACCGCCTCTACACATGCGGAGGCGGGTTTTCCGGACTCGAACTCGCCAGGGCTTTGCTGATCGATCTGGGCTTCTCGAAGGAAGAGCGGATCATTCGAAAACTTCTGGTTCTCCCGCCGCCGCGCACATTCCAGAGTCCCTACGAATTTTCCCTCGATGGAATTTCGAACGGGGCCAGCCCATTCGAGGACAAGCTGCGCGAGCTCTCGAAAGACAAGATGTCGGAAATCGATTTGAAATTTCTCGCAACCGAATTGGCGATGTCTTCGCGAACCCTGTCTCGCAGGTTTTTCGACGAGTTCCAGACAACGCCGGGAAAATGGATTCAGGAAAGGCGGCTGGAGTTGGCAAAATCCATGCTTGAGGAAACGAAACTGAGCGTTTCAGAAATTTGCTATCGGGTGGGATATCAGGACGTCGCCTCGTTCAGCCGTCTTTTTTCCAAGACAACTGGAATGGCGCCAGGCGAGTTTCGAAAGCAAATCCGGTGACAAGCCGGCAGCGGAAATGCTGCGGCTAGGGGCAACCGTTGCGGAATTGCGGCGATTCATGAACCCCGGCATATGACTTCAGCCGATCCGGACGATTGCGTAAGGCGTCATCACAAGACGGTCTCGGCCCGACGCGTCGCGCTGAATCTGGCGTGACGTTCGTCCATCCCAGATCTTCAGAAAACCCTGATCGGAGCCGAGCCCGGAAACATCGACTAAAACGTCGTCAGGGGTAAGGTTCGTCAGCCAGACGATGATCTTGCCTGTCTGGGTGCGGCTGGCCAGTCCGAGCACCCGCGTCTCATCGGTCGTTGCTGCCGCCATGTGCGCATGGCCGGCCAGTTCGCAAAGTCCTTTCACCGCGTGGAAAATCGGCCGGCGTGTACCTTCTTCGACCGGTTCGTCCGACGAGGCCAGCACGCCGAATGGCCCGGTGAAGCTGCAGAGCGTGAGCATTTCGAGCCCGGCAGGGGCGAGGCGTGCGGCATAGCCGATCGTCCACGCAGCCCCGAACAGTCCGGCATGGCGAGGGTCGCGGTCGGCCATGGCAATGCGCTGACTGTCGGGATTGGCCTTGGTCGCGCCGCCATAAGGGTTCTGGCGCATGGCAATGGTCGACGGCCCGATCCGATAAGGTTTTGTTCCGAAGATCGCCCGTACAGACGCCGCGATGAAAGGCAGCGCCTCCAGCGATTGCATGACGCTGAGATCGTCGGCGGCATGCACGATGGGGCAAGTGCAATGCGTGACGAAATCGAGCGGGTCGGCCGGCACACGCTTGCGGTTGAGTTCGGTGAAATAGCTGAACATGCCGCCGCCGAGGCGGATGTCGGGAAAGGCACGCCGCGCCGCGGCATAGACGTCTTCGAGCGGCAGGCATTGCGGCCACGCGCTGCCCGGTGGCGTCGACTGCCGGTCGACCGAGGGCGAGACGGCAATGGCCGAAAGCTTGAGCCCGGCCTGGCGCACCCTGTCGGCGACGCCTGAAAGCTCGGCGTCGAGATCGCCGTCGCCGGCAATGACACATTCGAGCGTTGTCCGGACCGGATAGGCGGCGGCGAGCCGGGCGTAGGATCGCAAGGCATCGAGCTCGTGGCCGCGCGTCGGGTCATAGTGGAACATCAATTGTTGCGGACCAAGCTCGGACAGCACCGACAGCTTGCCCAGCACCGCCTCGACCTCATCCGGGTAGATGATCACGCCAACGTCCGGCAACACCGGTCCGGCTTGGCCGAGCGTGACACGGATCGGTTCGGCGCTTGCCGCGGCAGCCGGCACTTTCCCGCGGCCCTCCATCCGCAAGCTGATGGTTTGGCGGAAGGTTTTGCCGGCAGGCAGCACATAGGGCCATGGCAGCGCCAGCGGCCGGACATAGGTCTTGTAGGAGGCATCTGACCAGTTGCGCTGGTCCTCCATCTCGAAAGTATCGCCTTGCATCCGGCATTCGGCGCTGACGCCCGGCCGGACCTCATGGGTGATCGCCCGCAGATTCTTGAACGGCTGCCAGGGATCGATCAGCTCTGGAAGCCGCGTCGCGACCACGCTGCCATCGGTATGCTCGACCGTGACCGGGCGGCCGGCCAGGCCGGCGATCGGATGCAGGATGCAGAAACCACAGCGATTTGTTTCGAAATCGCTGTCGGGAAGTGCGCTCACGTCGAAGACCAACTGGCCATCGGCGGAGCCCTTGATGGTCGCACCGAAGCCGAGTCGGCTGCCGTCCGGTGCCTGGCAACTTGCCGAATAGCTGACCGAAAATGCCTCGGCATCTTGCTCGATGGCAAGGTTGGTGAGCGCCGGCTCGTAAGTGCCCCAGTCGCGATCCCTGACGATGTAGGCGATGGCGCGCAGAACTTCGGTGCTGCCATGCCGAATGGTGCGCAGATTGCCGTTGACGAAGTCCGCCGTCAGCGCGCCGGCGCGCAGCCTGACCGGTTCGACTTCAACTGCACGTGTGCCGTAGAGGAGGAAGGCGTCGGCTGTCATTTCAGCAAGGCGTCGAGTTGCACCGGTTCGCGGCTTGCGGCGCCGGCATAGGCCGCCTCGACCAGCGCCAATGTCTTGAGGTTGTCCGCGCCCGAGGTCGCGGGCTCGGTTACGCTGGTCAAGCAATCGACCCAATGCTTTTGAATGGCGACGACGCTTTCCTGGATGTTGTGCCACGGCCGCGATGCCCAGGGCAGCAGCGGTGGCGAGACGTCGCTGACAGCCGTCCCGCTCATGCCGGTGACGGTGAGGCGGTAGCCCTGCGCCAGCCGGATCGTGCCCTCGCTGCCGTCGATCTCGATCAGCGTCTCGGGGAACGGTTCTGTCGCGAGCTTGGTCGCATAGCTGCAGTCGACCACCGAAGTGGCGCCGCTCGTGTGGTCCATCAGCATCGTCGCAACGTCCTCGCCGGCAATGCCAGGGTTGATGCGCGCCGTTCGCGCGGTGACCGTCGAGACGTCGCCCAGCAGAAAGCGGGCGATGTCGAGGATGTGGATGCCGAGGTCTTCGATAATGAAGCGCTTTCCCGTCGCCAGATAGGGCTGGCCGGAAAACACGTCATAGGCAGAGCGGAACGAGATCCGTCCGAAAAAGGGGGTGCCGATTTCGCCGCTGTCGAGCACGGTACGCACCGCCTGGATCGGCGACTGCCAACGAAAATTTTCGTGCACCATCAGCGGCACACCGGCGACGGCGCATGCCTTCACTATCGCCTTGGCGTCGGCAAGCGTCGGCGCGAACGGTTTTTGGCAGATTCCCGGGACGCCGTGCTGCGCCGCCATCTCGACGAGGGGACGGTGGCTCGGCGCGGTGGTGGCGATGTCGACGAAATCCAACCTTTCGCCGGCAAACAGTGCTGCCGCGTCGGTATAGCGCCGCGCGACCCCGAACTGGTCGCCGACGATCCTCAACCGGTCCGGATCGCGGTCGCAGATGGCAGCGATCGAGGCACCCTCTATGTCGCGCCAGGCATGCATCTGGTTGACGGCGAAGAAGCCGCAGCCGATCAGCGCTCCCCGCAGTTCCGTCATGTCAGCCGGCCTTTGCCATCTGCATCAGCGTCACCCGGCTCTGCAGCCGGCGCTGTGCCTGGTCGACGACGACGGCGACGATGATGACGAGGCCCTTGATCACCATCTGCCAGAACGAGCTCACCCCCATCATCACCAGCCCGTCCGAAAGAATGCCGATGACGAAGGCGCCGACAATGGTGCCGCCAATGGTGCCGCGTCCGCCCGACATCGAGGTGCCGCCGAGCACTGCCGCGGCAATGGCGTTGAGTTCGAAGCTCTCTCCGGTCGCCGGATGCGAGGCCATCAGTTCGGACGAGATGATCAGTCCGACGATCGCCGCGCAGAAACCGGAGAACATGTAGACGAACATCTTCACCATGTTGACGCGGACGCCCGAAATCCGCGCCGCCCGCTCGTTGCCGCCAACGGCGAAAATGTGGCGGCCGAGCGGGGTGTACTTGGCGAGATAGGCGGCCCCTAATGCAACAACGAGCAAAATCCACAGCGCGACGGGCAGGCCGAGCAACCGGCCGGCGCCGAGAAAGCCGAATCCGGTGGTGCCAAGCTCCGGCTTGCCGACGAGATTGGGGAAGGTGCGCCCGTCGGACGACAGCAGCGCCAGGCCGCGCGCGACATAGAGCACGCCGAGCGTGGCGATGAACGGCGCAACGTTAAGCCTGGTGATCAGCAAGCCGTTGACGGCGCCGATCAATATGCCGACGGCAAGCGTGATCAGCGCGATCTCGAAGACGTTGAAATAGATGGTATAGCCGACCTGCAGGTCGATGCCGTTGAGCACGAGATAGCCGGCCACCATGCCGCACAGGCCGACGATCGAGCCGACCGACAGGTCGATGCCGCCGGTGATGATGACAAAGGTCATGCCCATTGCGAGGAATGCGTTCAGCGCCACGTGCTTCGACATCAGGATAAGATTGGCGGCCGAGAGGAAATTGGGGGCAGCTATCGAGAAGAACAACAGCACGGCGATCAGCGCGATGAACGTCCTCGCCTTCATCAGCGTCAGCAGGACCGAGCCGCTCGAAAGGGAGGTGACCGCCGCCTTGGCTGGAATGTCAGTCATGCGCCTTGCTCTCCGTGCGGGACCGGTCCGTGGCCGAGCGCCGAGGCAGCGACGATTGCGGCCTCTGTCGCCTCGGCGCGGTCGAACGTACCAGTCAATTTTCCATTGCTCATCACCGCGATGCGGTCTGACAACGCCATCACCTCATCGAGATCCGAGGTGGCAAACAGGATCCCCAGGCCGTCGCGCGACAGCTTGCGCATGGTGCGGAACACGTCGGCCTTGGCGCCGACGTCGATGCCGCGGCTCGGCTCGTCCATCAGCAGCACCTTCGGTCCGGTGAGCAGCGCCTTGCCGATCACCACCTTCTGCTGGTTGCCGCCCGATAGCGACGAGACTTCCTGCGCCGGATCGGCGACCTTGATCGCCAATTCGCGCACGGTCTGGGCCACCGCCTGTCGTTCGGCGGCACCACGAATGTGGAACAGGCGCACGAAACGCGACAGGCTGGCCAGCGTCAGATTGCTGGCGACGGAGAGGGTCGACACCAGCCCTTCGCGCTGGCGGTCTTCGGGGATCAGCGCCAGGCCGCGGCGGATGCGTCGCGTCGTGTCCCGCTCGTGCACTTTTTTGCCGGCAATGAATATCGTTCCGGTCGAATGGCCGTGACGGCCCATGATGCAGTCGAACAGCTCGCTGCGTCCGGCTCCCATCAGCCCGTAGATGCCGAGGATTTCACCGGCGCGCAGCGACAGCGAGACGTGGTCGACCGCGAGCCCGCCGGTGACACGCGGCAGGCAAATGTCCTCGGCACGGAATATCTCTTCGCCCGGAACATGGCCGTCGGCCTTGGCGAAGTCCTTGGCGTCGGAGCCGATCATCTGCCGCACGATCCACTGGGTATCGACGTCTTTCATCTCCGCCTGGCCGGTGATGCGCCCATCGCGCAGCACGGTGATGGTGTCGCCGATGCGGATCAGTTCCTCGAGCCGATGCGAGATGTAGACGATTGCCACGCCGCGCGCCTTGAGGTCGGCAATCACCTTGAACAGGATCTCGACTTCCGCCGCGCTGAGCGCCGAGGTCGGTTCATCCATGATCAGGATGCGCGCATCGAGCGAAACCGCCTTGGCGATCTCGACCAGTTGTTGCTGGCCGATGCGCAGATCCTCGACCAGCATGTCGGGCCGGATGCCGGCTTCCAGGCGTTCAAGGAACTCCGCCGCGCGGCGCTCCTGCTCTTTGCGGTCGATCTTGCGGAAGCGGTTGGTGATCTCGCGGGTGGCGAAAATATTTTCGGCGACAGTCAGATTGCCGAACAGGTTCAGCTCCTGGAACACCATGCCGATGCCGCGATTCACCGCATCCCCGGATGACGAGAAGGAAACCTCCTCGCCGTCCAGCAGAATGCGCCCGAGTGTCGGCTGCTCGACGCCCGCGATGATCTTCATCAGCGTCGATTTGCCGGCTCCGTTTTCGCCGACCAGCACGTTGACCGCGCCCTTGCGCACCTCGAAATTCGCGCGCTTGACCGCGACGGTGCCGGAATAGACCTTCGAGACATCCTCCAGCTTCAGGATGACATCTTGATCGCCGCTCATGGCTTCGGCCCGATCTCTGCCTCCGCCGGCGTCACCAGCGGCAGGTCCTGGCCACTGCCCGGCGTATAGGCGCCGAGGATCTTGACGCTGCGGCCCTCGAGTGTCTCGCGCGGCAGCTTGGAAAGTACGGTCTTGTCGGCATAGGCGTTGAACGACTTGCCGAACTGGGCGAAGTCGATCTGATTGGTGAAATCGTTGAACTGGATGAAGTCGAGGCTGTCGCGCAGGGCGGTCCCACGCATGGCGGGGCCGATCTGCACCCGCGCATCGGCCTTGCCGTCGCCGTCGGCATCGACATCCATCGTCGCCGCACGTGACTGTGTGTTGGCTGCAACGACCTTGCCCTCGAGCCGAACGGCGAAGGTCCACGGCGAATTCGCCTGCTTTTTCGGGTTGCCGTATTTGGCGCCGGCAGCGGCGGGATCGGCCTTGGCCAAGGCATGCACCTCGGGAAACGGCCCGGCCTTCTGCTGCAGATAGGGTATCACTTTCGCCGCCCAGATGTCCTCGACCATCTTGTCGGGATTGAACGCGGAGCCAGTGCCGCCGTTTTCCGCCGACGGCGTCGGCAAGATCTTGCAGGCGGTCAGGCTGACTATTGCTGCGAGGAACAACGCGACAAAGATCGGCCGGGTCAGCGTGTTGAACATGTCGGCTCGTTCGGCATGGCGGTGAGGAGCACCCGGAGAAATGGAAGCAAGGGCGAAATGGAAGCAAGGGACGAACCGGAGGCTCGTCCCTTGCTGCCTGATGTTACGCCGGCTCAGTTGGTGAGCGCGAACGTCTCGAGCTTGGCGGCATTGTCGCCATTGACCAGGACGCAGTCCATCAGCTGCTTTTCTTCGGCGGGAGACTTCTTGTTCTTGATGAAGTCGTTGGCCTGCTCGACCGCCATCTGCGCCTGCGCGAAGGCCGGCTGCAGGACCGTCGCCTTGATGCCGCCGGAGGTGATCGAGTCGCGCACGTCGTTCGACCCGTCGAAGCCGACGACGATGACGTCCTTGCGGCCGGCAGCCGCGAGTGCCGCATAGGCGCCCATCGCCATCGTGTCGTTGCCGGAGATCACGCCCTTGATATCGGGATTGGCCTGGAGGATCGATTCCATCTTTGAATAGGCCTCGGTCTGGCTCCAATTGGCCGACTGCTGCGCCACCATCTTCAGGTCCGGATAGTCGTCGATGACGTCGTGGTAACCCTTGGAGCGGATGCCGGCATTGGTGTCGGATTCCTTGCCGACGAGCTCGACGAAATTACCCTTCTCGCCCATCAGCTTGACGAATTCCTGCGCGCCGAGCTGGGCGCCCTGATAGTTGTTGGAGACGATCTGCGCGACGGCAACGCCGGTGGCATTGATCTCGCGATCGATCAGGAATGAAGGAACACCTGCGTCCTTGGCCTTCTGCACGGCGGCAACGGTGGCGTCGGCGCCGGCATTATCGAGGATGATTGCCTTGGCGCCGCGGCCGATCGCCGTGTCGATAAGTTCGGACTGCTTGTTGGCATCGTCGTCATGGACGAGCACCAGCGCCTCGTAGCCGAGTTCCTTGGCCTTGGCCTCTGCGCCGACAGCTTCCGCCTTGAAGAACGGATTGTCATGCGAGGGCGTGATGATGGCGATCAGATCCGCCGCATAGGCGGGTGCGGCCGTGCCAAGCGCCAGCATGCCGGCGAAAGCCGCAAGCGTCATTCTGCGTGTCAGTTTCATGTATTCCTCCCGTTGAAAACCCGTGCCTTGATCCCAAGGCTATATGCATTCAATTCGTTAGCCAGCGCGGATCGCGGCTCGCGTCAGGTTCACAAGCCCTTTGCCGGCTTCACCTCGATCGATCGTCTCCCCGCTATCCTCCACTCGTCCCAGGCCCTGAGCTTGCTGCGAAGCTTGACGGTCCGAGCCATCGAACAGCTAAGCTAACTGGTATGATGAGTCAATGACAATTTCAGGTGATATGTTCCGGAAGACGCGTCGCGCCCTCAGGTGATGCGCTGAATGCTCGCGGCAATCTCCTCCGGCTCGAACACCCGCTTCCAGTCATCGCGCATCAGCACCGGCTTGCCGAACTCTATCGCCTTGTTGCAGGCGTCGGAGAACACGCCTTTGGTCTCGCCGAAGATGACGGCGCCAAGCACGTTCATATGGCCAAGCAGGAAGTCGAGCGCCGCCTGCTTGTCGACCCCGCGCGCCACCACCTCGTCGACGGCCTCCTTCATGACGACGAGCAGCGAAGCGCATACCGTTTCCGAAAGGCCGGGCTCGAGCAGCGCCATTTGATCGACAGTGACGCGATGCGAGCGCATGACCGGGGCCCAGATGATCTTGGCGATCGCCTCACCCTTGGCGAAATCTTCCTCCGGTCCCTGCATCAAGGCGCTGACCATGTGCTGCTTGGCCTTGACGCCGCCGAAATAGTCCTTCTTGGCCGCCATGTCGGTCTCGTCGTTGAAGATCGGCGGGTGGCACGGGTGGGTGACGAAATAGGTCAGGTCCGGTCGCTGCGGCAAATGCCCGGCGAAAGGTGCCGCGGCGTCGAGCACGACGACCATCGTGCCTGATGGAAGCTTGCTCTCGATGCTCGCCGCGACCTTGCCGATATGCGTATCCGGCACCGCCAGGATCACCACATCAGCGCCATCAAGCGCCTCATCGGCGCTGACGGCATCGATGCCGAGGCCCGACTTCAGCCGCTCGCGGCCGGCGTCGCCGACCTCGACATGGCGTACCGTATAGGGAGATCCGCGAAAATTGGTCGACAGGCGGTAACCCATTTTGCCGCCAGCACCAAACAGCGCAATCGTTGTCATTGTCCGTTACTCCTGATTTCCAACGACCGCCCTGCCGATCGTCATCCCATTGACTTGTATGCACATTGCCGCCGGCTGGCGGATTAGAAAAGGCGGGGAGCCGCCGCTCAAATGACGATGCCTGGACGATGTCCCGGGCGCTCGGATGTCCAGCACAGCGCAGCTATGCGGGGCAATGCTACCTCAGGTACATATTATACCAGCATACCAAATTGGCAAGCGGCCGTGGCACGGCTCTGCGCCACCGGCGAGCCGCAGCAATCGCTTGGGTTTGGCCGTCGTTTACCTCCTGTTCAATGGCAATGAGCGATCATCGCGCTGAACTGCCAATCGGGCGGGATGATTCGCAGCGAACAAAGGCCCATGCTCGAGACTTCACTCTACAGCCCGGTCAAGACCTTCCTCGAAGGCCTGGGATTCATGGTCAAGGGCGAGATCGGCGGCTGCGATCTGCTGGCGCTGAGTGCCGACTCTCCACCGATCGTCGTCATCTGCGAGCTAAAGCTGAAGTTCAATCTCGAGCTGGTCCTTCAGGGCGTCGACCGTATGGCGGTGAGCGACGAGGTCTGGCTCGCAGCATGCATGTCGGGCCGTGGCAAAGGCCGTGAGAGCGATGTGAGGTATCGCAATCTCTGCCGTCGCCTCGGCTTTGGCCTGCTTGGCGTGCGGACGAACGGCGAGGTTCAGGTGCTGCTCAGCCCGACGGCATTGGCTCCGCGTAGGGATTCCCGGCGCCGCTCGAAACTAATCGACGAACATCGGCGTCGGCAGGGCGATCCTGTCGCCGGCGGCGGCTCGCGTGCGCCGATCATGACCGCCTATCGCCAGCAGGCCCTGGCATGCGCCGCAGCACTCGCGGACGGCCCAAAGCGGCCGCGTGACTTGAAGCCCAACCTGCCGAACGCGCCCAAAATCCTGCTGCACAACGTGTATCGCTGGTTCGCGCGCACCGATCGCGGGATCTACGAACTGACCACTCAGGGCCGTGAAGCATTGCAGCGCTGGCCGCAGCCCCATCGCAGCCACACCGCTGGCTGAGACAGGCAACGCCGGATTTCGCGCTCGCTTCCGCGACAATCACGGCTTCGGCAAGACTGCAACCTCCGTGACGGAACCATATTTCGACACGAGGGTTGTGTCGTCACCGAATTGATCGTCCCTGAGCAAAACGGAAGGAAAGGCCATGCGGCTATCGACGACAATTGCCACACTCTCGGCACTGGCTCTTGCCTCGCCGGTCTATGCGCAATCCGTGGGACCAGAGCTTGCCCCTGTCCCGCCGACGGCCCCGCAAACCCTGCCAGAGCAAGCCACGCCCGAAGGGGCCACTCCCGACCAGGCTACACCTGACCAAGCCTTCTCCGCCCAGAATTTCACCGCAGTGACAATCGTGGCGATGGAGGATCTGCCTCCTGACATCAAGGCACAGGCGGAGGCCGTCGTCACCCAGACCAGCGCCGAGGATTTGCGTATCCTGCAAAGTTCGATCGACGCATCGCCGCAGGCGGCATCGGCACTGGCGGCGAACGGGCTTAATTCCACGCAGGTCGTGGCCGCCAATATCGACGGCGACGGCACGCTGACGCTGATCATCCAGACGACGACGTGAGCGGCTGAAAGCGGACAAGCCGGTTCCGGCATGGAACCGAAGCCCGCCTGGATCGCGGAGGACTGTCATGGCCGAGGCTGCAGTTCGCAACTTCACCATCAATTTCGGGCCACAACATCCCTCCGCTCACGGCGTCCTGCGGCTGGTGCTCGAACTCGACGGCGAGATCGTGGAACGCGCCGATCCCCACATCGGCCTGCTGCATCGCGGCACCGAAAAGCTCATCGAGTACAAGAACTACCTGCAGGCCCTGCCCTATTTCGACCGGCTCGACTACGTCGCGCCGATGAACCAGGAGCACGCATTCTGTCTCGCCGCCGAGAAGCTCCTTGAAATATCGGTTCCGAAGCGTGGGCAACTCATTCGCGTGCTTTTCTGCGAAATAGGCCGGCTTCTGTCGCACCTCCTCAACGTCACCACCCAAGCCATGGACATCGGCGCGCTGACGCCGCCGCTCTGGGGTTTCGCCGAACGCGAGAAGCTGATGGTCTTTTACGAGCGCGCGTCCGGCGCCCGCATGCACGCGAATTATTTCAGGGTCGGCGGCGTGCATCAGGATCTGCCGCCGGAGCTCCTCGACGACATCTGGAATTTCTGCGATCCGTTTCTCAAGGTCTGCGACAATCTCGAAGGGCTGTTGACCGAAAACCGCATTTTCAAGCAGCGCAATGTCGATGTCGGCGTGATCGGCCTTGACGATGCCTGGGCCTGGGCCTTCTCCGGCGTGATGGTGCGCGGATCGGGCGCCTCCTGGGATCTGCGCAAGGCGCAGCCATACGAATGCTATCCGGAGATGGATTTCGATATCCCGGTCGGCAAGCATGGCGACTGCTACGACCGCTATCTCGTACGCATGGAGGAAATGCGCCAGTCGGTCCGGATCATGCGGCAATGTCTGGAAAAGTTGCGCTCACCCGAAGGCCAGGGGCCGGTCGCGATCCCGAACCGCAAGATCACGCCGCCGCCGCGTGCCACGATGAAGCGCTCGATGGAAGCGACGATCCACCACTTCAAACTTTATACAGAAGGCATTCGCGTGCCGCGCGGTGAAGTCTATGCCGCCGTCGAGGCGCCGAAGGGCGAGTTCGGCGTCTACCTCGTATCGGACGGAGGCAACATTCCCTACCGATGCAAGATCCGCGCACCTTCCTTCGCCCACCTGCAGGCGATGGATTTCCTGTCCCGAGGCCATATGATCGCCGATGTTGCCGCGATCATCGGCTCGCTCGACATTGTGTTTGGAGAGATCGACCGCTAGGGCGGATCGAAGGGTGTTTGGAGAGATCGATCGCTAGAGCGGATCGAAGGGTGTTTGGAGAGATCGACCGCTCACCAGGTCGAAGGATCTTCCACGATCGCGGGATTGTTCGTCCTTAGCCAGATCTCACCTGCCTGGACGGCGCTCGAACGCCCGTCGGACGAGGGCTCTCAATTGCGGCGGGCCAACTCAAATTCTCACATCAAAGACGGACGCATGGCCGCGACAAGGCGCAGCCAAGCGTCAAGGAGTTTCACAATCTGCGCGGCCTGACGGGGCACGAGTCCTTCCAAGTTCGGAAGCGCTCTCCACAGCGCGGAAAGAACGCGTGTTCCGCCGTTCCTCGTATCGCGTCAATGCACGATCAAGCCCTTCATCCAGGCAACAAATCTGTTGCCGCGAACTATCCCGCGCACCCTGGCAGCGGCCCATCGCGCTTGCATCGTGGCGCCAACGTGGCAATGGCAAACGATTTGGTGCAACTGCCGGTCGCTCAGTTCGAAGAAGCGCTTTGCCTCACCATAGGTATCGTCGTTCAAGCCCATGGCACGCAGAACCGGATCCTCGAAAGCGACAGTGAGCGGCGTCCCAGCGCCACGCGATCTGTCGCGCGCTTCCCTGTTCATATATTCGGTGCCTGGAAGCGCCCCAAGGCATCGCGTCGGGTTTTGCTCGAGAAGTTCTGCCCAACGCTCAATCCGCTGGTTTCGGGTCATCGCCGGATACGCCGCGAAGGACTCAACTTCCGCGACGGCATGCAGTTGGTCGAGTGTTTGATGTTTCATGGTCGGCTCCTGTCGACAGGTGAATTCGCCCACGCCTATATGAGCAATTATCGCGCCGTGGAGCGCTGACAAGGCCAGACCGCCGCAACATCAGGCGTACGGATCATCTGCCCGGTGAAGCGGCGCTCGAGTTCAACGCGCCGGCGCCGCTCGGTGGGTTCGACGTCGCCCCGTTAACCGAACCCATTCCGGGCAGGAACTTTTGCGGAAGTTCGCGGTTTGGCTTTGCGTCCGCTCCGGCGGCTGCAATATCAGTCTTGAAAGCCATTCCGTTGGACACGAAGCCGCAAAGCGTCGAACAAGACGTCGAGCCTGTAAATGAAACTCGGGAGCAACCGGCCCGGGTTCGAGAATCTCGTGAGCGATCGGCAGAGCCGCGGCAGGAAAAGCCCGACGGGGATGCCTCGCAACGAAAGGCCGGTCTGCTCGGCTTTCCCAGGCGCCATCCCTATGCGACGGCGGCGGTTGCGCTTGCGCTGTTGCTCGTCGCGGCAGGCGTCGTGATCTGGTGGCTGAACGCTCGCCAGTACGAATCGACCGACGACGCCTTCATCGACGCCCGCACGGTGACGATCGGCGCCCAAATCGCCGGCCGCATTACCGAGCTGGCGGTTAGCGACAATCAGCACGTGCAGGCAGGTGATGTCCTCCTGCGCATCGACGACAGCGACTATCAGGCACATCTGAAGCAGGCCGATGCCGGCGTCGCCGCGGCCGAAGCCGAAATCGTCAATGTCAACGCTCAGATCGAGGCTCAAAACGCAAAGGTGAACGCTGCCCAGAGGCAGGTTGCACAGGCCAAGGCAGCGCTGGATTTCGCCAAGGCTGAGGATCAACGCAATCGCGAACTCCTGGCCAGGGGCACGGCAACGCAGCAGCAGGCGCAGCAAGCGGCATCGACGCTGCGTCAGGATCAGGCCGCGCTGGACAGCGCCGAGGCCAATGTCGCCTCGGCAAAAAGCCAGGTTTCGGTCTTGCAGGCACAGGCCAGGAGCGCCGAGGCGCAGCTCGAACAGGCCAAGGCCAGCCAGGAGCAAGCCCGCACGACGCTGTCGCGCACGACCATCACAGCACCCGCAGCCGGGCGGGCAACGAGCATTTCGGCCGCTGACGGAACCTACGCCCAACCCGGCCAGGTATTGATGATGTTCGTTCCCGACGAGGTCTGGGTGAAGGCCAATTTCAAGGAGACGCAGCTCGACCTGATGCGGCAGGGACAACCGGTCGACTTCGATATCGACGCGTACCCGGACAAGTCCTTCCATGGCCGCGTCGACAGCATCCAGGCCGGCAGCGGCACCGCCTTCAGCCTCCTGCCGGCTGAAAATGCCACCGGCAACTACGTCAAGGTGGTGCAGCGCGTGCCGGTCAAGATCGTCTTCGACAAGCCGCCGGATGTGCTTCTCGGCCCAGGGCTGTCGGTGGTGCCGACGGTCAAGGTGCGATGAACGGCGAAGCAGCCAGAAATCAGGGCGAAAGCCGATCCGCCGCCGGGACGCACAATCCCTGGCTCATCGCCATTGTCGTTTCCATCGCCACGTTCATGCTGGTGCTGGACACCTCGATCGCCAATGTCGCCCTGCGCAACATCGCCGGCAGCCTGGCGGCCGGAATGGACGAAAGCACCTGGGTCATTACCACCTATCTTGTGGCCAACTCGGTGATCATCCCGGTCAGCGGCTGGCTGGCAAGCGTCATCGGCCGCAAGCGCTACTACATGCTCTGCGTGGCGACCTTCACCGTCGCGTCGCTGCTGTGCGGACTGGCGCCCAACCTGGAACTGCTCATCCTGTTCAGGATCCTTCAGGGCCTCGGCGGCGGCGGCATGGCGCCAAGCGAGCAATCGATCCTTGCCGATACCTTTCCGCCGGAAAAGCGCTCGCAAGCCTTCGCGCTTTACGGCATTGCCGTCATCGTCGCACCAACGGTCGGGCCGACGATCGGCGGCTGGCTGACGGACCATTTCTCCTGGCACTGGATCTTCTTCATCAACGTGCCGTTCGGCATCCTGTCGCTGGCACTGGTGCAATGGCTGTTGGTCGAACCGGACGTACTCGAACGCGAACGCAAGGAACGGCTGAAAGGTGGCCTGAAGATCGACGGGGTCGGGTTCGTCCTGGTGGCCACCGCATTGGGGTGCCTGGAGATCTTCCTCGACCGGGGCCAGCGCTACGATTGGTTCGCCTCGAATTTCATTACGACTTTCGCAGTGATTTCCGCGATCGCGTTCCTGCTGCTTATCCCATGGGAAATCAGTCGCAGCGATCCGGTCGTCGACATGCGCCTATTGTTCACGCGCCAGTTCGGCACGGCCTTCCTGGTTATGATGGCGGTCGGTGCTATCCTGTTCAGCACCACCCAGATCGTGCCGCAGCTGCAGCAGACGACATTTGCCTACACCGCGACGCTGTCGGGCCTTTCGATGATGCCGGGCGGCATCGCCATGCTGATCTTGATGCCGGTGTCCGGATTTGTAGGCAGCATCGTGCAGCCCAAATACCTGATCATGGTGGGCATGTCGGTGGTCGCAGTCGCGCTTTGGCACATGACCTCGCTTACCCCGGACGCCAGCTTCCGCTTCTTTGCCTTTGCCCGTGTCTTCCTGATGGTCGGGCTGCCGTTCCTGTTCATTCCCATCTCGACCGCGGCCTATGTCGGCCTGCCCCCGCAACAGACCAACCAGGCATCGGCGCTGATCAACGTTGCACGCAATATCGGCGGCAGCATCGGCGTCTCGCTGTCCAACACCGTCATTGCGCAAAGCTCCCAGATCCATCAATCGAATCTGGTTGGCCACACCGTGCAATCGTCGCCCGCCTATCAGCAGGTGCTTCGGCAGGCGACCGAGCATTTCGTCGCCCAGGGTTCGCCGCTGGTCCAGGCGAAGCAGCAGGCGATCGGCTGGCTCGGCCAGTTGATCGCCCGCCAGGCCACGCTGCTCGCCTACGTCGATGTCTTCCGCTATTGCGCGGTGGCAACCGCCCTGCTCGTTCCGCTTGCCCTGCTGCTGCGGTCAGGCAAGTCGGGCAGCAGACACGAGAATCCGGAGATGGGCTGACCCGCAGGCGCGACGGTGTGGTTCCAAAAACGAGGAAGCCGGGAACCAGCTGACCCATTGCGTTGTTCTGCGCCAAGAGGAGATGATCACGATGGCCACTATTCCCACACCCGAGCCAACACCGACCCCGGTACCACCGCCTCCCATCCCCGATCCCAAGCCCGTGCGTGAGCCGGACCCCGACAGGCTCCCCGACGAGGACCCCATTCCCAATCCGGATGAAAACGATATTCCGCCGAAGCGGATGTCTTTCAGCCGGCAGTTGCCGTGATCGTTCTGCAGCCTGTCTGGCGATTGCTTGCGCCAGCGGCGCCGCCTGTCAGATTTCGAGCATGGCGTAGGGGCGGCCGGTCGGCTTGGCGACATGCATGGCAACGTTATAGACCGACGCTCCGCCCGGCGTACGGCCCTCATAGACGCCACGATGCGCATGGCCATGCACCACTGCGCTGACCTGGAACCGGTCTATTGTCTCGGCCAGGCGTGACGAACCGAGAAACGGGAAAATCTCCAGCGGCTCGCCTTCGACCGTCTCGACGACAGGCGCGTAGTGCAGAACGACAAGCGTGCGTTTGGCGCGGACCTGCCGCATCGCGTTTTCAAGCCGCATCGCTTCGTTCACGCTTTCCGCCACCATCGACTTGATCGCCGGTTCGCCAAAGGAGCCGAGCATGCGCGATCCAAAACCGCCAACGAAACCCTTGACCCCAACGAACCCGACCTCGTGAATCTCCGTCGCCTCGCCGTCGAGGAGATGAACGCCCGCCTGACGCAAAATGTCGGTGACCTGCTCGACGGCGCCTGACTCATAGTCGTGGTTGCCAAGTACGGCGACGACCGGGATCGTGCAGGCACGCAGTTCCTCGGCAAGGATTTCGGCCTCCCGAGGCTTGCCGAGATTGGTAAGGTCGCCGGTCAGCACGAGAACCTGGGCTTCGCGCGACATCTCGCCGAAAAGATCGCGGTACGACGCCTGGTCCTCCTTGCCGACATGCAGATCGCCGATGGCGGCGACCTTGAGTGTGCCGCCGTTTTCGGCCTTTGCCGAAGCAGATTCGAGCTCGTCAGCCATCGCTATATTCTCCTTCACCGCCGACGTCGGCAAAGCCCCATTGCTTGACGTCGATCTCATAGTCGGTTCGTGAAAGCATGCGCCCGCGGCAGATCCGCATCCGGGAAGGCGGCAATTCGCGCTGCTTGGCCAGCCGGTCGAGCAACTCGTCGAGCAGCCACGCGGGCACACGGTCTCGCTCCGTCGGATAGATCCATCTGAAGTTCAAGAGATGCATCAGCAAGACTTCCCAATGAACTTCCATGTAGGAAAGCAGCCTTTGCCAGTCGATCTGGTCGTGCGCCTTGAGGATGGTGTGCGCGACGTCGGCGCCATCATGCCGGCCGCGGTCCTGGATGAAGCATTTGGACCAGATAAGCTCGGTTGGGCCGATGATCCGCACGTGGCTGCCCAGCAATTCGGCCTGGCGAGCATGCTCCAGCCACTGGTCGTCGACAGGCATTGTGCCGTTCATCGAGGTGAAGATGACGTCGAAAAAATGCGTGCCCCTGAACACCTTGCCGAGCCACCGGTCGTCCTCGACCACGACCGCATAGCCGATCTGCTTGAAATGGGCGAGGATGCGCGGGCAGTCGCCGGCCTTGCAGAAAATGTCGAGATCCTTGGTCGGGCGGATGATCCCGGTATAGGCGCTTACGGCATAGGTGCCGGCGACGAGAAAGGGGATGCCCGTCGCGACAAGCTCGCGGATCGCTTCGATATAAAAGACCTCCGCTTCGGCATTGCGAGGCGTCGGGGCGGCTTTTGGATCGACCGACGGAACGGATGCCGGGATGGCGCTTTCCGGTGGGGGATTGATGATCATAGCAAATGGCTCCTGGCCCGGCAGACCAGCAGCCGCCTGTATCTAATAGCCAAGCATGCCCGATGGTTCCCGCCGCTGCGTGCCACCGCCGCTCTCGCCTGCTGCATCAGGCGAACACGCCGCGGTGGCGGGCCTTCAAAGCGGTCATGGCTCTCGGCCGCGGCGGCAGCCATAAAGAGACATGTGAGCGGTTATTTTTGGCGTCAAGATCGCAGCGCGCTTCGGCCTCAAGCGCGTCGAGGCGTAGTGGGCCCGCTATCATTCTCGGGTCCGGAAAGGATTGGTTTCAACATGGTTCCCGAGCTGTCGGAGGCGCTGCGCACCCGGCGTAACAGCCACTTGAGCGCCCGTAGCCAAACCGACTCTGTTTTCCGGAACGCTGCAGGCGGCGTGGCGAAAAGGCCATTCTCCATTTTGTAGTTCCTCACTGTCTCAGTCCAATCAGCGTTCTTCAACGAGCAAAACTTGTGTTGGTTCCGTGTCGCCATCGGCGGGAGCACGTGCTGGACAGGCGAAGCCATCATTGGTGGGTTCAAGCAGGCTAGCCTTCTGCCGCGAGATCAGGGGCCTCGGCGATCAAGTCGCGGAATTCAGCCACTAGCCGGCAGGATTCAGCTCTTATCCTGATCCGCCGGCGCTGGACACGACCCGCGAAGGCTGAAATTGTGATCGGTATTTCCAGTTGCAAACTTGGTTGGGCTCGGCGGGGATGGCGCTGGTTTCTGAAGACATTGCCCGCCATCCGGCACTGCGTCGCCACGTCCAGGCTCAGTCGCGGACGCTTCTCCAAACCTATGAAGCGAACCCGCGGCTGGCCTCCGTATTCGCCGCGCAACAGCGTTGGCTGATGGCCCATATCGGCCTTGGCTTGTATTTCAATCGAGAGCCGGACGATCATCGCAAGGGACTTACGTCTGCACGGTTCATGGACGACATCTGCCGGCATTCGGTGGCCAGCCGCAACACCGCCGACGCCTTCCTGAAGGAGATGCTGCATTACGGTTTCATTCGGCATCTGCCGATCAAATACGGGCGCATCCGCCCCTTTGAGCCGACCGCGGGCACTCTGGAGACGGTTGCCGGCTGGGTCATGGCGCATCTGAAAACGCTGGACAGCCTGGACAATGGATTTCGACTGGCTGCATTCGTCGCACAACCGGACCTGCTCGCCAAACTGCAGCCGCTGGTGGCCGACGGCCTGCTTTCGTCGCATGCCGTGCGGGAGCCGAGACAGACCTTTTCCTTGTTCACCTGGCTCGACAATGGCGGCATCGTCATGGATTGGCTGATGTCTGGCGTCGATCCTGATCATGCCGACCTGGACCGAATTCCGACCGGTGTCGTCTCAATCGGAGATTTCGCGAACTGGCTCAAGCTTTCCCGGACCCACCTGTCACGCAAATTGCGCGATGCCGAGGAACTCGGCAGCATTGGCTGGTTGGGCCAGCGGGGTCACTCGGTCATGTGGGTTTCGAGCGAGTTCTATCAGGAATACATGACTGCCCAGGCGGTCAAGCTCGCCATCATCGATGCAGCCTTCGACAATTGTGTTGTAACTTCCGAAGCCAGCTGAACGGCGAGCCAAACGCCGTCGTGGCGGCTTTGGCGCCGCCACCACGACGGTCTGGCATTTCAATCGATGTCGAACGACACGCCCTGCGCAAGCGGCAGCGCCTTGGAGTAGTTCACCGTATTGGTAGCGCGGCGCATATAGGCCTTCCAGGCATCCGAGCCCGACTCGCGGCCGCCGCCGGTTTCCTTCTCGCCACCGAAGGCGCCGCCGATCTCGGCCCCCGAAGTGCCGATATTGACGTTGGCAATGCCGCAGTCCGAACCGTCGACGCCGAGGAAACGCTCGGATTCCTGCAGGTCGCGGGTGAAGATGGACGAGGAAAGCCCCGCGCCGACCGCATTGTGCTCATAGAGCACGGCGTCGAAATCCGAATATTTCATCACATAGAGGATCGGCGCGAAGGTCTCCTCCGTCACCGGCGAAACTTGGCGCGGCATTTCGACCAGCGCCGGACGCACATAGTAGGCCTCCGCATGGCCGTTCTCGACCCGCATTCCGCCGGTTATCTTACCGCCATGCGAAGCCGCGTCCTCCAACGCCTTCTGCATGTTCTCGTAGGCAGCCTTGTCGATCAGCGGGCCGACGAGAGCGCTTGTCTCCAGCGGATTGCCGACCGAGACGCTTTCATAGGCCTTCTTCAGGCGCGGAATGAGGTGATCATAGACGCTTTCATGCACGAACAGGCGCCTGAGCGTCGTGCAGCGCTGGCCGGCCGTGCCCATGGCGCCGAAGGCGATGGCGCGCAGCGCCATGTCGAGATCGGCCGTCGGGCAGACGATGCCGGCGTTGTTGCCGCCGAGCTCAAGCACGGCACGGGCAAAGCGCTTGGCCAGCCGTGGGCCGACATCCCTGCCCATGCGCGTCGAACCGGTGGCGGAGACCAACGGCACCTTCGGATGGTCGACCAGGATCTCGCCGACGGCGCGATCGCCGATCAGCACGGGCGCCAGCCCTTCCGGCGCATCGCCGAAACGGTTTGCCGCGCGCTTGAAGATCGCTTCGCAGGCGAGCGCCGTCAGCGGTGTCTTCTCGGACGGCTTCCACACCACCGCGTCGCCGCAGACCAGCGCCAGCGCTGCATTCCACGACCAGACCGCCACCGGGAAATTGAAGGCCGAAATGACGCCGACGACGCCGAGCGGATGCCAGGTCTCCATCATGCGGTGGCCGGGGCGCTCGGTGGCGATGGTCAGGCCGTACAATTGCCGGGAGAGACCGACGGCGAAATCGCAGATGTCGATCATCTCCTGCACTTCGCCAAGACCCTCGGATGGAATCTTGCCGACTTCGATCGAGACCAACCGGCCAAGCTCGGCCTTGTGTGTGCGCAATTCCTCGCCGAGCAGCCGCACCAGTTCGCCGCGCTTGGGAGCTGGTACCTGCCGCCACGCCAGGAAAGCTTTATGGGCATTGTCGATGGTCGTTGCCGCGTCGGCCGGCGAGATGGTTTTCAGCGCGGCGATCTGCTCGCCGGTCACCGGGCTACGCACGATGAGATCGCCGCCTGTAAGCGCGCCCTCGGCAACACCCAGTTTCGCCAGAAGCCCGGCCGTTTCCTTCGCAATCGTCATTTTCATCCCTTTCAGATCCCGCCGCTCATATGGCGTCGGTCAAAGCCTTGTGCCACGCCGTCTCTGTGCTGGTCGGCACATCAGGCACTGTCATGGCGTGGCATTACTCGTTTCAGGGAAAAATCGCCACCCCGGCATGGTCTAAGCAAAGGTCAGACCGTTGAACCAGGCGGAGGCGTCGGATCAATGCGCCCTTTGCTTGGCGCCTTCTTTCATCAGCCGGTCGATATGCATGCGGATATGCGCCGCCTCGGCTGCCGTGTTGGCAAGCGCGATGGCGCGGTCGAAAGCGACACGCGCCTCGTCGCCGCGGCCAAGCTGCATCAGCAGGCCGCCCTTGAGGCCGAAGAAGTGGAAATAACCGGAAAGCCTTTGCTCCAGCGGCTCGATCATGGCGAGTGCGGCTTCCGGTCCACGCACCTTGGAGACGGCGACGGCGCGGTTGAGCGTCACCACCGGCGACGGCTGCATCTGCTCGAGCAGCCCGTAGAGCAGGTCGATCTCGTTCCAGTCCGTATCCTCGGGCTTTTCCGCCCGTGCATGCAGCGCGGCGATCGCCGCTTGCACCTGGTAGGGACCGGGCTTGCGATGGCGCAACGCCTTATCGACCAGCGCCAGGCCTTCATCGATCATTTTGCGGCTCCACAGGCTGCGGTCCTGGTCTTCGAGCAGCACGATCTCGCCGTTCTCGTCGAAGCGGGCCGGCGCGCGTGCATGCTGCAGCAGCAACAGCGCCGTCAGCCCCATGATCTCCGGCTCGGTCTGGAATAGTCTGAGCAGCAGCCGGGCCAGCCGGATCGCCTCTTCGCAAAGCGGCGCACGCGCCGACGCCTCGCCGCTGTTGCTGGAATAGCCTTCGTTGAAGATCAGGTAGACCATGGCGGCGACGGCGGCGAGCCGTTCGGAGCGCTCGACCGCTCCCGGCGTCTCGAACGGCACCCCGGCATCGGCGATACGCGCCTTGGCGCGCGTGATACGCTGCTCCATGGCGCTTTCCCCGACGAGGAAGGCGCGGGCGATCTGCTTGACCGTCAGGCCGGAGACGATGCGCAACGCCACCGCGATCTGCTGGGTGGCCGGCAGGTCGGGATGGCAGCAGATGAACAGCAGCCGCAAAATATCGTCGCGGTAATGCGCACCGTCCAGCCGCTCGGCGATGTCGCTCTCGGCATCGTCGAGATCGGAGATCTGGTCCTCCTCCGGCAGCGGCGCCTGCTTGGCGCGCTTGCGCACCGCATCGATGCCGCTGTTGCGGCCGACGAAGATCAGCCAGGCTGCCGGATCGCGCGGCGGGCCATTTTTCGGCCAGTTGTTCAGGGCCCTCAGGCAGGCGTCCTGGAATGCTTCCTCCGCCGCGTCGAGGTCGCGGAAGTAGCGCAGCAATGCTCCCATCGCCTGCGGGCGAGCGGTGCTGATTGCCGTGCTGATCCAGGCAAGTTCGGTCATGCGGAAACCTTGGCGGGATTGAAGAGCGAGACCGGCCGGATCTCGTAGGAGCCGCCGCTCGGGTTGACCTCGGAAAGCTCGCGCGCGAAGTCGACGGCCTCGTCGAGGTCGGCGCATTCGAGCGTGTAGAAGCCGAGGAACTGTTCCTTGGTTTCGGCAAACGGGCCGTCGATGACGATCGATTCGCCCTTGACCTTTCGCAGCGTTGTCGCCGCCGTCGTCGGCAAAAGCCGCGCCACGGGGCCAAGCCGCCCGGCGTTGGCATATTTCTCTTGTACGCCGATAAGTTTTTCCATGACGGCATCGTCCTGCTCCTTGCTCCAGGAGCAGACGACGTCTTCAGAGGCATAGCAGAGGATCGCGTAGAGCATGGGTCGTCCTTTTCTCTGTCAAAGGACGAAACACTAGGACCGATCCCGACATGGCGTCGACAAAAAAATACGCCCCCGGTCCTGCGTCATTCCCTCGCCTTCAGCCATCTCAAGACCAGGGCCTCCTCGTCGTCGAGCCCGGCGATCGAGCGCTTGCCTCTGTTGGCGTCCGCCATTTCGCCAAGCAGCCCTCCTTCGGACCAGGCGCGGAAGACTTCCGGATGGATGTAGCAGCGGCGGCAGACGGCGCGCGTATTACCGAGCCGCTCGGCAACCTTGTCGATGACGCCGTTCATCGCCCGCTTTTGTTGTGCCTGGCCTTCCGGGCGTTCGGTTTGCGCAAACAGCGACGCCGCGTGGATGGTTCCGCCCCACGTTCTGAAATGCTTGGAGCTGAACTCGACGCCGGCATTCTCCCTGATATAGCGGTTGACGTCGTCGGAGCGCACCGGATGCCTGTTTCCTTCCTCGTCGAGATACTGGAACAGTTTCTGGCCCGGCAGGTCCTGCGCTCCACGCACGATCTTGGCGATCCGGCGATCGACAAGCTTCAATCTCCATTCCTTGCCGGATTTGCCGATGAAGGCAAAACGCAGGCTCGAGCCCTTGATGTCGACATGGCGGTCGCGCAGCGTGGTCAGCCCAAAACTCTTGTTATCGCGGGCGTAGGCGGCGTTGCCGACGCGGATCATCGTGTTGTCGAGCAGCCAGACGATGGCCGCAACGACGCGTTCCAGCGGCAGGCCGTGACGGCGCAGATCGGCATCGATCTGCCGTCGCAATTCGGGCAGGCTTTCGGCGAAGGCGATGAGGCTCGAGTATTTGACCCCGTCACGCTCCTCCGCCCAGTGCTGATGATAGCGGTATTGCTTGCGCCCGCGCTGGTCCCGACCGGTTGCCTGAATGTGACCGTCGGCATCCGCCGAGATCCACACATCCGTCCAGGCCGGTGGAATGGCGAGCGCCTTGATGCGTGCCAGCGCGTCCTGGTCGACGGCACGTCCGTCGGGCCCTTTGTACGAGAACCCGTTGCCTGAACGCAGCCGGCGAATACCGGGTTCGGTGTCGGCGACATAGTTGAGCGAGGCCCGAACGGCCGAGGCGTGCGCGCCGTTCTCCAGCGCTCCGTTCCGCGGCACCCCGTTCTTTGGTGCAGCTTTCCTAACAGCCGATCGGCCAGACGACGACCCGGATTTGTCCAGCATGTCCTCTCCACGGAATTTCCGTAGATAAGCCGCCTGCTGGCTGCGGGTTCCACCGCCTTTTGATTGCCAGGACAGATTAACGACGACGCCGTGCAACGAGGAGGTGCCGTCACGCCTTTTCGAGCACGACCGGTATGACGTCGACTGCCTGCTCGCCAACCTGCCCGCCCGTGGTTTTCAGCACGCCGACGATCGGCGCCACATCGGAGTAGTCGCGGCCATAGCCGACCGTGATATGATCGTTGCTTGCCCGCATGCCGTTGGTCGGATCGAATTCCTGCCAGCCGGCATCGCGCCCGCACCACACCTTGACCCAGGCATGCATGGCGTCGGCGCCTTCGAGCCGCGGCTTCCCACGCGGCGGGATGGTGCGTAGGAATCCGCTGACATAGCCTGCAGGAACGCCGAGGCCACGCAGGCCGGCGATCATGATATGGGAAAAATCCTGGCAGACGCCGCGCTTCAGGCCGAAGGCGTCGCTGGCCCGCGTCTGCACCGTGGTCGCCTCGCCGTCATAGGTGAAATCGCGGTGAATGCGGTTGCACAGAGCCATGGCCGTGCCGACCGTCGAACTGCTGGCACTGCCTTTCGCATAGGCAGTGATTGCCGGGTCGATGCCGGCATGATCGCTGGCGGCCAGAAAGTGATGCGGCGAAGCCGGCGCCAGCGAGTGCACCGCGCCGAGTTCTTCCCTCAGCCGGCGTAGGTCGGGCGATACGTCGAGCCCGGGCTCCGGCCGCGACACTGAAACACGCGCGCTCATCCTGATGTCGAGCGCATCATGTGCGTCACGAAAGGCGATCGAGGTGACACTGTTGCCGAAAAAGTCGGAAAAGTCGGAGCGTTCGCTGGGCGCCGGCACAAAAGACAGTGAAGCGGCGATGACGCGCTGTACGCCAGGGATGGTCGGCGGCAGCACACGCACCTGATGGCGGCCGCCGCCGGCCGCCGCATCATAGTCGTAACGCAGGTGAAGCCTGATGTCGTAGAGCATGCCGTCTCTATCCGAAATAGGCTTTGGAGAGGCTGTTGTAGAGGCCGCCGATTTCATTGGCGAGATCGCTGAGGGCCTTGGCCGTCATGTCCGAGGGCTCCCTGATGGCGATCGACGTGTTGAGCTGCAGGATTTCCTTGGCCGCCGGCGACATATGGCCTTCACCGCCGACAGCGGGCAGCAGCGCGATCTCGGCCTTCAGCCGTTCGAGTTGGAACAGGATTGAGCGCGGGTTGAGCGGATCGAGCGCCAGAAGGTCGACCACCGTGCGCCGTCCCGCCTGCACCGGATATTGCCGGCGGTGGGTCATGACGCTGTCGCCGATCTCCAGCATCATGTCGAGCGCGCCTTCCGGCGCCTCGGCCCTGGTCAGTCGGGCGAGCGTGCGGGCGATCTGGATGCCGCGTTCGAGC
This sequence comes from Mesorhizobium sp. M0923, assembly GCF_040319365.1. Lineage (NCBI taxonomy): Bacteria > Pseudomonadati > Pseudomonadota > Alphaproteobacteria > Hyphomicrobiales > Phyllobacteriaceae > Mesorhizobium > Mesorhizobium sp. M0923. The sequence goes on along the minus strand of NZ_JAMYNW010000007.1, from coordinate 163,145 downwards.
CTGCGGCCGATTTCCAGGAAACGCCAGCCGGCGAAACGGTACATATTCTCGTGCAGCAGGCCGGAAAACCCGGCCAGCTTGCGCAGGATGACCGTCATTGCCCTTGTCGCGTCGTCGCCCGGCGCCACTGTCACGGCAAATTGATGGATCGTCTTCGACAGGTCCTTCAATGCCAGCCAGCCATCGGGCGAGAAGCGGTCGCGGATCTGCCCGGCGCTGTACACGGCGCTGTCCAGCGTGCCGATGAGCCCCAACGGGATTGCCGTCTCGACGTCGATACCGAACGGCGCGAGATAGTCCCTGATGTCGGCGAGCAGCGGCATCTCGGGATCGGATGTCTCGGCCAGCCGCACGTGGTAGGCGCGCAGGATGCGCACCGTGTCTTCCGATCGCTCGATATAGCGGCCGAGCCATGTCAGGTTTTCCGCCGCGCGGCTGGGCAGGCTGCCCGGCAAGGTTCGGGTGAAGCTGTCATGCTCCTGCGGCAGCAGCGTCTCACGCTCCACCGGCCTGTCGCTGACCACCCAAACATCCGCCGCCTGGCCGCCGCGCTGCATGGCGATGGCCGTCGGGTCGAGCGAGAAGCCGACACGGGCAAAACCGCCCGGCATCACGGTCCAGCCTTCCGGCGTCCGCGCCAGATAGACGCGCAGGCTTGCCGGCCGCGGCTCCAGCCAGCCGCTGACATAGACAGGAGTGGTCGACAGCGTCACCGCTTCCTGGCCGACAAAGTCGCCGCCGTCTTGTTCGATCCGGGCGACGAGCTCGGCCCGTTCCTCGGCCGACAGCGCTGACCCGAGCTTGGTCGAGCCGTCGTCCTCGAAGGCAAGCCGCGTCGACAGTGCCGGGCCGATCACCATGCTATCGATATTGGCGAGCACATGTTCGCGCTCCGTATCCTGCCCGCACCACCATGTCGCGACGGTCGGCAGCAGCAGTTCCTCATTGCGCAGGGCGCGCGAAATCTTCGGCAGGAAGGCGAGCAGAGCGCGCGTCTCCATCAGGCCGGAACCCAGTGCATTGACGGCCGAAACCGCCCCTTGCCGGACCGCTTCGACCAGCCCCGGCGTGCCGATCTGCGAGTCCGACCGCAACTCGAGCGGATCGGCAAAGGCAGCGTCGAGCCGTCGCCACAAGACGCTGACCGGCATCAGCCCCGAAACTGTGCGCACCATCAGCCTGCCGCCGGAGACAGTCAGGTCCTCGCCCTCGAGCAGCATGATGCCGAGATAGCGGGCGATATAGGCATGTTCATAATAGGTCTCGTTCAGCGGTCCCGGCGTCAGGATGGCGACACGGCCGCCGGCTTGCTTGGCCATGCCGATCAGCGCATCGCGAAAACGGCGGAAGAAACCGGCCAAGCGGTGCACATGCATCTCGCCGTAAATGTCGGACAGTGCCCTTGTGGTGGCGACGCGGTTTTCCAGCGCAAAGCCGGCGCCCGATGGCGCCTGGGTGCGGTCGCCAAGCACCCACCAGCGGCCGTCCGGGCCACGACCGAGCTCGAAGGCGCAGAAATGCAGGAAATGGCCGCTGGCAGGCCTGGTGCCGACGACCGGCCGCAAATATTCCGAGCTGGCCGCGATCAATCCAGCCGGCAGAATGCCTTTCTCGACCAGCCGGTTCGGCCCGTAAATGTCGGCGATGGTCTCCTCGAACAGATCGGCGCGCTGGACCAGGCCGGCGCTGATGTCAGCCCATTCCTCCTCCTCGATCAGCAGCGGCACATGCGCCAGCGGCCATTCCCGCTCATTGGCGCCGGCCTTGTCGTAGACGCGGTAGTAGACGCCGGCATCGCGCAGGTACTGGTCGGCGCGGGCAAAACGCTGGGCAAGCTTTTCCGGCCCCAGGTCCTCCAGTGCCTCGATGAAGTGCCGCCAGGCCGGCCGCGGATTGCCCGACGCATCGACCATCTCGTCGACGACGCCGTCGATCGGTTGATAGTGCTCCAGCAGACTGTGGGTCTGCGGCTTGCTGCGCAGCTTTTTGTGATTCCCCTTCGCCATGGCTGATCAGAGTCTTTGCGGCCGCCGAAGGTCAAGGGTCATCGGGAAATCTTCAGAGGCTTCTTCGTTGCGCAGCACATAGCCGGACGGAGTATGGCCACGCGGCTCGAAGCGGGCGAGCCGCCGCGCCTCCGCTTCATTGCCGTTGACCGGGAACGTGTCGTAGCTGCGCCCGCCGGGATGTGCCACATGGTAGACGCAACCGCCAACCGCGCGGCCCGACCAGCGGTCATAGATATCGAAGACCAGCGGCGTGTTGACCGGCAGCGCCGGATGCAGGCCCGACGCCGGCTGCCAGGCCTTGAAGCGAACGCCGGCCACCGCGATCTCGCGGTTGTCGGTCACCTTCATCGGCACCCGGCGGCCGTTGCAGACGACGGCGTGACGTTCCGGGTTGAGCCCCTCGGTCTTCACCTGCAGCCGTTCGACGGAGGAATCGACAAAGCGCACCGTGCCGCCGATCGCGCCTTGCTCGCCCATCACATGCCAAGGCTCCAGTGCTTGCCTGAGCTCCAGCTTGATGCCGGCATGCTGGACCTCGCCGCAGAACGGAAAGCGGAATTCGAGCTGGGCGTCGAACCATTCCGGACGGAACGCAAAGCCGTTCAGCTTGAGGTCGTCCAGCACATCGAGAAAATCCGCCCAGACATAGTGCGGCAGCATGAAACGGTCGTGCAGCGAGGTGCCCCAGCGTACGAAGCGGCCGTCGAGCGGGTTCTTCCAGGCCCGGGCGATGATGGCGCGCACCAGCAATTGCTGCGCCAGGCTCATGCGCGCGTTGGGCGGCATCTCGAAGCCGCGGAATTCGACCAGCCCCAGCCGGCCGGTCGGCCCGTCCGGCGAAAACAGCTTGTCGATACAGATTTCGGAGCGATGCGTATTGCCCGTCACGTCGGTCAGGAGGTTGCGGAACAGCCGGTCGACCAGCCACGGCAGGGGTGCCGCGCCCTTGTCCGGATGTGGCACCTGCGCCATCGCGATATCGAGTTCGTAGAGCGAATCGTGTCGTGCCTCGTCGAAGCGCGGCGCCTGGCTGGTCGGGCCGATGAACAGGCCGGAGAACAGATAGGATAGCGACGGATGCCGCTGCCATTGCAGCACCAGGCTCTTCAACAGGTCGGGGCGGCGCAGGAACGGACTGTCATTGGGCGTGGCACCGCCGACGACGACGTGGTTGCCGCCGCCGGTGCCGGTGTGACGGCCGTCGATCATGAATTTGTCGGCGCCAAGCCGCGTCTGCCGCGCCTCTTCGTAGATCGCCGTGGTCGTCGCCACGCAATCCTGCCAATTCGCGGCCGGGTGGATATTGACCTCGATGACGCCGGGATCGGGTGCGACACGGATGACATTGAGGCGCGGATCGTGCGGCGGGCCGTAGCCCTCGATATGCACCGGCAGGCCGATAGCCCTTGCCGCGTTCTCCGCCGCCGCGACCAGTTCGAGATAATCCTCCAGCGCCTCGACCGGCGGCATGAACACACAAAGCCGTCCGTCGCGCGGCTCGACCGAAAGCGCTGTGCGCACGGCGCCGCCGATCTCGGTAATCTCCTGTTCGACGCGGTCTTGCTGGCCGGTAACGGCCGTGAAGGAGACCGCCTGCTGGCGTCGCGCCATTTCGTCGGCGCCTTCCAGTTCGGCCGGAGCGGGCGAAGAAGCAGCACCGGGCAAGATCGCCTCACGCGCCGGCAATGGTCCGCGCGGCAGCGATGGATCGACCGGTACGATATAGGGGAACTGCGCCGGCGGCACATAAGGCAGCGTGCCGAGCGGCAGGCGGTAGCCGACCGGCGAATCGCCGGGCACCAGGAACAGCCTGCCGCGCCGCGTCTTCCACTTCTCCGAGCGCCAGCGCGGTCCGGAAGCCTGGCTGTTCCAGCGCTGGACGGGCAGCACGTAGCCCGACGGCTTGGTCAGCCCGCGTTCGAACACCCGCGCCATGCGGCTGCGCTCCTCCGGGTCCTCCAGCTTCGAATTGGAGGGATCGACATTGTCCGGCAGCTTGCCTTCCTTGAGCAGCCATTCGGCCGGATCCTCATAGGCTTCGCTGACCATCGTCTTGTCGATGCCGAGTTCGTCGGCAATCGCGGTCAGCAGGCTCTCGGCCTGCTTCGGTCCGACATCCGCCTCGCTCTTTTCATGTGCGATCAGTGACGGATCGCTCCACACCGGCTCGCCGTCGGTGCGCCAGTAAAGCGAGAACGTCCAGCGCGGCAGGCTTTCGCCGGGGTACCATTTGCCCTGTCCGTAATGCAGGAAGCCGCCCGGCGCGAAGCGTTCGCGCAGCCGGCGGATCAGCGCATCGGCCTTTTCGCGTTTTGTTGGCCCGACGGCGGCGGTGTTCCACTCGGCCGCCTCGAAATCGTCGATTGAGACGAAGGTCGGCTCGCCGCCCATGGTCAGCCGCACGTCGCCGGCCTGGAGTGCTGCATCGACCTCGACGCCCAGCGCGTCGAGCGCCTGCCAGCTCTCGTCGGAGAACGGCTTGGTGATGCGCGGATGTTCGGCGATGCGGTCGACCCGCATGTCGAAGCCGAATTCGACATTGGCGAAGCTCGCCATGCCGGAGATCGGCGCGGCATTGCGGAAATGCGGCGTTGCCGCGAGCGGCACATGGCTTTCGCCGGTAAGCAGGCCGGAGGTCGGGTCGAAGCCGATCCAGCCGGCGCCCGGCAGATACACCTCGCACCAGGCATGGAGGTCGGTGAAATCGGTCGCCGTACCGGGCGGTCCGTCGAGCGCGACGAGGTCGGGTTTGAGCTGGATCAGATAGCCGGAGACGAAACGCGCGGCGATGCCGAGGTTCCTCAGTATCTGCACCAGGAGCCAGCTCGAATCGCGGCAGGATCCCTTGCCGGCGGCCAGCGTTTCCTCGGGCGAGAAGACGCCGGTTTCCATGCGCACGATATAGGCGATCTCGCGCTGCAGCCGCGCATTGAGGTCGACGACAAAATTGACGGTATTGGTCGCACTGCGGTCGATGGTTTTGAGGAACGCCTGCAACAGTGGCCCTGCCGGTTCCGGCGTCCGGTAGATGGTCAGATCGTCCCTGATCTCTTCCGGGTATTCGAACGCAAACGTCTCGGCCGACGGTTCGACGAAGAAATCGAACGGATTGTAGACCGTCATGTCGGCAACGAGATCGACCTCGATCTTCAATTCCGTTACCGGCTCGGGGAAGACGAAGCGGGCAAGGAAATTGCCGTAGGGGTCCTGCTGCAGATTGACGAAGTGGTTTGCCGGCCCGACCTTCAGCGAATGGCTGAGCACTTTGGTGCGGGAATGCGGCGCAGGCTGCAACCTTATGACTTGCGGGCCCAATACGACCGGCCGGTCGTATTTGTAGTGGGTCAGGTGATAGACGGCTGCCAGAATTGCCATGGTGCCCCTGAAGTCGGCGTTTCAAAAGGAGTTCGCTGAACCCTGACACGAATGCTGACCATTCTCCAAGCAGAGATGTTGCGCTGCACCTAAATTAAGCAGCCTTCACAGCCTCACAAACGAAGCGCCGACCCTGGGATTCCGCAGCGTGGCCGCAGACGTTGCAACGCTGCAGAGCCGAAGGCCGGTGGGTCAGCACCGGGCACTGTCCCGCCGATATCGATGATCGGCAACCCGCGCGACGCTTGGTCGAAAAGAGCTGAAAAGAAAACCCGCCTCTGTGGGCGGGTCGTCGGTGCCAATTAGCACCATAGCCAAATTAGTAGCATAGCTGCTGGCACAAAGCAAGAACAAAATGTGGCACCGTCGGCGAAAATTGCCGATCTGCCGCTTTGCGAGGGAAGATGCGAAGCACGGGCATCCTTGGAGCGAAGAACACCTGAACCCTAAAAGAACGCCTGCAACCCGGTCTGCGCCCGTCCGAGGATCAGCGCATGCACATCATGCGTGCCCTCATAGGTGTTGACCGTTTCCAGGTTCTGGGCGTGGCGCATGACGTGGTAGCCGATCTGGATGCCATTGCCGCCATGCATGTCGCGGGCCTGGCGGGCGATGTCGAGCGCCTTGCCGCAATTGTTGCGCTTGACGAGTGAGATCATCTCCGGCGCCATCTTGCCTTCATCCATCAGCCGCCCGACGCGCAGGCTGCCCTGCAGGCCGAGCGCGATCTCGGTCTGCATGTCGGCGAGCTTCTTCTGGAAAAGCTGCGTGCCGGCCAGCGGCTTGCCGAACTGCTTGCGGTCGAGGCCATACTGGCGGGCGCGGTGCCAGCAATCCTCCGCCGCGCCCATGGCGCCCCAGGAGATGCCGTAGCGCGCGCGGTTGAGGCAGCCGAACGGCCCCTTCAAGCCCGAGACATTGGGCAGCAGCGCGTCCTCGCCGACTTCGACGCCTTCCATCACCACTTCGCCGGTGATCGACGCTCGCAGCGACAGCTTGCCGCCGATCTTCGGCGCCGACAGCCCGTTCATGCCCTTTTCCAGGACAAAGCCGCGAATCTCGTTGTCATGCGCGGCCGATTTTGCCCAGACGACGAACACGTCGGCGATCGGGGCGTTGGAAATCCACATCTTCGAGCCGGAGATCCTGTAGCCGCTCGCAGTCTTCTCGGCCCGCGTCTTCATGCCGCCCGGGTCGGAACCGGCATCCGGCTCGGTCAGGCCGAAGCAGCCGATCCATTCGCCCGACGCCAGCTTCGGCAGGTATTTCTTGCGCTGCTCTTCCGAGCCATAGGCATGGATCGGATACATCACCAGCGACGACTGCACGCTCATCATCGAGCGATAGCCGGAATCGACGCGTTCGACCTCGCGCGCCACCAGCCCGTAGGTGACGTAGTTGGCGCCGAGCCCGCCATATTCCTCGGGGATGGTGATGCCGAGCAGACCGGCCTCGCCCATTTCGCGAAAGATCCCGGCGTCGGTCTTCTCCTCGAGATAGGCTTCCTCGATCTTCGGAGCGAGCTTGTCGGCGGCAAACGCCGCGGCGCCATCACGCACCATGCGCTCGTCTTCCGAAAGCTGGTCCTCGATCAGGAAAGGATCGTCCCAGACGAATGCATTCTTATCGGCGGCCATGGCTCTCGGTCTCCCAAACTCATGCATGTCGCCCAAAGCTTGCCCACGGGCCTGACCCGAGGGTGTTCGGCAGCTTGGGGATAACGACATGCATCAAACAGAAATCTTGAAACGCGCGGCTTATCGGCTTCCGTCCCCAAAAAATCAAACGAAATAGCTTCGCCGATCCATGAGCATTGGTGATGGATCATCAATGTCGAGCGCCGCCGTATGACCTGCCACAGCCCGGCTCGCGAAATTACTTCCGCTTCAACGCATCGGCCAAAGCGGCGCCGAACGCGCCCTGCTGCGCCGGCCGCTCCGGCTGGCGTTGGGGCGTGGGCGCGCGCGGCACCGGCCTGTTGCCATTGTCGCGCGGCTTCGGTGCGCCACCGTCGCCGTCCTTGCGCATCGACAGGCCGATGCGCTTGCGCTTAATATCGACGTCGACGACACGCACCTTGACCACGTCGCCGGCCTTGACCACCTCGTGCGCGTCCTTGATGAAACGGTCGGCCAGTTGCGAGACGTGCACCAATCCGTCCTGGTGCACGCCGATATCGACAAAGGCGCCGAAGGCCGCGACATTGGTGACGGTGCCTTCAAGCTGCATGCCGGGCTTCAGATCCTTGATGTCGTCGATGCCGTCGGCAAAGGTCGCGGTCTTGAAGCCGGGGCGCGGATCGCGGCCGGGCTTTTCCAGCTCCGACAGGATATCGCGCACCGTCGGCAGGCCGAAGCGCTCGTCGACGAAGACGCGCGGATCGAGTGCCTTGAGTGCGGCGCTGTCGCCCATCAGCGAGCGAACGTCGCGCCCGCAGGCCGCAACGATCTTCTTGGCCACGCCATAGGCTTCCGGATGCACCGCCGAGGCATCGAGCGGTTCGGTGCCGTTCGCAATGCGCAGGAAGCCGGCGCATTGCTCGAACGCGCGGGGTCCAAGGCGGGACACCTTCAACAGTTCGCGGCGGCTGGCGAACGGGCCGGTCGCATCGCGATGCGCAACGATCGCTTCGGCCAGCGATGCGCCGAGACCCGAAACCCGCGCCAGAAGCGGCGCCGACGCCGTGTTGAGATCGACGCCGACGGCATTGACCGCATCCTCGACCACCGCCTCAAGCGAGCGGCCGAGGCGGTACTGGTCGACATCGTGTTGGTACTGGCCGACGCCTATCGACTTCGGCTCGATCTTGACCAGTTCGGCGAGCGGATCCTGCAGGCGCCGCGCGATCGACACCGCCCCGCGCAGCGACACGTCGAGGCCGGGAAATTCCGCCGCCGCCGTTGCCGACGCCGAATAGACCGAGGCGCCGGCCTCGCTGACGATCACCTTGAGCGGCTTCGGCCCGGACCCGGCCGGCATATCAGCCAGCATGTCGGCCACCAGCCTTTCGGTCTCGCGGCTGCCAGTGCCGTTGCCGATCGAAATCAGCTCGACCTTGTGCAGCCGGATGAGCTTCGCCAGTTCGGCCTGCGTGCCGCGGACATCGTTCTTCGGCGGGAACGGATAGACCGTCGTCGTCGCCAGCAGCTTGCCGGTGCCGTCCACCACCGCCACTTTGACCCCGGTGCGGATGCCCGGATCGAGGCCCATCGTCGGCCGTGAGCCCGCGGGCGCGGCAAGCAGCAAATCCTTGAGATTGCGGGCGAAGACATGGATTGCTTCCTCCTCGGCCCGCTCGCGCAAGTCCCGCATCAGATCGAGCGTCAGGTGCAGCGACAGCTTTATGCGCCAGGTCCAGCCGGCGACCTCCATCAGCCAGCGGTCGCCTGGCAACTGGCGGCCGATGGCGTAGGCGTCGGCGATCATCCGCTCGACCGGTTTCACCGGTGACACATCGTCGGCATCGACCTCGATGTCGAGCGACAGCACCTCCTCGTTGCGGCCACGCAGCATGGCCAGCGCGCGATGGCTCGGCACGTTGGCCCAGCGCTCGACATGGTCGAAATAGTCGGAGAATTTCGCGCCGGCCTCCTGCTTGCCGTCGATGACGCGCGAGCGCAGGAAGGCGCGTTCCTTCATGTAGGCACGCAGCTTGCCGACCAGGTCGGCGTTCTCGGCGAACTGTTCGGACAGGATATCGCGTGCACCTTCGAGCGCTGCCTTGGTATCGACCACGTCTTCGCTGATGTAGGCCAGCGCCAGCTCGGCCGGCACGGCCGCACGATCGGCCAGGATAGTTTCCGCCAGCGGTCCCAGTCCGCGCTCGCGTGCGATCTCGGCCTTGGTCCGGCGCTTCGGCTTGTAAGGCAGGTAGATGTCTTCGAGCTCGGCCTTTGTGATGGCCGCAGCGATCTTTGCCTCAAGCTCTTCCGTTAGCTTGCCCTGCTCGCGGATCGAACCAACGATGGTGTCGCGGCGCGCGTCGAGCTCGCGCAGATAGGCGAGCCGCTCGGCGAGGTCGCGCAACTGCGTGTCGTCGAGGCCGCCGGTGACCTCCTTGCGGTAGCGGGCAACGAACGGCACGGTCGCACCGTCGTCGAGCAAGCCGATCGCCGCCGCGGCCTGTTCGGGCCGGGCGCCGATCTCGGCGGCTATGATGGTTGCGATGCGCTTGATGTCGGATGCCATGTCGATCCTGCTGTTTGTCGAAAAGAGACGCGACCATAGGCGCAGAGCACCGATGCGCCAACCGCGCCATTTTCAACCCGGCGAGAGGTCCACAGGAAAGGTCGGGCTGTCTGGATCGGATCAGACCATCCGGCTCAGCGCCTCGAAGAAAGAAATCATATCCAAATCGAGCGGATCGTCGACCGGTACCGGCTGCGACGACATCTTTGCGATTACCATTTCGGCCTTCGGATTGACGTAAAGCCACTGGCCGTGGATGCCGATGCCGCAGAAGGCGCCGCTTGCCGCGCCCGTCTGGTACCATTTGTTGCGATAGCGGCCACGCGGAAACAGGAACGCCATCGTGCCGCGTTGCCAAGCCTCGGCGTCACCGCCAGTTTCGGTCGTGTCGCGCACCCAGCTCTCCGGCACGATACGGCAGCCATTGGCCATGCCGCCTTGCCGCATCATCTCGCCGACCCGGGCGAGGTCGCGCGGCGTCACCGAAATGCCGCCGGCCGTACGCGCCGTGCCTTCCATGTCCACGGTTACCGAAGCTTCGCTGACAGCGCCGAGCGGCTCCCATAATTTCTCGCGCATCAGATCGGCGAAGCGCCGGCCCGACGCACGTTCGAGCAGGATGCCGAGCAGGTCGGAATTGGGCGAACGGTAGCGGAACGTCCGGCCATGCGGCTCGGCCAGGCCCTGCAGCGTCATGAGGAAAGTGGCCAGGCTCTCGGTGCCCCCGCCTGGATTCCACAGCATGGCGCGGCGATAGCGGGCGAAGGCGCTTTCCGGATCGAGATAGGCCTCTTCGAAGTCGAGGCTGACACCCATGTCGAGCACGTGCCGCACACTCGCATCGCCATAGGCCGAGCCGGCAGCTTCGGGCAGATAGCGGCTTACCGGAGCCTGCGGATCGAAAATCCCCTCGCCTGCCAATATCCCGGCAACAATCGCGGTCAGCGACTTGCTGATCGAAAAGACGATGTGGCGCGCCCCGAACTCCATATGCGGTGCGAACCAGTCGCCGACGAATTTGCCGCCTTTCATGATCGTCAGCGCGTCGGTATCGGAGCGCTTGAGAAAAGCTGCGACAGTCTCCGCGCCGCCTGCAAGAGCGACCTTTTCACCAAGTAGGTCGCCGAAATCCTGCGCCGGCGCCTCGCTGCTGCCCGGCTTTGCCGCCACGGCAGCGCTCGGCACCAGCTCGCCGGCATTCTGGAACGACCACCGGCTGAACGGGCTTTCTCGCCAATTGCCGAGCAGCACTTGGTTTCGGGCAAAGCCATATCTCGTTTCGAACGCGGTCTTGCCGGTCATGGCGCTTCCTTCCGGATTATTGTTGTGCCCTAAGCGAGCACCGCGTCGATCGCGCCCGCGGCTTTCAGCGTCGTCAGCGAATAGGCGACATTGGTGAAATCCGGATGGCTCGAAAGCTTCACCCCAACCATGGTCGTGTCCCGGTCGATATCCGTGGTGGCGAACCCTGCATGATCGGCGGCTGCGGATCGGAGTTGCGATAGGAAATCATGGGCAGTCCGATCGCCGGAAAAGGCCCGGCGGCAATGCCGCCGGGTTCGGCCGGACGTGGGTTACTTCTGCAATTCGGTCCAGATTTTGCTGTAGATGTCCTGCACCTCCGGGGAACACAGTGTCTGCAGCTCGCCACGCGCTTTGACGGCTTCCGGGATAATGACCTCCGGCGCGTCCTTCATGTCGGCCGGCATGTACTTGTCCGAACCGGCAATGCCGTTGGCATAGCGGTGGAAAGCCGACAGGCCGGCGGCGTTCTCCGGATCCATGATGAAGTTCTGGAACAGCTTGGCGTTCTCGACGTTCTTGGCTTCCTTCAGGACCATGACATTGTCGCTCCAGAGACCAAAACCTTCCTTGGGATAGAAATAGTGGATCTTGGGGTTCGCCAGCCGCTGGCGCAGAGCCGAGCCGTTCCAGTCGCTTGTCGCCTTGAAATCGCCTGCGCCCATCTTCTCGATTGTGTTGTATTCCATAGCAATCCAGTTCGGCTTGGCCGCGACAAGCGTGTCACGCACCTTCTTCAGCGTTTCCTTGTCGCTGGCGCATTGCGCGGCGCCGACATATTTGGTCGCCGCGAACATGACGTCGTTCATTTCCGGCACGACGTTGACCTTGCCCTTCAGTCCATCGGGCGTATTGAAGATGATGCCCCAACTGTCCGACGGCCCGTTGTAGGCGTCGGTGTTCACCACGATGCCTACGGTGCCCCAGGCCCACGGCACGGAATATTTGCGGCCGGGATCGAAATCGGGATTGGCCCATTCCGGCGCCACATTCTTGAAATTCTCCATCTTGCCCGGATCGGTTTCCTGAACGAGGCCTTCCTTGATCCAGATCGGCACGAAGGTCTGTGACGGCACCGCGATGTCGAAGCCGGTGCCGCCCTGGCGGACCTTGGCCAGTGCCGTGTCGTTGGAATCGTAGTCGGTGATGGTCACCTTGACGTTGTATTTTTGCTCGAACTTCTTGATCACGTCGGGGCTGGTGTAGTTGCCCCAATTGTAGATGTTCAATTCGCCGTCGGCGCGAGCCAGGCTCGTCGAGGCGAGCAATGCCAACCCGATGGCGGTCGCTGTTGTCTTCCAGTTCATGTTCTAACTCCCATTTTCATGCTCAGTCCCGTTTCCTGCTGATGAAGAAAAACAACGTCACGATGGCGACCGACAAGAGCAGGAACACGGTCGAAATCGCGTTGATTTCAGGCGTTATGCCTCGGCGTATCTGGCCGAGCATGTAGGTTGGCAACGTGTCCTGGCCGCCGGATTTCACGAACTCGGTGATGACGACATCGTCGAGCGAGATGACGAAGGCCAGCATCAGTCCGGCGAGGATGCCGGGCCACAGCAGCGGCAACGTGATGCGACGGAACGTCCGCCACGGCGTCGCATAGAGATCGGCGGCAGCGCGCTCCAGCGTCAGGTCCATGTTCTCCAGCCGCGCCCGGATCGGCAGATAGGCAAAGGGAATGCAAAAGGCCGTATGCGCGGCGATTAGATAGCCGAGACCCGAATAGCCGGTGAATATCTTTATGCGCGAAAAAAAGATCAGCAGCGCCACGCCGGTGACGATCTCCGGCACCATCAGCGGTTGGTTGATCGCCGCATATTTGAAAGTCAGGCCCGGATAGGCTGCCGTGCGCGTTGTCGCGAGCGCCGCCATGGTCGCCGCGATGGTCGCAAGGGTTGCCGCGATGGCGCCGATCTGGAAGGAACGCAGCGTGGCGTCGATCACCTGCGTATTCTGCCAAGCCGACTGGAACCATTTGAGCGAGAAACCGCCCCATTCGGAGGTCGAAGTCGCGGCATTGAAGGCATAGACGACGAGTATGACGATGGGCAGATAGAGCACGACGAAACAGGTCGCGGCGATCGCGGTGAACCCTGGCTGATGCTTGATTGCGAAGCTTCTAGCCATGGCGCATCTCTGAGCGGCCGGCGTTACGCACATAGGCAAGCAGCGCCACCATGACGATGATCATGACGGCGATCGACAGGGCCGAGCCAAGCGGCCAGTTGCGGCCTTGCCCGAACTGCATCTCGATCAGGTTGGAGAGCATCATGGTCTTGCCGCCGCCGAGCAAGATGGGCGTGACATAGGCGCCGAGCGCTGGAATGAAGACGAGGATCGAGCCAGCGATCACGCCGGGCTTGACCAGCGGGAAAATGATGCGTCTGAGCACCTGAAAGCGTGTCGCATAAAGATCGTAGCCGGCCTCGACCAGCCGGAAATCGAGCTTCTCCATGCTGGCATAGATCGGCAGCACCATTAGCGGGAGATAGACATAGGCCATGCCGATAAGGATCGCTGTGTCGGTGAAGAGTATCTGGATCGGCGCGGAAATGATGCCGAGCTTGAGCAGCACTGTATTGATCAGACCTTCATTGCGGATGATCTGCAGCACGGCGAAAGTTCGGATCAGCAAGTTGGTCCAGAACGGTATGGTGATCAGGAACAGCCAGAGATCGCGCGTCTTCTCGCTGCGTGTCGCCATGAAATAGGCGGTGGGAAAACCGAGCGCCAAGGTGGCGAGCGTGGTCACGATAGCAAGCTTGATCGAGCGCCAGAAAATTGTGACATGGGCGGCGGCAACCGACAGCGTGCCGTCAAAGATGTCGCGTTCCATGAACACCGAAATCCAGGCCTCCGGCGAAAATTGCCACTTCACGTCGCCATAAGGACCCGGCGTCAGGAGCGAATAGACCAGCACGATCAGCAATGGGCCGGTCGCTGCCAGGAAGATGATCAGCAGGGCCGGCGCCGACAGCAGCCAGCGGTCGCGGATGTCGCGCCGTTCGGCCGCCTTGGCGACTTCTTCCGCGCTCGCCATCAATCCCTCAGCACTTGCGCGGCGTCGTTGCCGATCGAGACGCCGACCTTGTCGCCCCGCTCGAAACCGCAGCCTGCGCTGCGCGTGTTCTGCTGGCGCACGGTGAAGGCTTCGCCGCTGTCCAGTTGGACATGAATATGCGTGTCGGTGCCGAAATAGACGATGTTTTCGACGGTTCCGGAAAGATCGCCCTTGCCGCCGGTCAGCTTTGCGTGTTCCGGCCTGACCACCAGGGTGGCATTCGCCTTCGGCTGGAAGCCCTCAGCCACGGTCGCGTCGATCGTCGCGCCGGACTTGAGTGTCGCACGCGCCTTGCCGTTGTCGATGCCGGTGATGGCAGCGGTCAGGAAATTGGTTTCGCCGATGAAGTCGGCGACGAAGCGCTCGGCCGGCTTGTCATAGATGTCCCAGGGCGTGCCGACCTGCAGGATCTTGCCGGCCGACATCACGGCGATGCGGTCCGACATGGTCAGCGCTTCTTCCTGGTCGTGGGTGACGAAGATGAAGGTGATGCCGGTCTGGTGCTGCAGCCGTTTCAGTTCGATCTGCATTTCCTTGCGCAGCTTGTAGTCGAGCGCCGACAGTGGCTCGTCGAGCAACAGCACTTTCGGCTGGGGCGCCAGAGCGCGCGCCAGTGCCACGCGCTGTTGCTGGCCGCCGGAGATCTGGCTGGTGCGGCGGGCGCTCAGCGCCTCCATCTTGACCAGCTTCAGCATCTCGGCGACGCGTGCCTTGATTTCGGTCTTCGGCTTGCCCAGCATCTCCAGCCCGAAGCCGATATTCTCCGCCACCGTCATGTGCGGGAACAGCGCATAGGACTGGAACACGGTGTTGACCGGCCGCTTGAACGGCGGCAGCGGCGCGATGTCCTGGCCGTGCAGCAGGATTTCGCCTTCGCTGGGGAAATCGAACCCGGCGATCAGCCGAAGCAGCGTCGTCTTTCCGCAGCCCGACGGCCCCAGCAGCGTGAAGAACTCGTTCTCGCGGATCGACACCGAAACCGTGTCGAGAGCGGCGACTTGGGCGTCCCCGGTACCGAACACCTTGCGGACGCCGCGGACCTCGATTGCACTCTTACCCGGTTGATCCGGCACGCATTACCCCATTTTCATGTCCGCTCTTGATGGCGGATCCAGTTCCCATTCGATTGTCAGCATATGCCGGTCGGCTTGGCAACCATGCATCTGGACCTCGGTTCAGAATGCAAGCTCCGTGCCATCGTCAGCGTCATCATCAACCCTGGTAAGTGATCTTGCCGCCGCAGATGGTGCTGACCGGATGCACCTTGTGTAGCAAACCCGGTTCAGTTGCCTCGATATCGGCCGACAGCACCACCAGATCGGCCAGATAGCCTGGTTTCAGCCGGCCTTTGCGGTGCTCCATGAATTCGGCATAGGCACCTTCGACCGTATAACCGGCAAGCGCCTCGATCAGCGAGAAGCTCTGGTCTGGATCGCCCTCTGCCCAAGGCTTGCGCAGCACCGCCGCCTGAATGCCCAGGATCGGGTCGACCCGCGACACCGGCCAGTCGGAAGCGAAGACGACATGCGCGCCCGCCTGTTTCAGTGTCCGCCAGGCATAGCTCAGCGGCCATCTTTCGCGGCCGATGCGCGAAAGCGTCGGCTCCAGCGGGAAGTCCATGGCGCCGGGCGGGTGCGGCGGCTGCATCGAGGCGATGACGCCGAGTTCGGCGAAGCGCGGCACGTCGGCGGCAGTGGTGATCTCGATGTGCTCGACCCGGTGCCGGCTGTCGCGCCTGCCGTTCTTCCGCTGCGCCGCCTCGTAACCGTCGAGAACCGCGCGCACCGCGCCGTCGCCGATCGAATGCACGGCGATCTGCAGGCCGCGCCGGTCGGCCTCCAGCGCCACCTCGGCGAAATGCTCGGGCGTAAACAGCGGCTCACCGCGCCAGCCCGGCCGGTCGGCATAGTCGTCGACCATGACCGCGGTCCAGCCTTCCAGCACGCCGTCGTAAAACATCTTGACCATGCCGGACGACAGCCATTCCGATTGGTAGGAGTTGGCCATGCTCGATGCCTTTTCCAGCACGTCGAGCGTCATGAAATTCTTGAAATGAAAAGGTATCTTGGTGCGGCAGAGCAGCCGCCCTTCCTGTTCCAGCCCGGCTAGCAGCTCGAGCTGGTAAAAATTGCCGTCCATGTTCTGGATCGAGGTGATGCCGTGGCGGGCGCACCATTCCAACCCGCGATGCATCAGGTCGCGATCGGCAGCGACTTCGGCGGCGGAAGGGTACGGCTCGGGCTCGCCGCCTGTCGCAAGGCCGAGCCGCAGGCGGTTCTGCCCGGAAAGCTCGAGGATCGGCCCGAACGCCTCGCCCTCGCGCAATTCGCCCGCCGCCAGGCCATCCGCTCCCATGACGATCTCGTTGCCGGGACCGAGTTGGTTGCCGTGCAGGATGCCAGCCAGTTCCAGCGCCTTTGTGTTGGCCCACATCGTGTGGTGATCGGAAGCCGACATCGCGAACGGCCGGTCGGCGATGATGCGATCGAGATGATGGCGGGTGACCGGCTCTTCCTTGGAAAGGATAGTGTAGTCGACGCCGGCCCCCAGCAGCAATTTGGCGTTCGGCCGTGCCGCCGCGTAGGCGCGGATCGCGTCGCTCAGCGCATCGAAGCCATGCACACCCTGAAGGTGCAGATTGTCGAGTTCGGCCGCGCCGCCGAAAAGATGCATATGCGCTTCGATAAAGCCCGGCACCACCGACCCGCCTTGCGCATCGATGACCTTCGTGGCCGGCCCTTTCAGCGCCTCGATCGTCCGGCGATCGCCAACCGCCAGGATGTTGCCGTCCTTTATCGCCACCGCTTCGGCCGTCGGATTGCCTTCATCCATGGTCAGCACGCGGGCATTGGTGACGATCAGGTCGGCATTTGAACTCATGATTTCCCACGGTTTGGTTGCGCTGCCGGCAGGCTAGACGACCGGCTGCCGTGCCAGCAAGCCATGGCTGGTTGGCCCAGCGCCTTGTGAAGGGCCATGCAGGACGGTTAGGGTCGCCGCGTCTCACCACGGAAAGATTTCATGAAGACTGTTTTTTCGCCTCTCCATGCCGGCCATTCCGGCAATGTCGAACTGATCGCCGGCGCCATCGTGCCGGCTTTTGAAAAGCCCTCGCGCGCCGAGTTCATCAGGGCGCGGGTGGAGAGCGAAAAGCTCGGTCCGATCCTGTCACCGGAAAGTCACGACCTCGCCGCCGCCAAGAAGGTTCATGCCAGCGACTACATCGATTTCCTGCCGACCGTGTGGCCGCTCTGGGAAGCGTCGGGCCGCACCGGTTCGGCCATTCCCTTCACCTGGCCGACGCGCGGCCTGCGCGGCGACGTGCGCCCGAAAGGCATCGATGCGTTGCTCGGCTTCTACTCCTTCGACGGCGGCGCGACTTTTGTCAAAGGCACATGGGACGCTATCAAGTCGTCCTATGATGTCGCGCTGACAGCCGCTGCGCTGGTCAAGGCCGGTGAGCCTTCCGCCTTCGCGCTGTGCCGCCCGCCGGGGCACCATGCAGGGGCGGCCTTCATGGGCGGCTATTGCTTCATCAACAACGCCGCCGTCGTCGCGCAAAGGTTTCGCGACCATGGCGCCGGGCGCGTTTCGATCCTCGACATCGACTATCACCACGGCAACGGCACCCAGGAGATATTCTATCGCCGCGGCGACGTGCAGGTGCTGAACCTGCATGGCGATCCGATGACCGAATATCCGTTCTTTCTCGGCCATGCCGACGAACGCGGCGAGGGCGACGGCGAAGGCTTCAACGACAATTATCCGATGCCCTTCGGCACCGGCTGGGACGTGTGGAACGCCTCACTCGAGGAGGCCTGCACGAGGCTTTCGGCTTATGCTCCTGACGTCGTCGTGGTTTCACTCGGCGTCGACACTTTCGAGAAGGACCCGATCAGCCAGTTCAAGCTGAAAACGGAAAACTATCCCAGAATCGGCCGCCGCATCGCCAGGCTCGGCCTGCCGACGCTGTTCGTCATGGAAGGCGGCTACGCCGTCGAGGAGATCGGCGTCAACGCCGTCGGCGTGCTGACCGGCTTCGAGGACCGCTAGAAGTGCCGCCGGTGCCTGCAATCATGTAGCGGCGCTCGGCGTGGCAAGCGGTGCGGCCTGCCTGCGCGAGCGGCCAAGATAATAGACCGCCGCCGCCGCGATGACGCCGGCGGCCAGGATGCCTGCCGCCAGCACCGGCCGGTACCAGAACCAGGCGATCGCCATCGTCGTCGTGCCGACCAGGATCGCCAGGAAAAAGGCAATGATGCCGGTGCCCATCCGCGCCACGCTGCCGAGCAAAGGAATAACGTCGAGGACGACGCCAATCGGGCTGAGCAGCAGGGCAAAGCCGATGGCCAACAGCAGCAGGCCGGCGGCGCGCAGCAGCCAGGTGATAAGCGTGTTCTGGCTGACCGCGTCGGCGAACATCTTTTCCGCCGGCACATTGCCGATGTCGACCATCAGCAACTGGTCGCCGGCCTTTGTCTGGTAGGGTTCGAACCCGCCCGCTGCCTGGCGCGCGACGACGCTGACCAGGCCGAGCGGCGCCAGCTCGTAGCCAATGCGATAGTCGCCCAGCGCCGGCGACGTGGTGTTGAAGCCGAGATAGATCTTTCCGTCGACGATGTTGACCCGCTTGGTGCCGGTATAGGCGGCATCGATGGTAGCCGACTGGTCCGGTGACAGTGAAAATTCCTTGTCGCCGCCGATCAGGTCCAGCACCGGCCGGTCGAGCGTGAAGGCACCGAGCTTGCCGTCCGGGATCTGGAATCTCTTGCTGTGTATCTCCATCGGCGGATTCTCATGGCCGTCCGGCTTCTTGAACTCCGACGAGTTGATCTGGCTGTCGTCCCACACTTTCGAATAGCTGTAGGTTGTCACCGTCTCCTCGCCGCCACCAAGCTTCTTCGTCGTCTCGGATTTCTGTTCTTCTTTCCACTGGTACATCTCGGTGCTGCGCGACAGCCGCAATCCTTGCGCCGAAATGCCAAAGTCCGGATCGGCAAGGCCGCTGCTCGCCGTCACCGCCCCGGTGACATGGACAAGCTCGCCGTCATTGCCAGCATCGATGCTATCGGCGCCAACCGAGATCACCGCGCCCGATCCCTCGGCCAGCGAACGCGCCGTCTGCACGGCGCGACCCTCGTTGCAGAACAGGCCGATCACCATCAGCACGATCAAGAGCAAGCCGAAAACGATCCCGCCGACCGCCCGCTTGATCCGCCCGAACCACGAGACGGACGTTATTTCCTGAATTGAATCGCCCATTGTTTCCCCCAATTCCCCAAAGCCAGTTTCACGAATCCGCGCTCTGTCGCGCAGTGGCATGCAACCGGCGTTACGCCAAACCGAGACAGACGCCCCATCCGTCCCGACAACAGGAGCCTATCGCAATCGACGAATTGCCGATACGGCACACTTGCAGTTGGATCCGACCGCCGCAAAGCACACGGGCGCTTCGAAAATGTACCCTCGGAGCGCCCCGACCGATGGAATTCGTTTCAGTCAAATCGCGTTTGATGTCGGATTCGTCTACGGTTAGATTGTAGCCGAATCAGCCGTTCCTCGGGGGCGCGGCGACCACCAAAACCTCATGTTCCGGAACCATTCCGGAGCCGGATTCGCGCTCCCTGCAACAGGTGCGATTTTTGTGCGCGGCGTCGCGTGGTGGTGTCCCTGGTGAAGTGATGCGTATTCGGCAGCTGGCGATGCCAGCATCTGGATCAAATCTCGCAACTCGATCTGTTGAGTTTCCTGACCTGACAACGCCGACGGAGCGGTAGAGCAGCAACGATGTATCAATTCCCCCGAGCCGAAATGCAGACCGCTGCCGGGGCCAGGCATCGGCAGCTTCTTAGCCGTTCGATCGACATGCTGTTGGCGGCGGTGATGATTGGCCGTGATTCGCTGGAAGCGGCCGAGGCCCTGCATTTCACCAGTCGCGTCTGGACCGCCTTCGTCGAAGATCTCCGCTCTGGCGACAGCGCCCTGCCCAGGGAACTGCGCGCCAATCTCATCTCGATCGGTTTGTGGCTGCTGCGCGAAACCGAAGACATCCGCCAGGGCCGCACCGACAATTTCGAAGGCTTGATCGAAGTGGCGGAGATCGTCAGGGACGGCATGCAGTGAGCCCGCTATGGCGCGCCCGGACGGGCTCCGCGCTCGCTATCTTGTTGTTGGACCATGATCTTTCTCGAGAATGCGTTCGCCCTTTGCGCTGTGATGTTCTATTTTTTGAATCCTTGGCTTGAGGGGCCGATTCATCGCAAGAACAAACGCATTTGAGCCCGGGAAAGCATCGATGAACGAGGACACACCGGAAAGCGAAAGCGCCTCGGCGCTGGCGCCGTTCCGGCACGGCATCTTCCGGGCGGTGTGGTCCGCCAGCCTCGTCTCCAATTTCGGCGGCCTCATCCAGGGCGTCGGTGCCGCCTGGATGATGACGACGATCGCTACCTCGTCCTACCAGGTCGCATTGGTCCAGGCCTCGACCACTTTGCCGATCATGCTCTTCGCGCTGCTGGCCGGCGCCATCGCCGACAGTTTCAACCGGCGCAAAATCATGCTGATCGCGCAGATCTTCATGCTCGCCGTCTCGGCTCTTCTCACCGTCTTCACCTATCTCGACCTGATGACGCCGTGGACGCTGCTCGCCTTCACCTTCCTGATCGACAGTGGCACCGCGCTCAACAGCCCGTCCTGGCAGGCTTCGGTCGGCGACATGGTGCCTCGTCCCAAGGTGCCGGCGGCGATCGCGCTCAACTCGATGGGCTTCAACCTGACGCGCAGCGTCGGCCCGGCGATCGGCGGCATCATCGTTGCCGCCGCAGGCGCCGCCGCGGCCTTTGCCGTCAACACGCTGAGCTATGTCGGCCTCATCGTCGTGCTGGCCCGCTGGAGGCCGGAACTGCCGGCATCGACCTTGCCGCGCGAGACGCTGGGCGCCGCGATGGGCGCTGGCCTGCGCTACGTCGCGATGTCGCCCAATATCGGCAAGGTGCTGGTCAGGAGCTCGGCCTTCGGCTTCAGCGCCGGCGCGGTCCTGGCACTGCTTCCCCTGGTCGCGCGCGACGTCGTCAAGGGCGACGCCTTGAGCTACGGCATCATGCTCGGCGCCTTCGGCATCGGCGCCGTCGGCGGCGCGCTGACCAGCGTCAGGCTGCGGCAGCTGCTGTCCAGCGAAACCATGGTGCGCATGGCATTCGCCGGTTTCGCGCTCTGCGCCTTCAATGCCGCCGTCAGCGAGAATGCCTGGCAGACCTCACTCGGCTTGCTGGTCGGCGGCGCCTGCTGGGTGACAGCGCTTTCGCACTTCAATGTCACCGTGCAGATGTCGACGCCGCGCTGGGTGGTCGGCCGCGTGCTTTCGGTCTACCAGACCGCAACCTTCGGCGGTATCGCGCTCGGCAGCTGGGTCTGGGGCGTGGTTGCCGACGCCCATGGCGCCGAAGTCGCCCTGATGGCGGCCAGCGTCGCGATGCTGGCGGGAGGCGCCATCGGCCTGCTGCTGCCGCTGCCGCAGCAGGCCGTGCTCAACCTCGATCCGCTCAACCGCTTCCAGGAGCCGCATCTGGCACTTGATCTGAAGCCGCGCAGTGGTCCCATCGCCATCATGATCGAATACGTGATCCGCAACGAGGACGTGCCGGAATTCCTCGCCACCATGGCCGAACGGGGCCGCATCCGCCGGCGTGACGGCGCCCGCAACTGGACATTGGCGCGCGATCTCGAAAATCCCTCGATATGGATCGAGCACTACCACACGCCAACCTGGGTCGAATATATCCGCCACAACAGGCGCGCCACCTACGCCGACGCGGTCATCGGCGAGCGCATAAGGGCCCTGCACAGCGGCAACGAGCCACCCCGCGTCCGCCGCATGATCGAGCGGCCGACGACAGCCGGCACGGCGCTGGTGATGCCGAAGGGACCGATCGAGCATTAGTGGCCGGCGCGGCGTCCAGTTGGACGAGCAAATGAAATTGCTACGGCTGGCCCAATCCGCGAATGTACGAATGGGATGGCCATTGTGGAGAGACGGTTTATATCAGTTGATGTGATTATGACCACTAAGGGGAGACGATGCGTTACATACGTCCGCTTTCAATTGAAGACGCCGCCGGCCTGTTGGCCGGCTCAGCCGGCACGGCCGCCATCCTTGCCGGAGGCAGCGACCTCTTGGTGAGAATGAAAGGCGGCTTTATCGAACCCGACCTGATCGTCGACATCAAGGCGATCGACGGGCTTGGCGAGATCAGGGAAACAGCCGAGGGCTTCAGCATCGGCGCGGCGGTCCCCTGCGCGGTGCTGGGCGAGAGCAAGGCCCTGAAGAACGCATGGCCCGGCGTCGTCGAAGCGGCCAAGCTGATCGGCTCGAAGCAGGTGCAGGGACGCTGCACCATCGTCGGCAATCTGTGCAACGCCTCGCCGGCCGCCGACAGCGTGCCGGCGCTGGTAGCCGCTGGCGCCAAGGCGGTGGTCGTCGGCCCGGGAGCCAGGCGCACGATTGCCGTGGAAGCGGTACCGACTGGGCCGGGCAAGACGTCGCTGACCAAGGGCGAGATCATCGAGGCAATCCTGCTCGACAAACGTCTGCCGCGTTCGGGCGATGCCTATCTGCGTTTCATTCCGCGCACGGAGATGGACATCGCCGTGGTAAGCGCCGGCGTGAACCTGATGCTCGATGAGCAAGGTCGCGTCAAATTCGCCCGCCTGGCGCTGGGCGCCGTGGCGCCGACGGTGATTCTGGTCGAGGAGGCCGCCGAGGTTCTCATCGGCTCCAAGCTGGACGAAGCCACGCTGGAAAGGCTCGCCAAGGTCTGCTCGGGGGCCTGTCGTCCAATCGACGACAAGCGAGGCACTATCGAATTCAGACGGAAAGTTGCGGGTGTGCTGGCCAAGCGGGCCGCCACGACCGCCTATGCACGTGCAGGAGGCAAATAATGGCTGGTGTGGCAGTATCAACGACAATCAATGGCGACAATGTCGAGTACCTTTGCCAGCCGGACGAGACGCTGCTCGATGTCCTGCGCGATCGCCTGGGGCTGACGGGCGCCAAGGAAGGCTGCGGCACCGGCGACTGCGGCGCCTGCAGCATCATCCTCGACGACCGGCTGGTGTGCTCGTGCCTGGTGCTCGGCGCGGAGGTTGAAGGGCGGCGCATCGAAACCATCGAGGGCATGGCGCATGGCGACAAGCTGCATCCGCTGCAGCAGAAATTCCTGGAACACGCCGCGCTTCAATGCGGCATCTGCACGCCGGGCTTCCTCATGGCGGCCAAGGACCTGTTGGCCAAGAACCCCGATCCAACCGAGGAGGAGATCCGCTTCGGCCTCGCCGGGAACCTCTGCCGCTGCACCGGCTATGACAAGATCGTGCGTGCCGTTCAGGACGCCGCGAGCGTGATGAAGGGAGCATGACGATGAATTTCGATCCACGTTACTCCGGACGCAATTTCACCTCTGTCGGCACGCGTCCCATCCGTCCCGACGGCGTCGACAAGGTGACGGGCCGTGCACGCTATGGCGCCGACTTCAACATGGCCGGGCAACTGGTCGGGCGCGTTCTCAGAAGCCCCCATGCGCATGCCACGATCAGGAAGATCGACACGTCGAAGGCGGAGAAGCTCGCCGGCGTCAAGGCGGTGATCACCGCGGCCGACCTGCCCGACCTCACCGACGGCGATGCCGCCATGTACGACATCCTCGACAACTGCATGGCGCGAAAGAAAGCGCTCTACGACGGCCATGCTGTGGCCGCGGTCGCTGCGGTCGATGCCCGCACGGCGAGGCAGGCACTGAAGCTGATCGAAGTCGACTACGAGGTGCTGCCGCATGTCACCGACGTCGACGAGGCGATGAAGCACTCCTCACCCGTGCTCAACGACGCCATCTTCACCGAGGGCCTTGAGCAAAAGCCCGTCAAGCCTTCCAACGTCACCAAGCGCACCCAGTACGGCCATGGCGACATCCATGAAGGTTTCGGCCAGGCCGATTTCGTCGTCGAACGCTCCTTCAAGACCGAGCAGACGCACCAGGGTTATATCGAGCCGCATGCCTGCGTCGCCAATGTCAGCTCCGACGGCACCGCCGATCTTTGGGTCTGCACGCAAGGGCATTTCGTCTATCGCCAGCACTGCGCCCAGCTGCTTGGCATGGAGGCCTCGAAGCTGCGCGTCACCTCGTCGGAGATCGGCGGTGGTTTCGGCGGCAAGACCCATGTTTGGGCCGAGCCGGTGGCGCTGGCGCTGTCGCGCAAAGCCGGCCGGCCGGTCAAGCTGGTCATGACGCGCGACGAGGTGTTCCGCGCCTCCGGCCCGACTAGCGCCACCTCGATCGACGTCAGGATCGGCGCCCGTAAGGACGGCACGATCACGGCGGCCGAGGCCACGCTGCGCTATTCCTGCGGCCCCTATGCCGGCATGTGGGCTGAGATCGGCGCCATGACCGCCTTTGCCTGCTACAAGCTCGAGAACGTCAGGACGGTCGGCTACGAAGTGCTGGTCAACCGGCCCAAGACGGCGGCCTATCGCGCGCCGTCGGCACCGATGGCGGCGTTTGCGGTGGAAAGCGCGGTCGACGAGCTGGCCAAGGAGATCGGCATGGACCCGGTCGAGTTCCGGATCAGGAACGCGGCGCAGGAAGGCACCAGATCGTCCTACGGCCCGGTATACGGCCCGATCGGCATCGGCCCAACGCTGGAGGCGGCGAAGAGCCATCCGCACATGAAGGCGCCGCTCGGCAAGAACCAGGGCCGCGGCATGGCCTGCGGCTTCTGGTTCAACTTCGGTGGCCAGACCTGCACCGACCTCAACATCGGCATGGACGGTTCGGTCTCGCTTGCCGTCGGAACCGTTGACGTGGGTGGCTCGCGCGCCTCGCTTTCGCTGGTGGCGGCAGAAGAGCTCGGTATCCCCTATGAGCAGGTCAAGGCGGTGGTCGCCGATACCTCCAGCCTCGGCTACAACGATATGACGGACGGCAGCCGCGGCACCTTCTCGTCTTCGATGGCGACGATCTCCGCCGCTCGCAACGCCATCAAGATCCTGCGGGATCGCGCCGCGCAGACGTGGGACATCCCGGTCGACGACGTGGTCTGGGAAAAGGGCCACGCGATCGCTAGGGGCGAGAAGTACGGCAACCTTGCTGCGCTGTCGCTGAAGGAGATCGCGGCCGCTTCCGGAAAGACGGGCGGACCGATCGCCGGCCACAGCGAGCTCGTCGCCGACGGCGCCGGCGTCTCCTTCGCCACCCATATCTGCGATATCGAGGTGGATCCGGAGACCGGCTTCACCAGGGTGCTGCGCTACACCGTCGTTCAGGACGCCGGCAAGGCGGTGCATCCGACCTACGTCGAGGGGCAGTACCAGGGGGGTGCCGCGCAAGGCATCGGCTGGGCGCTCAACGAAGAGTACATCTACGGCAAGGACGGGCGGCTGCAGAACCCTGGCTTCCTGGACTACCGCATCCCGGTCTGCTCGGACCTGCCGATGATCGACACACAGATCCTCGAGATCCCCAACCCTAACCATCCCTACGGGGTGCGCGGCGTCGGCGAGACCTCGATCGTGCCGCCGCTGGCGGCGATCGCCAATGCAGTCTCGAACGCGGTCGGCGTGCGCATGGCGCATATACCGATGTCGCCGCCGCGCATCCTGGCGGCGATCGAGGCGGAACGGGAAGGCTGATGGTTGAAGTAACGCTCTGGGGATCGCTCGGCGCGATCGCCGGAGGCAAGAGCAAGGTCGAGATCGAGGCGAAGGATATTCGGGAGCTGTTCAGGAAGCTGGCTGAACAGTATCCCGGCCTCGAGCCCTACATCGATCGCGGCATCGCCGTCGCCATCGACGGGACGATCTATCGCGACACCTGGTCGAAGGAACTGCCGGAAGGGGCGGAGATATTCCTGCTGCCGCGTCTTGCCGGGGGATAACTGGACAACCGTGTCCCTACCATCGACGACCAAGACTTGGCCTAGGCTCGAGAAAAACCTTGGCTATCCACGAGAATTCTTGGCCAGTTCAGCCGGCGAGTTTGGCTCCTTTTCGATGACGCTTCTGTGTCAATCACAGACATAGAGGCGAGCGAGCTACACGTCTGCTTTGAGGCGAAAGCAGCCGCCCGCAGCGTAGAAGTCAAATGGCTTGGATCAGAACCTACCATTTACCAATGTCAGCTTCATGATTCATAGGCACAGTCTTGGGAGTCAGATGCGATGGCGGAGCGCCTCAATGATCACCGCCATCGCAGGCGAGAGCTGTCGCCTGCTCGGGTAGTAGAGGTGATAGCCCGCAAATGGCGGACTCCAGTCGTCAAGCACGAGCCTAAGGCATCCCTTGGCGATGTGGTGGCTGACGAGGTTTTCCGGGACATAGGCGATCCCGAAACCGCTTATCGCAGCCTCGATCATGGGAATGGACGAATTGAAGGTGAGCTGGCCTTCCACGCGCACACGAAGGTCGCGGCCATCCCTGGCGAATTCCCAGGCATATAATCCGCCGAACGTCGCCTGCCGCATATTAATGCAGTCATGATCGACCAGATCCTGCGGTGCGGTCGGAACCGGATGGCGGGAAAAGTACTCCGGCGAAGCCACGGCCACGAGCCTCCAATCCGGCCCGATGCGCACTGCGATCATATCCCTGTCGATGCTCTCACCAAGCCGCACGCCTGCGTCGAAGCGCTCCTCCACAATGTTCTTCATGCCGTTGTCGCTGTAGAGTTCGACGCACACGTCAGGATAGTCGCTGAGCAAGGGCTGCAGCTTCGGCCAGACGGTCGTCTGGAGCGCATGGTCGGAAAGCGTGATACGGACCGTTCCGGAGGGCTTGTCGCGAAAGGCCACCAGGCTTGCGAGGTCCGCTTCGATTTCCTCGAAGCGGGGAACAAGAGATTGGAAAAGTCGCTCGCCGGCCTCGGTCGGTGCGACGCTCCGCGTCGTACGTGTCAGCAGGCGGACGCCGAGACGAGCTTCAAGCTCCTTGATTGTCGAACTCAGGGTCGACTGCGAGGTTCCGAGCTTGGCCGCCGCCTTGGTGAAGCTCCGTTCCCGCGCGACCGCCACGAACCATAGCAGATCCTTCATGCCATCGCGCTGCATAGGGTACCTCCCGTCGGATATTTATATCATGAGCAGATAAGTCCATGCGAATTACTTAGTCTAATAGAATGGGTTCCTCTGCAATATCTTCTGGCATCGCGACGGCGTTGGCGGCTGATCCGCCCGGTCGCCCTGCAAGGATGCCAATTATGGAAACGACGTACGACACAAGGCTTGTCGGTGACCGCGCCGCATGGGGCGCGGTTTTGGCGATGGCGCTGTGTGTTTTCGTGCTCATCGCGTCGGAATTCATGCCGGTCAGCCTGCTGTCGCCGCTAGCGGCCGATCTCGGCATCACCGAGGGCCGCGCGGGACAGGCGATCTCGATTTCGGGCGTTTTCGCCGTCGTGACCAGCCTGCTGGTCGCCGGCCTCACGCGCCATATCGACCGCCGACTGGTCGTGACCGGCTTCACCCTCCTCCTCATCGTGTCCGGTTTGGCTGTCACCTTCGCGCCGAACTACGCGTTCCTCATGGTCGGCCGGGCGCTGCTCGGCATCGCGATCGGCGGGTTCTGGTCGATGTCGACCGCGATCGTCATGCGCCTCGTGCCGCAAGACATGGTTCCGAAGGGTCTCGCCATGCTGAACGCCGGCAATGCCATTGCGGCCACCATCGCCGCGCCGCTGGGCAGTTTTCTTGGCGCCTATGTCGGCTGGCGCGGCGCTTTCTTCCTCGTCGTGCCGTTTGGGCTTCTGGCGCTGGCCTGGCAGTGGACAAGCCTGCCGGCGCTGCCCCCGCGCCGGGGGAAGCGTTCAGGCAATCCACTGGCGCTCCTCGGCCGTCTTCCCGTCGCCATCGGCATGGCGTCGATCATGATGCTGTTCATGGGCCAGTTCGCGCTCTTCACCTATCTGCGGCCCTTCCTCGAGGGCGTCACCCGGCTCGACATCGCTGCTCTCTCGGCGATCCTGCTGGCGATGGGGCTGGCGGGGGTGCTCGGCACATGGTGCGTCGGCCGGCTTTTGTCCACGCGTCTGTTCAGCATCCTCATCGTCATCCCGCTGGTCATGGCGGCCTTGGCCGCTGCGCTCATCGCCCTTGGTGCCCTCCCCGTTCCCACAGCGCTGCTGCTCGTTGCCTGGGGCTTCTTCGGCACGGCCGCGCCCGTTGGCTGGGGCACGTGGCTCAGCCGGACGTTGCCGAACGACGCAGAGGCCGGCGGCGGGCTGCAGGTGGCAGTCATCCAGCTCGCCATCACCGGCGGCGCCGCGATCGGCGGCACGCTCTTCGATACGGTCGGCTGGTGGGGAGCGTTCACTCTAGGTGCAGTGCTGCTCTGCGGATCGGCGCTCGCCGCCCTTGCCGCATCGCATATGGCCCGGAGATCTTTGCCATGATCATCGAGCGTGCGCCGCTTAACCGCCGGACATTGCTCGGCGCCGCGCTCGCGGTGGCGGCCCTGCCTCGAGCAGCCGCCAGCCAAGAAGGCGAAGCCCCAGTCAGCCATGAGTCAACCAACATGAAGATCAGGATGATTTTCAACGGCCGCATCATGACCGCCACGCTCTACGACAATCCGTCGGCGCGCGATTTCTTTTCCATGCTGCCGCTCGATCTCAAGATCGAGGACTACGCGCATAACGAGAAGATCGCCTATCTGCCGCGCAAGCTGACAGAGAAGGGAAGTGGTCCGTTCGCCAACGAGCAGCCCTACGACCTCTGCTATTTCACGTCCTGGGGTAACCTGGCCATGTTCTACGCCGACTATCGCCATCCCGGGCTGATCAGGCTCGGCCGCTTCGACGAGGGCGAGCAGGCCCTGCACATTCGCGGCGAGTTCCCGCTTCGCATCGAACGCACTTGAGGACACAAAGGAGATCACCATGGACATTCTTCGCGCTGGCACGAGGCCTTCCGGCAAGGGACCACCTGACTGGTTCACCGGAACGGTGCGGATCGATCCGCTCTTCAATCCCTTCGATGCCGGGCGGGTTCAAGGCGCACAGGTGACCTTCGAGCCCGGCGCCCGCACCGCTTGGCACACGCATCCGCTCGGCCAGACGCTGATCGTCGTCTCGGGCCTGGGCCGCGTGCAGCGCGAGGCTGGCCCGGTCGAGGAAATCCGTGCCGGCGACGTCGTCTGGTTCGCGCCCGGCGAAAAGCACTGGCACGGCGCGTCGGCTCAGATTGCCATGACCCACATTGCTCTCCAGGAGGTCAAGGACGGCAAGGTCGTGGACTGGCTGGAACATGTCAGCGACGCCGACTACCGCGCTTGATCTTCTCCACTCGAAAGGAACCAAAATGCTCGCAACCGTTCTTCACAAACCGGGCGACATCCGCTGCGAGGAGATCGCTGATCCGAAAATCATGCGGCCGACGGACGCCATCATCAAGCTCTCGGCAAGCTGCATCTGCGGCTCGGATCTGTGGCCCTATCGCGGGCTGCAGCGGGTCGACGGCCCGATGCATATGGGCCACGAATATTGTGGCATCGTCGTCGAGGTCGGCGCAGAGGTGCGCACGGTGCGCCCCGGCCAGTTCGTCGTCGGCTCGTTCTGCCTCTCCGACAATACCTGCCCGCATTGCCGCTTCGGCTTCCAGTCGTCCTGTGTGCAGCGCGAGTTCATGTCGGGCGCGCAGGCGCCTTACGCCCGCGTGCCGTTGGCGGATGGCACACTGGTCGCCACCGCCGAGGTGCCGCCGGCCGAACTCATCCCTGACCTGCTGGCTGTGTCCGATGTGCTCGGCACCGGCTGGTATGCGGCCGACGCAGCCGAGGTCCGAGAAGGATCGACGGTGGTGGTGGTCGGCGACGGTGCGGTCGGCCTGATGGGCGTGCTTGCGGCCAAGGAGATGGGCGCCGAGCGCATCATCGCCATGAGCCGGCACGCCAGCCGCCAAAAACTCGCCCGCGAGTTCGGCGCGACCGACATCGTCGCCGAGCGCGGCGAGGAAGGTGTGGCCCGGATCAAAGAGCTCACCAAGGACGTCGGCGCGGACTCGGTGCTGGAATGCGTCGGCACGGCGGAATCCTTCGACCAGGCGCTGGCCTGCTCTCGCCCCGGCGGCACCATCGGCTATGTCGGCGTGCCGCACGGCGTGAACTTCGACGGCCAAAAACTGTTCTTCGGCCAGAAGCGCATGCTGGGCGGCCCGGCGCCGGTGCGCCGCTTCCTGCCCGACCTTATGGGCCGTGTGCTGCAAGGTCGGATCAAGCCCGGCAAGGTCTTCGACCTCAAGCTGCCGTTGGCCGAGGTCGCTGAAGGCTACCGCGCCATGGACGAGCGGCGCGCCATCAAGGTCATGCTTCGGTGTGAGCGAAGATTGGGCGGACGGCCTGTCCGCACCCACAAATCAGAAAAGGAACAACGACATATGACGATGAGATTGAAGATTGCCGCCCTTGCGCTTTCGGTCGCCACGCCGGCTTTCTCGCAAGAGTCGCCGATCATCGGCGCATGGCGCATGAGGTCGCTCGAGGCCGGTGCCGAGGGAAGCCTCAAGCCCGTGCCATATTCCGGCCAGGTCATCTTCACCGAGGCCGGCACCCTGTCGGTGCAGGCGCAGAACCCCGACGCCAAGGCACCGGACACGCCTTACACAGAGAATGGCTACGAAGCCTATTACGGGCCGGTCGCTATCGACGACCAGGACAAGACCTTCGTCATCACGATCGAGTCCTCCCTGGTCCGCAACCTTGTCGGGAAGAGCATGAAACGCAAATTCGAAGTCTCGGACAACAAACTGGTCCTGACGCCGGACAATCCGGCCGAAGGCTGGCGCGTGACCTACGAACGTTACTGATCGGAACAGCCCGACTGTCAAAGTTTTATCGGTGGCCACAATGGCGCGGACTTCAGACCGAAATGGCGCGATAGCGGAACTGGTGCCAATCATGGCGGCTGTCTTCGCCGGCTTCCTCCTGATCGGCTTGGCGCTACCCGTCCTGCCGCTGCATCTTCACCAGCAGCTCGGCTTCGGCCCCTTCGCGGTCGGGCTGGTCACTGGCAGCCAGTTCGTCGCCTCGATGCTGTCGCGCATTGGGGCTGGAAACTATGCCGATGGGCGCGGCGGCAAGAGGGCCGTCGTCGTCGGCCTCATTGCCGCTGCCGTGGCGGGGCTATTTTACCTCGGCTCACTGACATTGCTCGACCGGCCGGTGGCGTCCGCATCGGCGCTGTTCGCCGGCCGGGCGGTACTGGGCGCGTCTGAGAGCTTCATCATCACCGGTGGCGTCGCCTGGGGCCTCTCCCTTGCGGGCGGACAGAACTCCGGAAAGGTCATAGCCTGGGTGGGCACGGCGATGTTCGCAGCACTCGCGCTAGGCGCGCCGATCGGATCTGCGCTTTATGCGGCGAGCGGCTTCACCGCGATCGCACTGGCGACGATCGTCCTGCCGCTTGCAACGCTGCTTGCCATCCTGCCGATGCGCGGCGCCAGCGCCGCCGCGAGCAGCGTGCCGCAGTCATGGAGGAGCGTGGCGCAAGCGGTCTGGCTTCCCGGAGTGGGAGCAGCTTTCAGCAG
This sequence comes from Mesorhizobium sp. M0923, assembly GCF_040319365.1. Classification (NCBI taxonomy): domain Bacteria; kingdom Pseudomonadati; phylum Pseudomonadota; class Alphaproteobacteria; order Hyphomicrobiales; family Phyllobacteriaceae; genus Mesorhizobium; species Mesorhizobium sp. M0923. Next base: position 131,645 of record NZ_JAMYNW010000007.1, on the reverse strand, counting down.
TCTCGGCTATGGTGCGATTCTGGCCTTCGGCGCGCTGCTCTTTGCCGAGCGGGGCTGGCAGCCGGTCTGGCTTCCCTTCACGGCCTATGCCGCGTCGCTGATCGTGGCAAGGCTATGCTTCGGCCACCTGCCTGACAGGTTAGGGGGCGCACGGGTCGCCATGATCTTCGTGGCTGTCGAGGCTGCAGGGCTGATGCTGATCTGGCTTGCGCCCGGGCCCGTTCTAGCCGCCATCGGAGCGGGCCTGACTGGCCTTGGCTACTCGCTGGTCTATCCCGGCCTCGGTGCCGAGGCCGTGAGCCGTCTTCCGCCACGCAGCCGCGGCCTGGCCATGGGACTCTACACCGTCTTCCTCGACGTGGCGCTCGGCTTCGGCAGTCCGGCGCTCGGCTTGGTCGCCGCATCGGCCGGGCTGCAATTCGTCTTCTTCGCCGTCGCGATGGCGACGCTTCCGGCGTTGGGCATCGCTCTGCTGCTGGGTCGCCGTAACGCTCCACTATAGAGCCGGATAGTCTGGGCTCGAGATGTCGCGCAACTACGATCGCTCCCGCTTCGCGGGAAGCTGAGGCATCAGCCGAACCTGCTTTTGGTGGCGATAGAGGCCGATCAGGTCGTCGGATCGATCATGGCCGGGTATGACGGCCATCGAGGGTAGATATCGCGCATCGCTACCCTGCAGTCCCATCGCCAAAAAGGGATCGGCGAGGCCCTCATCCATGAGGCCGAAAGGCGGCTCGCCGGCCTTGGTTGCATAAAGATCAACCTCCAAATTGTCGCTTCCAATTCGACGGTTCTTGGGTTCTACCGAAAGTGCGGATACGAGGTCGAGGAGCGCATAAGCATGAGCAAACTGTTACCGAAAGCTTGAGGTACTCCGCCGATTAACTCCTCGTCGCGGCTCGACGGCTCAGGTCCATTGGAATCTTGCTGCCGGTGATTATTGTGGCAGGCGAATCTCTCCGGGTGAATCGCGCTGCGGGACACGGCCGAAGCCGGGCGAAGTCCAGCCAGCCGGAGGGGCACACAACGCCCTACATATCGTCCAATTACTGGTGCAGTGAGAACATGCATGCAAATCGCATCCAAGCCACGCGTCCGGCTGGCAAGCCGTCAGGAACTGGATGAAATTGGCGGGCTCGTCTCCGACGCCTTCGCATCGTTACGGCCCGTTCTGGCGCCACACATCTTCGAGCCCTACGTGAACGACGCGCGGGATATCGCGGGGCGATGGGCGAAGGCTAGCGTCGCGGTGCTCGAAGCCGAGGGACAGCTCGTCGGGACGGTCACCTACTACGCCGATGCCGCCTTTGACCGCATGGGCTGGCCGCCCGGGCTGGCAGGCCTCAGGACCCTCGCGGTTGCTCCCTCGGCACAGGGCCGCGGATATGGCCGCGTGCTTTGCGAATGGTGCGTCTTGCAAGCGCGTCTGCAGGGCTCGAGCGGCCTTGCGCTTCACACCGCCTCGTTCATGACGTCTGCATGCAAGCTGTATGAGAGCCTTGGCTTCGAGAGACGCCCCGCCCACGACCTTTTCGCATCCGACGTTATTGGCTTTGATCCAGCTCTCGGCGATCAGCAGATCATCGCCTACCTGCTGCCGCTCAAGCAGGTCGAGAGCAGCCACGATCGATAATGTTTGACCGCCGTTTGAACAGACGGGGGTATCATCTCGCTTCCGGACGCTGTCCTCAGCTTCCGCCGTTTGTCTCGATGCGAGCAGATCCTAGTCTTTCGTGTAGTCAGGCCCAAAACGGGTCGGCAGGTTGTCGGCGAGCTTCAACCAAGGGAGCTTCTCCTCAAAGGCGACATGCAGCGTAGGTGCAAATTTTTCTGGCTCCTCCATCGCTGCCGCAAAAAAATGCATGACATCAGACATGTTCTTTGAGCGGAAGGACAGCGGCGTGCCACAGTGATCGCAAAATGTTCTTTCCACACCGGGAGAAGAGTTGAATACCTTCGGTAGCTTGCTCAGCCATCGCCATTGGCCGTTCAAGACGCCAATATAGGAGGTCATCGGCGCAGAACATTGCCGCCGACAACTTTCACAATGACAGACCACGCAGGCCTGTGCCGGGCCATCGACTTCAAAAGCAATAGCGCCACATAAGCAATGACCACGCATGCAAATTCTCCTTGAGTCAACAAGGACAGCTTCATGCCTGGGCGTGAGGGAGGCGCCATGAAATGCGTCGAGCTGGCGCCCAATTCCGACATTCGGCGCCAGCGATTGTCCTAGCGTGCGCTAGGCGTTCCTTCACTACCGCCTTTGCGGCATATTGAAAGTTCGTAAAGTTTCTTCGCCGGGCCGCTGAATTCACGGCCTAGCAGGTCTATCGCAACCCGAACACTACAGTGGAATTGCGGTCACTTCTTTGGCCGTTCGGATCACGAACATCGTTTGGTATCGCGCGACGTTGCTTCGGTCTCGGAACAGTCGCTCGCATAGCGCATCGAACTCTTCCATATCCGTCAGGCGGAGCATAAGGACGGCGTCGGTTTCGCCGCTCACGCTGTAGGCCTGAGTGACGGCCGGTTCCTGAGCGGCCAACTCGAGAAAGTCCCGCATATACTGCTCGCCATGACGCTCCAGTTCGACGGTGACGATCGCTTTCAAGCCCCGGCCAGCCTTTGCAGGTGCGAGAAGCGCGACAACGCGGCTGATGACGCCGCTTTTCTTCAGTCGTCGTATGCGGCGCAGGCAGCTCGAAGGGGAAAGCCCGACTAACCCCGCCAGTTTGGCGTTCGTTCGTGAGGCATCATCCTGGAGCAGGTTGAGAAGCCTTCTGTCGATCTTGTCCATCTCGGTCGCGCTCAAATGCGAAGCGTCTCAGGTACCCCAATGGCTCCAGGGATGATGGAGCAGCATGATGGCAATTTGCGCCGCCTTCTATCGCAAGACATTGGAAACGCTTGAAATCTACTGGGAGCTGGTTCGCGTGATCGTTCCGGTTGCGATAGCCACGCGGCTCCTGCAGGACCTTCGCGTCATCCAGGCAATTTCTCCGTTCTTCTCCCCGCTCATGTTGCAGGTGGGGTTGCCACCTGAACTCGCCTTTGCCTGGCTGACGGGATTGCTGGTCGGGATCTGGGGCGCGCTTGTGATCGTATTCACCTTGGTTCCGGTTTCGGCGCTCAGCACTGCCGACATGACGGTTCTTTCGGCTCTCTTGCTGTTTGCACATGCCATTCCGATCGAGCAACGGATCATTCAGAGGACCGGGCCGAGCTTCCTGGTCACCGCGGCGCTTCGTATTGGCGGGGGTTTGGTCTTTGCTGTCCTTCTGCATCAGATATTCGCCGTGACCGGATGGCTGTCAGGACCGGTGGCGCCGGCGTGGATGCCGACGAATGAAAGCACCGACTGGGGCGGCTTTCTCCTGGGCACAGTCAAAACCCTGGGCATCATGCTCATCGTTTTGCTTGCGCTAAGCTGGGTTATCGAGCTTCTCAAGATGGCGGGCATTTTGGAGTGGATGAACAGAGGGCTTGCACCGCTCTTTCGGCTCGCCGGCATCGAAAAGCAGACGGTACCTCTCGCCGCTGTCGGCCTGTTTCTCGGGATTTCCTATGGCCCAGGACTGCTGATCCGCGAGGCGCGCACGCCTAGCGCGGAGCCGCGTCAGATATTCCTCGCCTGCGTGTTCATGGGTTTTGCCCATAGCCTCATTGAGGACACGTTGGTCGTTGTCGCACTTGGCGCCGATGTCACGAGCGTGCTTCTCGGTCGCCTAGCGTTTGCCGTGCTCGCGACCGCCGTGATCGCAAAAGTAATCAATGCGGTTCCCGACGCTCTTTTCTTCAAGACACTCTTCCACAAGGAAGAAGACAGTTCGCACAATCGGATTTCGGAGCCGGCGATTAGCGGGCCGTTGACGTGAGCCCTCCTTGCACAGCGGCCGACATGTGTGTCGTGCCGCTATCGGGACAGGACGCGAATTCGGCTCTGAAACTCACCACGATCGACATAGCATCCGCGCAGATGTCGCGGCCCGGTGTTCGGGTTGAACGATTGGCGGCCATGCAACACCCGGCGATTGTCGAAGACCGCCATTTCGCCGGCCTTCAGGCGGTAGGCTATTTGGAAACGCGGCCCGCGGATCATCATCATCAGCTTGCGATAAGCCGCATAAAAGGGCGCGCATAGGTCGGAGGGAAGGTCGATGACATCGACAAGATGGGCGTTGAACCGCAACTCCGTCACTTCCCCGTCGCGTTGCGTTACAATCACAGGAAACCGACCGCGCAGATCGTAGTTTTCATCGTGAAAACGATAGGGGATCTCGATCTCGCACAATAGGCGGTAGGCTTCCGGATCTTCCGCCTGTAGCGCGGCGACGACCGCAAACCCGTCGGCAAAGATCGATCCACCGCCCTCAGCGTCATTGGCGATACAATGCAGGAACTGGTAGCCGGGCGGCACCTCCTGGTTCGCGAGATCGGTGTGTAGCGGCAAGGCGACCGGCGTATAGGCCAGATTGTTCGGGTTCGGCATCGACACGACTTCGAACATCGTGCCGAAATTTGTCTGGCGCAGGAAACCAATCCGCTCGGCCGCACGCCGCCCCGCATCGGGATCATCGTCAAGCCCATCGACGATGGACAGCCCGTATGCAGCCGTTGCCTTCAGCCAGGCGAGCAGATCGGCATCGCTTTGCAAGATGTCCCCGGCGTGACGCGGCATGGTTTCAAGATTGATTGAGGCGTCCCAGAGTTTCGGAGCGATGTCGGCCGGATCGTCCCGCTTTCTGCCGGGACGGTAGGACTCAAAGAACTGGCTCGGGAATTCCTCCTCAGCCTGGTCGTTCTGCCAGACAATGCCCACAGCGCTGCCCCTGTCCCGCACGCTGATGGGTCTGAGCGAGGGGTCTACGCTGGTCAGGTCGAAAGTTCGTTCTTCGGTCTGCGGGTGAAACGCCGATGGTGCATTGTCCTTTAGCCAAAGCCAGGGGTAGCAGACTGTTTCGCCCGACACGAAAGTCACGGCAAGCGCGGTCTCCCGGGCTTCCACGGAAAGCAGGGTATTCATGATGATGTCTCTCTGAACACAGAATTTGATTTTCAGCTTGGATCAGGCCCGCAGGCCGTCAACCCAACGGTGGTGGCCACCACAAGCTCGGCTTCCCATAGCGATGGGATCCGGGATTTCTGTTCGGTTCTTCGAGCACGCCATCTCCAGGCGGAATCTGGCTCCAGATGAAATCTGGTTCAAAGCCACCGCGATGGTAGCGGTCATTCGCCGGCGGTGTCCAGCTAAATGCAGCGGGATCGCCATCCCCTCTCGGCTACCCCTCGCCCGACAGATCGCGCCGCGCCTTGTCGAGTTCCTCGGCATAGCGGCGCATCAGATGGCCTTCGGTCAGCAAACCGACCACCTTGCGGTCGGTGAAATCCTCGACCACTGCCAATTCCTCGGCGCCGGCGCGCTGGAAGGTCTCGGCCGCCGACTGCACGTTCATGCTCGGCACCAGCACCGCATCCCTAAATTTGGCGAAGGACAGCACCGGCATCTCGTCATCCGACAAATGGCTGTGCAATTCGGCGACGATCAGCACGCCGACATAGTGCAGTTCGGCATCCACCGCGATGACGCGCTGCGAGGCACCGAGGGGCACCTGCTTGCGGAATGTTGCAAGCGTCGTTGAGGCGTCGATGGTGCGGACATCCTTGCGCATCATCGATCCGACCGTCAGGCTGCGCATCCAGCCTACATCATGGGCGCTGCGGATGGTTTCGCCGCGCAGGTGAAAGCGCCATGTCGAGAAGGAATAGCCAAACGTTTCTCGCACCAGGATCGCCGCCATGAGCGAGGCGGCCAGCACCACGCCGGTCAGCGTCAGGTCGCGGGTCGATTCCAGCGCCAGGAAGGTCATCGTCAACGGGCCACCGACGACGCCGACGGCGAGCGAGGTCATGCCGACGACGGCGGCGACGGCGGGGTCGATGCCGGTCGCCGGCGAGACGAACGCCATCGCGCCGGCGAACATCTTGCCGAGCAGGGCACCGAGGAACAAAGAGGCAAAGAACAGCCCGCCGCGGAAGCCGGAGCCGAGCGAGATCGCCGACGCCGACAGCTTCAGCACGAAGACGCTGGCCACCACGGCCAGCCCGTAATTCATCGCGAATTCGCGGTGCAGCGCGCCATGGCCGCTGGACAGGACCTGCGGCGTGATCAGCCCCAGCAGCCCGACCATCACGCCGCCGATGGCTGGGCGCAACGAGGCGTCGATCGACAGCCGCGCAAAGATGCGCTCGATCAGGCTCACCAGATGCATGATGGCGATCGAAGCACCGCCACCCAAAAGCCCGAGCAGCATGAACGGCAAATACTGGCTGACGGTGAGCGCCGGCAGACCCGCGAGCTCCAGCGGAAACGGCACGCCGCCGAACATTTCGGCGGTCAGCGAGGCCGAGATCGCGGCGGCCATCACCGGCGCGACATTGGCGACCGAATAGATGCCGATGACCAGCTCGAAACCGTAGAAGGCGCCGGTCAGCGGCGCATCGAAGGCGGCGGCGATCGCGCCGGCCGCACCGCAGCCGACGAGGATGCGGACATCGTTGCGGCGCAGCCTGAACAAGCGCGCCAGCCGCGACGCCAGGCCGGAACCCACCTGCGTGTAGCCGGCCTCGAGCCCGACCGAAGCGCCGAAGCCGCTCGAGATCATCGTCTGCCCGGCGATGATGAAAGTGTCGGTCAGCGACATGCGGCCGCCGTAAAGGGCGTTGGCTTCGATCGGATCGACCGGCGTGCGGAACTTCCGCTTTCTCAGCCAGATCACCGTCAGCCCGAGCAGGATGCCGCCGATCGCCGGTATCAGCGCTTGCTCCGGCCTTTGCAGCGAAAACATCGCCGAAAGCCGACCACCGGGCTGAACGCCGAACATAAGCCCATGCAGGACCTGCACCAGTTCGCTCATGCCGGTGACCAGCGCACCCGCTATCACCCCGACCAAAGCCGCCAGAATGACGACGGCGATGCCGCGCGCCTCGAGCAGCGGGATCGATCGGATCAGCACCGCGCGCAGTCGGCGGGCATAGACTTGCGGTTCGTTTCTGGAAAGCACCGGGGCGGCTCGCCGATATCAAAAGGGGAGTGGTGCCTGATACGCCCGGCGGCTTTGCATGGCAACAATGCCGGCCGCCAAGGTGTCATGCCCGCGTGATGCTGCGGCGATAAAGCCCATCTTCAGCTCGGGGAACCGCGTTGACGTAAACGTCAACCCGAAGCTATATGCGCCGACCGTGGCTGTAAAACCAGGCAAGCGGCTTCGGCCGGGTCGAAGCGCCAAGGCGCGACAAACGCAACCAGACGAGGAGAACCGCCATGAGCGTTCAGGAGATTGCCGACAAGATCAGGTCGCGCGTGGCGAGCGCCGGGTTCGATCGCTCCGTGAAATTCGACACCGGCAGCGACGGCGTCATCGTCATCGACGGCGCCGATGTCTCGACCACCGATGCACCGGCAGATTGCACCATACAGCTGTCGCTCGACGATTTGGACTCGCTGATATCAGGCGATCTCAACCCGACCATGGCCTTCATGTCCGGCAAGATAAAGGTCGAAGGCGACATGAGCGTCGCCATGGCGCTCAGCCAGCTGATCGGCTGATCGCTTAAGGTGAGACAAGCCGCCGCGCGCGACGACGGCGGCTTCGAACCATCAGGCAGCGAGCGACAGCCGCTGCGCCTTCAGCTTGCGCCCGGCCGCCTTCAACGTGCCCTGCGCGCCGTCGAGCGCGCCGACCACCAGTTCCCGCGCCAGCAGGCGGTGCCGCTCGTAAGGCCCCGGCATGGCCAGCGAGCCGGTCTTTGCGGCCGAAAACCCGAAGCGCTCGTAATAGGGTGCGTCGCCGACCAGCAGGATCGCCGCATGGCCAAGCCGCTCGGCCTCAGTCACTGCATGGCGCATCAGCGCCGAGCCGATGCCGGCATTTTTCAGCGCCGGGTCGACCGCAAGCGGGCCGAGCAGCAGCGCTGCCTTGCCGCCCTCGCCCAGCACCACGTCCCACAGCCGCACGGTGCCGGCAACAGCGCCCGACGCATCGCGCGCGACAAAGGCAAGGCCCTCCGAAGGCCGGCGGCCGCGCCGCAGCTTTTCCGACGACTTCTTCCGGCGCTTCGGCCCCATGGCGCGATCGAGCAAAGCCTCGCGCGCACCGATATCGGCAGCGGTTTCGGCAGTGATGACAAAAGCGCCGGCATTCTCCCCCCTCGAGGGGGACATCCCCGCGGCGCCTTCAACAATGAAATCCAAAACGTCCACTTCCGCGATCCTTCACGAGGGGATTGTTCCACAGGCGAGCCCGGGCGGGCGACAGGCGCCCACCTCGGGATGATCTGATCGGTTCTTTCGAACCGTCAGATCACGTAGGATCGGAGAGGCTCGAAGCCGTTGAAGGCAACCGACGCGTAGGTCGTCGTGTAGGCGCCGGTGCCCTCGATCAGCACCTCGTCGCCAATGGTCAGCGACAAGGGCAGCGGATACGGCGTCTTCTCGTACATCACGTCGGCCGAATCGCAGGTCGGGCCGGCGAGCACGCAAGGCGCGGTCTCGCTGCCGTCATGCGCGGTGACGATCGGGTAGCGGATCGCCTCGTCCATCGTCTCGGCGAGACCGCCGAACTTGCCGATGTCGAGGAACACCCAGCGCACATTGTCGTTGTCGGCCTTCTTCGAGATCAGCACGACCTCCGACTTGATGACGCCGGCATTGCCGACCATGCCGCGGCCCGGCTCGATGATCGTCTCGGGGATCGCGTTGCCGAAGTGCTTCCTGAGCGCCGAGAAGATCGCCTGGCCATAGGCCTGCGCCACCGGCACATCCCTGAGATAGCGGGTCGGGAAGCCGCCGCCCATATTGACCATCTTCAGCACGATGCCTTCGTCGGCGAGCGTCGCGAACACCTTCTTGGCGTCGCCCAGCGCGCGGTCCCAGGCGGTCAGGTCGGTCTGCTGCGAGCCGACATGGAACGACACGCCATAAGCATCGAGGCCGAGCGCCCTGGCATGGCGCAGCACGTCGACCGCCATCGCCGGCACACAGCCGAACTTGCGCGACAGCGGCCATTCGGCGCCCTCGCCGTCGGTCAGGACGCGGCAGAACACGCGAGCGCCGGGAGCGACACGGGCGATCTTCTCGACCTCCTCGACGCAGTCCACCGCAAACAGCTTAATGCCGAGCTGGTAGGCGCGCTGGATGTCGCGCTCCTTCTTGATGGTGTTGCCGAAGGAGATGCGGTCCGCCGGCGCACCGGCGTCCATCGCCATCTCGACTTCGGCAACGGAAGCGGTGTCGAAGGACGAGCCCATCGCAGCAAGCAGGCGCAGGATTTCCGGCGCCGGGTTTGCTTTCACCGCATAGTAGATCTTGGAATCGGGAAGCGCCTTCTCGAAGGCGCGGAAATTGTCGCGCACCACATCGAGGTCGACGACGAGGCACGGGCCGTTCGGACGTCGGGTAGCGAGGAAATCAAGGATGCGCTGGGTAGCCATCGGGGTCTCTCCATCAGCGCCTTTCGGCGCGCACAAAGGCTTGCGGACGCGGGCTCTCGGCCTCGCGAACACGCGGTGGACAAAGGCGGGACGGAAATCCATGGAACCAGCCGGTGGAGACCCCGGAACCATGAAGCGCCGTCTCGCGGCGGTGAACCTTGGCCTTGCCCGGCCTCGGTTCGCTTTGTCTGCCTTGGCTTGGATGGGAGACCCGTCCGCACTGCCGGCAATGAAGGTGTGCCTCTTCAGTAACCCCGGTCTTTGGACGACCGGCAGAACACCAGAAAGGCCCGCACCGTCGTTGCTTCAAGGTGTCCTCGGTTGGCGGTTGGCCGCTAAACCGACTGGAGGGGTTGGCTCCAGTTACCTTACCGATATCCCTCACCATTCGAGGATCGGCGGACACCCACAGGCACGTGCGACTTTGGGCAAGCGCGATATAAGAGCGAAAGATTTCACAATCAATAAAAATCGTATGGCAGGTTGTAAAATTTGTGGCATCGAACAATGCTGCGGCAACCAGAAGAACAATGCTGCGGCAAGCACATCCGGATATCGAACGCATGACAGGCACTCGCGGCCCGCTGAACGCTTTTCTCGACCTTGATCAAGCCCCTGTTACCAATGCGCAATCCGGCCCGCTTGTCGGCTTGCGGCTGGCCGTCAAGGATATCTTCGACGTCGCCGGCTACCGCACCGGCTGCGGCAATCCGCAGAAATACCGGGAAGCTTCACCGGCCACGGCGACCGCGCCGGCCGTCCAGGCGCTGCTTGATTCGGGCGCACGCTTCGTCGGCAAGACGCAGACCGACGAACTCGCCTTTTCCCTGCTGGGGCTGAACGCGCATTTCCCGTCGCCGATCAATCCGGCGGCACCCGACCGCGTCACCGGCGGCTCATCCTCCGGTTCTGCCGCGGCGGTAGCCGGCGGGCTCGCCGACATCGCCACCGGGTCCGACACCGGCGGCTCGATCCGTGCGCCGGCAAGCTTCTGCGGCCTGATCGGCCTCAGGACGACGCATGGCCGCATCCCGCTCGACGGCACCATGCCGCTGGCGCCTTCGCTGGACACGTTCGGCTGGTTCGCCAGGGATATCGTCACTTACGAAAAGGTCGGCACGGTGCTGCTCGGCGACGATCCGCATCGCCACGAACTGGTACGCCCTCTTGCCCTCGACGCGCTGGACAGCCTCGTGCTCGGCCCGCTGGAGGCGGATGAATATCGCGCCATGGTCCGCAGTGTCGCGTCGGTGCTGGGCGCGCCGCGCAGCGTTGGCCCGCTGTCGCATTCAATCGACGATCTTTATTGGTGCTTCCGTAAGCTGCAGGGCTATGAAGCCTGGCAAAGCCACGGCGCCTGGATCGCCGGCGGCGACCGCATGCTCGGCCCCGGCGTCAAGGAGCGCATCGAGCATGGCGCGACCATCAGCGCGACAACCGCGCAGCACGAAACGGAACGTCGCGTTTCGTTTCGCCTCGAACTTGCCGGCCTGCTTGGCCACGACGGCGTTCTTGTGCTTCCGACCGCTCCGGGTGCCGCGCCGCTCAAGGCCGCGACATTCGACGATTTGCAGACCTATCGCGAGCGCGCGCTGAGACTGCTATGCCTTTCCGGCCTGTCCGGTTTTCCGCAAATCACGCTGCCGCTCGGCAGAGCCGAAGGCGCGCCGTTCGGACTTTCGCTGCTCGGTCCGAAGAACAGCGACCGGCAGCTGATTGCGCTGGCCGCCCGCATCCTTTCAGCCCGCCAAGGAGGCGCATGACATGGATACGCTGACCCGCATGCGTGCCTTCATCGACGTGGTCGAGGCCGAAGGCTTTTCGGCGGCGGCGCGCAAGATCGGCCGCTCCAAGGCGCTGTTGTCGAAATACGTGCGCGAGCTCGAGGACGAGCTCGGCGCGCTGCTGCTCAACCGGACCACCAGGCAGTTCTCCCTGACCGAGGCCGGCCATACCTATTACCGGCGCGCCTCGGAGATCGTGCGCGAGGTCGACAGCCTTGCCGATGCGGTGCGCGAATCCTCCGGCGACGTGCGCGGCAGGATCAAGCTGTCGGCGCCGCGTACTTTCGCCGACGCGCCGATCGGCCAATCGCTGATCGACTTCGCCAAGCAGCATCCCGACATCGTCCTCGACATTCATCTCGACGATCGCTTCGTCGATCTAGTCGAGGAGGGTTTCGATCTGGCGGTGCGCATTTCGCGGCTGGAGAATTCCTCGCTGATCGCCAGGCGCCTGGCGCCATTTTCGGTACGGCTTTGCGCGTCTCCCGAACTGATCGCCAAGCACGGCATGCCGGTCAGGGCGCAAGACCTTGCCCGCGTGCCTTGCATCATCGACACCAATGGCCGCTGGCTCACCAACTGGCCGTTCAAGGGCGACAGCGGCGATACCGTGAGCGTTTCGGTTTCCGGCCCGATCGAGGTCAACAGCCCGATGGCGGCAAGGGCCGCTGCCGTGGCTGGGTTGGGATTTTCCATCCTGCCGGATTTCATCGCCGCGCCCGACATCGAAAGCGGCAAGCTGGTGACTGCGCTGGATGACCGCATCCTGCCCGGCGGCGGCATCTTCGCCGTCTATCCGCACCGGCGCTATCTGCCTGCAAAAGTTCGCGTATTCGTCGACTTCCTGGTGCAGTGGTTCAAGGCGCTGGACACCGCATGAGCTTTCAGCCGGCTTGCGGTCCCATTTTCGCCCCCTTTCTGGTAACTGTCGGCAATTCACCGAAGCCGATTGAATCGCGACCGAGAATGCACCTGAAACAGCAAGCAATCATGCTGGCTTCGGCCTTGACCGCGACTATCGCCGCCGTCGGACCGGCCGAGGTGCATCCCCACGTCTTCGCCGAGGCACGGCTCGAAGTGGTCCTCGGCCCGGATCACCAAACTGTGAAGGCATTGCGCCATGTCTGGCGCTTCGACGACTTGTTTTCGAGCACGGTGATGATGGAGTTCGACAAGAATTCCGACCTGAAGCTCGACGACAAGGAGCTGAAGGATGTTGCCGACACCGTCCATGCCTCGCTTGCCGAATTCAACTACTTCCAGCTCGTCACCGTCGACGGCAAGGACGTGGCAATGACCCCGCCGCCGCAGCTGATGGCCAATTTCGACAACGACCAGTTGATCATCCTGTTCGAATCTGAACCGAAGGCGCCGATCAAGCTCAGCGGCAAGATCGACATCGGGGTGTACGACCCGACCTTCTACACCGCGATCGATTTCACCGAGGATGCCCATCTGCAGGTCGATGGCCTGCCGCCGACCTGCACCAGCAAGGTTGTCCGCCCGAATCCGGATGAGGCGATCGCCCAGAACCAGAAGACCCTGACCGACGCGTTCTTCAACGATCCGACGGGCACCGACATGAGCAAGATCTTTGCCACCAAGCTTGAACTGACCTGTCAGCCGGAAGGATAGATCCAGTGACGAAACCGTCCCTGCGTTTGGCAGTCGGTCTTCTGGCCGCCGCCTTTGTGATGACGCACTTTCTCGGCTCCGCCCACGCCCAGAGCTCGCTCGGCATCGGCACCAATGACGGCATGGCTCCAACCGCCACCGGCCCGTTCGCCCACATCCTGATGTGGATCAATCTGCGCCAGCAGGAATTCTATCATGCGCTTGCCGGCGCGATGAAGGCGATGCGCCAGGACGGCAGCAAGATGTGGCTGCTCATCGGCCTGTCCTTTGCCTATGGCATTTTCCACGCTGCCGGCCCCGGTCACGGCAAGGCGGTGATCTCATCCTACATGGTGGCCAATGAAGTGGCGCTCCGGCGCGGCATCATGCTGTCCTTCGTCTCGGCCCTGCTGCAGGCGCTGACCGCGATCGTGGTGATGCTGCTCGCCTATTTCGTGCTGCGCGGCACCGCGATATCGATGACCGACGCCGCATGGTTCCTCGAAATCATGAGCTATGTCTTCGTCACCCTGTTCGGCGCCTGGCTGCTGTGGCGCAAGGCTGGCCCGGCCATCCTGCGCCTGTTCGGCGCAAATCCCGGCTACAGCCTCTCGGCTGCCCATGCCGGCCATTCACATGCCGGCCATTCACATTCCGCGCATGCCCATGCGGCACATTCCCACGCGCTTCATGCGCATGACGATCACGACCATGCGCATGACCATCATGACCACGGCGCACACGACCACGCCCATGCTGCGCACGATCACCACAGCCATGCGGCGGGGGAGGTCTGCGAGACCTGCGGGCACTCGCATGCGCCCGACCCGGCGCTGCTTTCCGGCGATCGCTTCGACTGGCGCACGGCTTGGTCGGCGGTGGCTGCCGTCGGTATCCGCCCCTGTTCCGGCGCGCTGATCGTGCTGAGCTTCGCCTTGCTAAATGGGCTGTGGTTCGGCGGTATCCTGTCGGTGCTGGCCATGGCGTTAGGCACCGCAATCACCGTCTCGGCTCTGGCGACGCTTGCGGTCACCGCGAAGAACTGGGCGGTGTATTTCGCCGGCGACGGCCGCATGGGCAACCGCATCCATTCCTTCGTCGAAATCGGCGGTGCCGCCTTCGTCTTCCTGTTCGGTCTGCTGCTGCTATCGGCCAGCCTGACTGGCGCCTGACCTCGTTGCGCCCGATCGGGGTGCTTTAACTAGGGATCCTGCCGCCCAACTCGTCCTCGATATGGACGCGTATGATCTCGTCGAAGCTCGTTTCCGCAGCGAAGCCAAGCTCCCTCGAGCGCCGCGCCTCGAAGCGTGTCGGCCAACCCTTCACGATCGCCCAGATCGTCTCGTCGGGCTCCTCGCGGATCAGTTTGACCGCCTTGGCGCCGGCAACACGTTCCAGCGCTTCGATCTGTTCGCCGACACTGACGGCGACGCCCGGCATCGTCAGGTTGCGGCGCGGCCCGACTGCAGCGCCGTCAATTCCAGCCGCATGGATCAAAAAATTCACCGCCGAACGCGGGCTGGCGTGTGTGTGGACGACCGAGCGCGGCACCGGCAGGATGGCTTCATGGCCGCTCAGCGGCTCGCGGATGATGCCGGAGAAGAAACCCGAGGCCGCCTTGTTCGGCTTTCCCGGCCTGACGCAGATGGTCGGCAGCCTGATGCCGATGCCGTCGAAGAAGCCACGCCTGGTATAGTCGGCAAGCAGCGCCTCGCCCATCAGCTTCTGCGTGCCGTAAGAGGTCAGCGGCGTCGGGTGGAACTCGTCCGGAATGATTTCGGGAAACGGCGCGCCGAACACGGCGATCGATGAGGTGAAGACGAGGCGCGGCGCAAATGCCGCCAGCCGGACGGCATCGAATAGCGCCCTTGTGCCATCGAGATTGACGCGGTAGCCGAGATCGAAATTGGCCTCCGCTTCACCCGACACCACGCCGGCGAGATGGAAGATCACGTCGGGCCGCGGCGCGACCAGATTTGTCGTCGCGCCCGGCGCGGCAAGGTCGCCGGTGTGGACGCTGATGCTGACGCCTTCGAGGGCGGGCGCCTGCGGTGGCACGATGTCGTGAAGGTCGAGCGCGGCGATCTTGCGGCCGCCGAGTGTCCCGTCCTTGGCCAGCCGGGCAATGAGCTTGCGGCCGACCATGCCTGCCGCGCCGGTAATCAGAATGCGCATGTCACTTTCCCTTTTTGCGCTGGCTGCGGCTACGCAGCCAGAACACGACGAAGATTGCCACCATGAAGATCGCGGCGACGACGCCGGCAAGAACCGTCGAGACGTTGCCGACCGCCAGCATCACGGTTGGAAGATAATAGGCTGCGATGCCGAACAGCAGCAAAATCCAGGCGGCGCCGATTGCCGCATTGCGGGTGTCGCGGTCCATCACGCGGCCCCAGGGTAGCGGGCGTTCATGTCGATCGTTGCCAATACCAGGAACTCCCGAAATCAGTGATAGTGGCCACGGTGCGGTGCCGCATCATGCGCGTGATCGTGCTCGCCATCATGCTCATGGCTGTCGGCACATTGGCCGAATTCCGGTTCGACGGTGGCATGGGCTATGCCATGCTCCTGCGCAAGCCGTTTCTTGATCGCGCTGACCGCCATATGCGCGTCGACGCCGTCATTGAGGCAGGCATGCAACGTCGCCATGTTGCTGGAACCGTCGATCGACCAGACATGCATGTGATGCACCTCGCGCACGCCCTTGATCGAGCCTTCGATGTCCCTCGCGATCAGGTCGCGGTCGAGGCTTGCCGGCACGCCTTCGAGCAGGACGTGGGCAGCCTCGCGCATCAGCGACCATGCCGTGGACAGGATCAGCAGCGCGACAAGGACCGATAGGATCGGATCAATAGGCGTCCAGCCCGTCGCCAGGATTATCAGCGCCGCGATGATCGCCGCGGCCGAGCCAAGCAGGTCGCCGAGCACGTGCAGGATGGCGCCGCGCATGTTCAAGCTGTCGCGGTCGCCGCCATGCAGCACGAAGAAAGAGCCGATATTGACCGCAAGGCCGGCGATCGCAACGACCAGCATCGGCCCACCGAGCACGGGCTCAGGCGTCAGCAAACGCCCCCAGGCCTCATAGACGATCCACAGCGCAATGGCGAAGATGGCGATGCCGTTGGTGTAGGCGACCAGTGTCTTGACCCGGCCGAAGCCGTAGGTGAGGCGCACGGTCCCCGGCCGGCTCGCAAGATGAAAGGCATACCAGGCAAGGCCGAGCGCAATGCAGTCGGCAAGCATGTGGCCGGCATCCGCCAGCAGCGCCAGCGATCCCGTCAGGAGACCGCCAAGCGCTTCGACGACCATGAAGCCGGCGGTCAGGCAAGCCGCGATCAGCACGCGCTTCTTGTCGGTCGAGCCATGCACATGCCCGGCACCGTGACTGTGGTCGTGGCCCTGCGCGGCATGGTCGTGGGTATGCGCCATCTATGAGCTCCTGCTACGCGCCAAACTCGGCGCGGAAATCCTCGAGCCGCCGCTTCTGCTGGCCATCGCTGTCGAAATTGGCAGGATCGAGCCACGCCTCATAGGCTCTGCGCAGATCAGGCCATTCCTTATCGATGATCGAATACCACGCGGTATCGCGGTTTTCGCCCTTGACCACAAGATGCTGACGGAAAACGCCCTCGAACTTGAAGCCGAAACGTTCCGCCGCGCGCTTCGACGGCTCGTTGCGATTGTTGCATTTCCATTCGTAGCGGCGGTAGCCAAGCTCGTCGAAGACGTACTTCATGAACAGGAACTGCGCTTCCGTCGCCGCCGGCTTGCGCGAGATCAGCGGTCCCCAATAGATGTTGCCGATCTCGATCACGCCATAGGCCGGATCGATGCGCATCAGCGTCTGGCGCCCGGCGACCTTGCCGCTGGCCTTGTCGATGACCGTGAAGAACAGCGGGTCATCGCTGGCTTCGGCCTTGTCCAGCCATGGCTGGAAGGCGGCGCGGGTCTGCGGCGGGTCGTCGAACAGCCAGGCGAAGCGGCCGCCGGCATCGACCACTGACGAGGCCTCGAACAGGCCGTCGCCGTGCTTTTCGGCGTTGAGCGGCTCCAGCCTGACAGTGCGCCCCTCCAGCAACTTGCGTTCGGGCCGCGGGCGCGGTTGCCAATTCTTGAGATTTTCCGACACCGAAACTCCAATCCGTTTGACTTTTGCGGGCGGACGCTCACAAAAACGCACGCTCTCTGAAAGAACCACACGGACGGGAAAAATGCTCCACACGATTTCGGCCTTCGACCGCCTCGGCGAGGAAAATGCGTTCGCAGTGCTGGCGCGTGCCACTGCACTTGCCCACCAGGGCCGCGACATTGTCAATCTCGGCATCGGCCAGCCCGACTTCAAGACGCCGCAGCATATCGTCGAGGCCGCGATCAAGGCGCTACGCGATGGCCATCACGGCTATACGCCGGCCAACGGCCTGCTGGCGACGCGCGAAGCGGTGGTACGCCGCACGCTGGCCACCACCGGCGTCGAAGTCTCGCCGGAAGCGGTGATGATCCTGCCCGGCGGCAAGCCGACCATGTTCGCGGCGATCCTGATGTTTGGCGAGCCGGGTGCCGAAATTCTCTATCCCGATCCCGGCTTTCCGATCTACCGCTCGATGATCGAGTTCACCGGTGCTGCCCCCATCCCGGTGCCGATGCGCGAGGAGAACGGCTTTGCCTTTTCGGCCGCGGAGACCTTGGCGCTGATCACGCCGAAGACCAGGCTGCTGATCCTCAACTCGCCGGCCAATCCGACCGGCGGCGTCACACCGCGCGCCGAGATCGAGAAGCTGGTCAAGGGCCTGCAAGCGCACCCGGATGTCGCCATCCTTTCCGACGAGATCTACGACGTGATGACCTATGACGGCGAGACGCATTGTTCGCTGCTCGCTTTCCCCGAAATCCGCGACCGGCTGATCGTGCTCAACGGCTGGTCGAAGACCTGGGCAATGACCGGCTGGCGCATGGGCTGGTCGATCTGGCCGAACGGCGACAAGGGCGCGCATCTCTACGATAAGGTGCGCAAGCTGGCGGTCAATTGCTGGTCCTGCGTCAACGCGCCGAGCCAGTATGCCGGCATAGCCGCCATCGACGGCCCGCAGGACGATGTCGACACGATGATGCGCGCCTTCGACCGCCGCAGAAAGGTCGTGGTCGAGGGGTTGAATGCCTTGCCCGGTGTTTCCTGCATTACGCCGAAAGGCGCCTTCTATGCCTTCCCCAATGTTTCCAAGACCGGCTGGAAGGCCAAGAAGCTCGCCTCGGCGCTGCTCGAGGATGCCGGCGTGGCGCTGATCGGCGGCCCCGATTTCGGTATTCTCGGCGAAGGCTATGTCAGGCTATCCTACGCCAATTCCGAAGAGAACATCCTGCGCGCGCTGGAGCGGATCGAGACGTTTCTGACGAAGTGAGGCCACGATCGACGAAAGGAGACGCCAGATGTTCTATGCCATTCTAGCCTATCACGAGGAAGAAGCGATTACGGCGCTGACGCCGGAGCAGGATTCGGCGCTGATGACCGATCTTCTCCAGATCAACGATCGGCTTTACCGGCAAGGCACCCTCGGACCGGCGGCGCGGCTCGGCGCGACACAAGACGCCTGCACCTTGCGCGGGCCAGGCACCGGAATGGTTGTTGACGGCCCCTTCGCCGAGACCAAGGAACAATTGCTGGGACTCTATGTTGTCGACTGCGCCAACCGTGACGCCGCTGTCGACATTGCGCGCGACCTTCGCCGCGTCAATCCGACCGCCGTCTACGAAATCCGCCCGATTTCGCTGTATCTTCCCGGCGTGCCGCTTCCCGTCACGCGGCCCTAATGCATGTCGCGCAAAAGTGTGCAGCGGTTTGTGATAACGACATGCATAAACAAGAACCTAAAGCGCGTCGCATGAGGCCGGTCGAACGCGACCGGGCTGAGACTAGCCGCGGCCGACAAACGGCATCTTGGTCGCCATCACGGTCATGAACAGCACGTTGGCGTCGAGCGGCAGGCTGGCCATGTGAAGGACGGCATCGGCGACGCGCTCGACATCCATCACCGCTTCGGCGGCAATGGTGCCGTTGGCTTGCGGCACGCCGACCGTCATCGCTTGCGCCATGTCGGTCAGCGCGTTGCCGATGTCGATTTGACCGCAAGCAATGTCGAAGGGCCTGCCGTCCAGCGCCAGCGTCTTGGTCAGCCCGGTGATGGCGTGCTTGGTCGCCGTATAGGGCACCGAGCCCGGCCGTGGCGCATAGGCCGATACCGAGCCGTTGTTGATGATGCGGCCGCCCATCGGCTGCTGCCTGCGCATGGCGCCGAACGCGCCGCGAGCACACAGGAACGAGCCGGTGAGATTGACCCCGACGATGTCGTTCCACACCTCGACCGGGATATCGTCGATCAATGTCGATTTGTAGCTCGTGCCGGCATTGTTGAAGAGCAGGTCGACGCGCCCGAAGGCCGCTGCCACCGTCTCGAACAGATCGTCGACCTGATCGGCCTTGCTGATGTCGCAGGCGACCGCCAATGCCTTGGCCTGTGTCGGCCCGGCGGCGGCGATCGCATCCTCCAGCACCGGCTTGCGGCGACCGCAGAAGACCGTATTCCAGCCGGCCTTGAGCAGCGCCGTGGCGACGCTTTTGCCGATGCCCGTACCGGCGCCGGTGACGATGGCGGTTTTATAGTCGCTCATGGCTGTACTCCCTGAAAGGGATGAGGCATCGCAAATGACGGGAACCATGGCAAGCCGGCCCAAGGCCTGTGCTCGCAAAAAGGGCGGCCATTGGCGACCGCCCCTGATCCGAACCGGCCTTGGGAGGAGGAAAGCCGATCCGACTGCCTGAAATCATGCGCTCACCGGATTAACGAGAGCTAACGCGAATGCCGCCGAGCGCTCCGAGGCTCTCCCCTTCAAGCTACCAGCGCGAACCGGTCACCGGCTTGGCCGTGCTGCCCGCTGCCGGCACCTTCGCCGCCGTCACCGTCGCCTCGACATGGTCGACCAGCGCGTCCGGCAGGCCGAGGCGGCCAGCAAGCAGGTCGAGATAGCCGCGTTCGGCCCGCGTGTCCGGATCGATGGCAAGACGCGAGGCGGTGTAGAGTTCCAGCTTTTGCGCATCGGTCTTGGCGCCGGCGATCAGCACATCCAGATCGAGCGGCGCGTCCAGTTCCGACATCAGGAATTTCTCCGCTTCGGCGCCGACGCCGGCGAGGCTGAGCTTGCCGGCGATCTTCTGCCGCTCTTCGTCATCGACATGACCGTCGGCCTTCGCCGCCGAGATCATCGCCCTGACCAGCGTCAGCGTGAATTCGTCTTCGCCCTGCGGCGCTTGCGACGGATGGAAGGCGGTATCGGCCGGCGGCGGCAGCAATTCCGGTTCACCGGCGGCTTGCGTTTCGGCCGGCGCGTTGCCGCTCTTGTAGTTCTGGTAAGCCTTGTAGGCGAGGCCGCCGATCGCGGCCAGGCCGCCGAGCTTCACCGCCGCACCGGTGACCTGACGGCCTGGGCCGGTTCCGAGCAGCACCGCGGCCAGCGCACCGGCGGCAAGCGGATTGTCCTTGGCCATCTGCACCGCCTGCCCCGCCTTGTCACGGACGGTCGATCCGGTACCGGGAACTTGCGAGCCGAGCAGGTCGTCGAGGAGCTTCTTGGGATCGAACATCTATGCCTCCAGAATTGGCCCGGCCGAAGGTGCGCGGGCAGGTTTGCACGTCGAAGACCTAGGTCCCGCAGTTTGACATTACAATGACGCGGTGCATCCTTTTGCCCGCTGCCACGCGTGACCTCGCACCGACATCTGCTGGGATTTCACACGGAAATCAAACTGCTTCAGCCTCCTTCCGCACCCTAAAAACATGCAGTGCTGTGGACCTTGGAAGTGTCGAAACCAGCCCCGACTTCGAGTAATGTCGCGGCATGTCGCTTGCGAGGAGCCTGGCATGACCGATGAGACTGACCGCCAGCCGGCACGCGATCCCCAGGAACTGGAGCGCCTGCTGATTTCACGGCAATGGGTCGGAGACATTGACGGCATGGCCGCGCTTTTTGAGCCGCATGCAGTCATCGACAGCGGTGGCGGACAACTGACGTTCGGCCGCGAAGCCATCCAAACGCTGTTCGCGGAGATCACCGCAACCGGCCGAAAATTTCAGTCCGGAGATCAGCGTCCGGCTGTCATCAATGGCGACCTCGCGCTCACCTCGACCCGGCTTCCCGACGGCACGATCACCACCGAGGTCGCACGCCGGCAGAACGACGGGACATGGCTGTGGGTCATCGATCGCTTCTCTGTTGCTTAATGTGAAGTTGCTTGACGTGAAGCTAACTTCCGATGTGACGATCGCCGCGCGCTTGCGCCAGCTCGACCTGGCGCTGGCGCTCGGCATAGCGGGCGCGATCCTCCTCCGAGCGGGCATCGAAGCAATGCGGGCATGAAACGCCGGTTGCATATTCCAGCGACAGCCGGTCTTCTGCGGCTAGCGGATGCCGGCAGGCGCGGCAGAGTTCGGCCTCGCCTTCGACCAACCCGTGCGATACCGAAACGCGCTCGTCGAACACGAAGCATTCGCCTTGCCAGAGGCTCTGTTCGGCGGGCACGTCTTCGAGATACTTCAGAATGCCGCCCTTGAGGTGGAAAACATCCTCGAAGCCAAGCGACTTCACATAGGCCGTCGCCTTCTCGCAGCGTATGCCGCCGGTGCAGAACATGGCGACCTTGCGCCCCTCGAGCTCATGCCGATGCTGCTCGACCCAGGCCGGGAATTCGCGAAAGCTGGCAGTGGCGGGATCGACAGCGCCCTTGAAGGTGCCGAGCGATACCTCGTAGGCGTTGCGCGTATCGATGACGATGGTGCCTGCATCCGAGATCAATGCGTTCCAGTCGGCCGGCGCGACATAGGTGCCTGCACCTGCCGCCGGGTCGATATTGTCCACGCCCATGGTGACGATCTCGCGCTTCAACCGCACCTTCATGCGGTGGAATGGCATCGCTGCGGCGCTGCTGTATTTGATCTCGAGGCCGGCGAGACCTTCGATGGATTCGAGATGACCGATGAGCGCCGCGATTGCCGCTTCACTGCCGGCGACCGTGCCGTTGATGCCCTCACGCGCCAAAAGCAGCGTGCCTTTGATGCCGCGTGCGCAGCAGAAGGCGGCGAGCGGCGCGCGCAGCGCCTCGAAGGTGTCGAGCCGGGCGAAGCGGTAAAGCGCGGCAACACGGAAGGCTTGGCCGGACAGTGTCATCTCCAAGCCACTAAACGCTCACGACAGCCGGATCAAGGCAGAGCCGGGAGCGGTCTGCCCGCGACGGGTTTCGAACACCACGCGTGACATCGCGACACGCCGCGTTTCGTGGACAGAAAAACCGCCTTCTGCTAACCGGTCGACTTGATCAACAGAGGAGAGACGACGAATGCCCAGCACGACCGAAAAGCTCCTGTCGCTCCTCAACGGCCAGCCGGTCATACCGGTGCTGAAGATCGCCAATCCCGCCGACGCGGTGCCGCTGGCCCGGGCGTTGGCCCGCGGCGGCCTGCCGGCGATCGAGATTACGCTGCGCACCGCCGACGCGCTGGAGGCGATCCGCCGGGTGGCGGGCGAGGTCGAAGACGCCGTCGTCGGCGCCGGCACCATCCTGGACGCCCGCCAGTTCGGCGAGGCGGCGGCCGCCGGTTCGAAGTTCATCGTCAGCCCCGGCATCACCCGCGAGCTTCTCGCGGCAGCCAAGGACAGCGAAGTGCCGTTGCTGCCCGGTGCCATCACGCCGGGAGAGGTCATGGCCGCGCGCGAAGCCGGCCTGCGCTTTCTGAAATTCTTCCCGGCCGAACAGTCGGGCGGCATCGCCTCGCTCAAGGCCTTCGCCTCGCCGCTCGCCGACGTGAAATTCTGCCCGACCGGCGGTATCACCGGCCAGAATGCCGCCGACTATCTCAGCCTGCCCAACGTCATCTGCGTCGGCGGTTCCTGGGTGGCGCCGGACGATCTGGTCAAGGCCGGCAAATGGGACGAGATCGAAGCCTTGGCGCGCGCGGCAAGCAAGCTCCGGCGCTAGCATCTTCTGCATCAAAAGTCGCCGCCGATCTGGCCGATCTGGTTCGCCAGCTGGTTCCCGCTCATGGGCTCGAACCACGATTCACGCCTTCAAAGGGCGCTGTCCTACCATTAGACGAAGCGGGAGAATGCCGACCAGTGGTTAGCATCCCTGGATGAAGGAAGCCAGTGCCGGCGGTGGAGGCAGACGCGCGAGGTGCCCAGCGCGGCCTACTCGGTCTTGAAGCGGGCAACCGACATGAACTTGACGGCTTTGCCGGTGAACCGGTTTGCGTCGGCCATCTCGTTGCCCGGCTGGAAGCCGACGGTATAGACCTCGCTCGGTGCCGTACGGACGAAGTCGTAAGCATAGCGCGGCGCCGTTGTCGCGTCTGAAACGGTCGCGACATACTCGCCGCTGTGCAGCGCCCAACGGGCAGCCTGCGGCGCGGCAGCGACCACCACCGGCTTGGGGCCTGGTTTCAGGTCGCGGGCGGTGGCCCTGGGTTCCTTGCGTGTGGTCTTCACGCCCGCGCCGATGACGGCCGTCGGGTCGGAGCCGGCCGGGCGGGCAACGATGGCCTTGCGCGGCGACGCCCCGTCGCTCGATGCGTCGTCACTCGCCGGTTCCTCGAACACCGATGCTTGCTCGGAAAGCGAAGCGACTTTGTATTCGTCGGTCGCGCTGACCCGTTCCAGAACGGCCTTGACCTCGTCGGGCTGCGAACTGTCGGGCCGCGCCGACGGCAATACCGAGAATGCATCGGTGGCGGTGTTGCTCCGCTCGGCCGCACTCGCGAGCGCCAGCAATACTTGCTTGTCCTGCGGCGCAAGACCAGCCGACGAAAGATCGGCCGGCAGCGAATGATCGGGCCGCCAACTCGGCACGGGAATGTTGTTTGTCGCGACCTGCACCGGGCCGGCCGTAGCCGACGCGTCTGCCATGCCGAACGGAACACTTGCCGACGCCACACTTGCCGGCGCTTGCGCGGTTGCCACCGCCTGTTCGGTGGATGCAGTCGCATCCGCCACGCCGAACGGAACGTTTTCAGGCGGCTGGGCACCGATGTCGGCCTTCGGGCGCGGAGCAAAATCCGGCAGCGGAATGCTGCGCGCCGGCAATGCCGCGATGATCGTCTCCGGCGTGTCGTTCTCCGGTTCAGGCGCAGGCGCCGGAGCATCGGCGACTTCCGGAATCTCGGCACGCTTGGCATCCCGAGGCGCCACGATGGCGATGCCAGGCAGATTGCTGCTCTTGGCCGACGGCGCTGGCTTCACGTTACGGGGCTTTGGCGCTGGCTCGGCCATCGCCACATCGGCGCTGTCGTCCGCCTCGTCGTCGCCGCCGCCGAAGAAGGCTGCCAGGAAGCCGCGGGATTTTTTTCCACCGCCGCTTGCGCTGGCCAGTTCGATGGCCGGCGCGCCGGCGCCCTTACGGGCCTTGTAGGAGGCGAGCGCCTGTTGATAACCGGGCAGCGGCTTGCCGTCGCTCGGCACATGCAGCGTCTTGCCGTTGGGGAACACGCGCGCCAGTTCCTGGCGGCTGATGCCGGGCCAGTGGCGCACATTGCCGACATCCATATGCACGAAGGGCGAGCCGGAGCTGGGATAATAGCCGACGCCGCCGCCCTGCATCCTGAGGCCGATGTCGCGCAGCTTCTTCAGCGGCACACCGGGAATGTAGAAATCCATCGCCCTGCCGAGCATGTGCTGGCTCTTCTCGGCGACGCCCCTACTGCGGCTGCGCAGCATCGAATTCGTCGACGGCGAACGATAACCGCAGACGACCTGGATATAGTCGGTGGCGCCGCTCTCCCGATAGGCTTCCCAGACCAGGTCCAGCAGGCGCGGATCCATCTTGGTCGGCTCGTTGCGACGCCAGTCGCGCAGGATGATGTTGATCTTTCGCAAGCCCGCTTGATCGTAGCGGCCGTTGCGCTTGTAGACGATCTCCGCCTTTTCATGCGTGTGGAGATGATAGAGCTTCAGCGAACGTGTCTCGGCGCCGGCGCCGGTTGCCGCCGCTGCAAGGAACCCGACGGCAACAATCACCGCTGCCAGCCATCTCGGCCAGACGCTCATGTGATAATGCCGCCCGTTTTTGTGTCGTTCGATTCTGTTCAAATCAAAAGGCCTTGCAGGCTGCCGTTTTGTCCCCGGATTTGACCAAACGGATGCGTTAGATGTGCATCCGAATATCGATCCTAATGGTTAATCATCGCTTATTGAAGCCGAAATGCGGTAACACCGTGGCGATATCCCGCCAAAAATATTGCGCAGGATATCTTGGTAAACCGCTGGTTTAGATCATGTTTTGGCGCCAGCTCGAAACACGATCTGTTACCGTCCGCCTTAATACGTGAACATTGCGGCGAACACGTCATTACGAGACTCAGTTGCCTGGAATGATGTCCGGATGAGAACCGGCTTGGCCCTGTGACTCAGGAAGCGAGCCTCTCGAAACGGCCGGTCTCCGGGTCGATGCCGTATTCCTTGAGCTTGCGGTAGAGCGTCGACCGGCCGATGCCGAGGCGGCGGGCGACCTCGCTCATCTGGCCGTTGTAGTGGTCGATGGCGAGCTTGATCATTTCGAGCTCGACATCGGCCAGCGCACGCACATTGCCGCGGTCGTCGAGCGCCCGCAGTGTGCCGAAGCGGGGTCTGGCCGGCGCGTCGGGCTCGGCTGCGGCGGCGCCGACGGCGGCCGGGACGTTATCACGCGGCAGGCTGCCCGAAGCCAATCCGGAAGCTGGCCACCCTGAAGCTGGCCCTCCTGAAGCTGGCGAGGCGATATCCGCATCGAGATTGACCGTGCCCTCGACCTGCGCCCGGATCTGCGGGAACTCTTCTTCGGTCAGCATGTCGCCCTCGGCGAGCACCGAAGCCCGGAAGACGGCATTTTCGAGCTGCCTTATATTGCCCGGCCAGTCATAGGCCTGCAGCATGGCGAGCGCCGCAGCCGAGATGCCTCGCAGACGGTGGCGCGGATCGGCGGGCGCCATCTTCTCCATGAAGTGCTCGACCAGATGGGGAATGTCGTCGCGACGGTCGCGCAATGGCGGCACGAAGATCGGATAGACGTTCAGACGATAGAACAGATCCTCGCGGAACTTGCCGTCCTTTACCTGCTGCAGCAGGTTGCGATGGGTTGCCGAGATCAGCCTGATGTCGACCCTGACGGTCGAGCGCCCGCCTACCGGATCGACCTCGCCGTCCTGTACGGCGCGCAACAGCTTGACCTGCACGTCGAGCGGCAGGTCGCCGATTTCGTCGAGGAACAGCGTGCCCGAATGCGCTTCGACGAACTTGCCGGTGTGTTTTTCGGTGGCGCCGGTGAACGAGCCCTTTTCGTGACCGAACAGGATCGATTCGACCAGATTGTCGGGGATGGCGCCGCAATTGACGGTGACGAAGGGTTTCGAGCGGCGGTCGCCGCTGCCCTGGATGGCGCGCGCCACCAGTTCCTTGCCGACGCCGGATTCACCCTCGATCAGGATCGGAATGTTGGACGCCGCCGCCTTGCGGCCGAGCCGGATCACCCGATCCATCGCCGGACTGTGAGTGATCATGTCCTTGAACGTCAGATGGCCGCCGCGCTGCCGTGACGAGCGCTTCACTTCGCCTTCGAGCGCTTCGACCTTGAGGGCATTGCCGATCGACGCCTGCAGCCTGTCGGGAGAGGCCGGCTTGACGACGAAGTCGAAGGCGCCGTGACGCATTGCCGAAACGACGGTTTCGATGCCGCCCTGGGCGGTCTGCACGATGACGGGAATGTGGATGCCGCGCTCGCGCATTGCCTTCAGCACGCCGATGCCATCGAGGCCCGGCATCATCAGGTCGAGGATGACCACCGAGACGTCGCGCGCATTGGGCCCGTCGACAACATCGAGACCGGCCTCGCCGCCATCGGCGACGATCGCGGTGTGGCCGAATTTCGTCACCGCTGCCTCGAGCAGCCTGCGCTGCACCGGATCGTCATCGACTATGAGTATGGAAGCTGCCATGACTGATCCGACCGTGCCCGCCCGAGAATGCGCCCTATGGATCATCTTGGCACAGGGTTCTAAATAAGCTTTCAAAAAAACCGGTGAATGAATTCCTTAGGATTTGACCGGCTTCTCGTTTCCTCGAATTTTCGTGTTTGGAAGGATCGGCAATGCGCATGGTTTTTGCTCGAAAGCTGGCGGCGGCGTCCAGTCAGGGCGTGGCGGAGCTTGGCGACCTGCCGGAATGGAATCTGGCCGATCTCTATTCGGGCATGGAAGCGCCCGAGTTGAAGCGCGACATCGCCAAGGCCGCCGCCGATGCCATCGCCTTCGAGAGCCGTTGGAAAGGCACGCTCGCCGCCGAGGCCGGGCGTGGCAGCGCCGGCAGGCTGGGCGAGGCGCTCCAGGCCTATGAAGCGCTGGAGGAGCTGATCGGCCGGATCGTCTCCTATGCCGGGCTTGTCTATGCCGGCAACACGTCGGATCCGCAGCGCGCCAAGCTCTATGGCGACATCCAGGAAAAGATGACCGATGCCAGCGCGCACCTGCTGTTTTTCGCGCTCGAGCTGAACCTCATCGACGATGGCGCGATCGAAAACGCACTCGCCGCCGATCCGGCCTTCGCCCACTACCGGCCCTGGGTGCTCGATCTGCGCAAGGACAAGCCCTATCAGCTCGAAGACCGCATCGAGCAACTCTTCCACGAAAAGTCGATCACCGGGCGCGGGGCCTGGAACCGCCTGTTCGACGAGACGATGACCGATTTGCGCTTCGGCCTCGACGGCGAGGAGTTGACGCTTGAGCCGGCGCTCAATCGCCTGCAGGACGCCGACGGCGAGGTGCGCCGCCGGGCGTCCGAAGCGCTGGCCGCAACTTTCCGCAAGAATTTGCGCGTCTTCACGCTGATTACCAACACGCTGGCCAAGGACAAGGAGATCTCCGACCGCTGGCGCGGCTTCGAGGACATTGCCGATTCCCGCCATCTCGCCAACCGCGTCGAACGCAGCGTGGTGGACGCACTCGCCGCGGCGGTTCGCGACGCCTATCCGCGCCTGTCGCATCGCTATTATGCGATGAAGGCGCGCTGGCTCGGCATGGAGGTGATGAACCACTGGGACCGCAATGCGCCCCTGCCGGAGACCCCGCAGGCGGTAATCGGCTGGGACGAGGCCAAGAACACCGTGCTTTCCGCCTATCAGCGCTTTTCACCCGACATGGCGGAGATCGCCAGAACTTTCTTCGACCGCAACTGGATCGATGCACCGGTGAGACCCGGCAAGTCGCCTGGTGCCTTCGCCCATCCGACGGTGCCTTCGGCGCATCCTTATGTGTTGCTCAACTACATGGGCAAGCCGCGCGACGTGATGACGCTGGCGCACGAGCTCGGCCACGGCGTGCACCAGGTGCTGGCCGGCGGCCAGGGCGCCCTGATGGCGTCGACGCCGCTGACGCTGGCCGAAACCGCATCGGTGTTCGGCGAGATGCTGACCTTCCGCTCGTTGCTCGAGCAGACCACCGACAAGCGCGAACGCAAGGCCATGCTCGCCCAGAAGGTCGAGGACATGATCAACACGGTCGTGCGCCAGGTCGCCTTCTACGAGTTCGAGCGCAAGGTGCATGCCGAGCGCAAGAGCGGCGAATTGACCTCCGACAAGCTCGGCCAGTTCTGGCTGGAAGTGCAGGCGGAAAGCCTCGGGCCGGCGATCAAGCTGCGCGAGGGGTACGAGGTTTTCTGGACCTATATCCCGCACTTCATCCACTCGCCTTTCTACGTCTATGCCTATGCATTCGGCGATTGCCTGGTGAACTCGCTCTACGCGGTCTACCAGAACGCCGAGCGCGGCTTTCAGGAGAAATATTTTGCCATGCTGCGCGCCGGCGGCACCAAGCATCATTCCGAGCTTCTGGCGCCGTTCGGCCTTGACGCGACCGACCCTGCCTTCTGGCAGATCGGGCTTGGTGTGATCAGCGGACTGATCGACGAGCTGGAAGCACTGGACAAGTGATGCGCAACACTGGGTGATGCGCAACACCGGGTGATCGGGTTTTCCAGAACAGTTTAGCTGCAATGCATATTGACGATGGTTCTATTCTTGTCTTGGATATTTGTTCTTAAATAACTTTCCATGGAAGTTTTCCGTTAGATTCCCGTAAGCTGTATGATAGCGTCCGCCCTCAAGCTCAGCCGGGCACGAATGGATCCGGTCGGAAAGTCCCGACCGGTCATGGCGCGTCGGCGGATGCGACAACGGTTGTTGGCCAGGGGCAAACCGGTCGCCGACAGCTCGATCGAAGCCGGCTGTTCTGCAAATTGCGGAACCACCATCGAATGGTCCTTCGCCGAGGTCATGGCTCCACAGGCCAGGGCGGACGGATCGGACTGGAGAGAGAAAGACAATGGGCACTTTTTTCTACATGCTCCTGGCGTTCCTGGTAGGTGTGTTGGTTGGCTGGTTCATTTGGGGACGCCTGCGTGGCGAACTCGACAGTTTGCGCGGCGATCTCGACCGCACGCGCAGCGAACGTGACAGATTGCGGGCCGATAGCGACCGCCTGACCGGTGAGTTGGATGAATGCGGCCGCGCCCGCGCCGACCTCGAGCGGCGGCTGGGCGAGGCGCCGGCCGCCAAGGCGCCAACCGCGAAGGCGGCAACAGCCAAGGCGCCAGCCGCCAAGGCCGGCGCAACCAAGGCGGCGATGCAGGCACCGTCAACCCTGATGTCGACATCCGCGCCGGCCAAACCGGCGCCGAAGAAATCTGCAACGGCCAAGGCTGCGACCGCGCCACGCGCAAGTGCGGCGAAAACGGCGACGCCGAAGCCGGCTGCATCGAAAGCGAGCGCCGCACCCAAGACTGCGCCAGCGGCAAAAAAGACTGCGCCAGCGGCAAAAAAGACTGCGCCAGCGGCAAGCAAGGCTGCGCCGGCGGCAAAGAAAGCCGCGACCGGCAACGCAACGACCGCAGCGGCGGGCAAAGCCAACGATCTGCGTCGCCTGATCGGCATCGGCCCGACCAACGAGCGGCTGCTCAAAGGGCTTGGGGTCACGACCTATGCCCAGATCGCCGCCTGGACGCCCGACGATGTCAGGCGGATCGAGGCGACGTTGAATTTCGACGGCCGCATCGAACGTGAACGCTGGATCGAGCAGGCGAAACTGCTTGCCGCCGGCGACGAAAAGGAATTTGCGCGCCGCTTCCCGACCGCGGGGGAAGCCAGCAACACCTGATCCATCGCAAGGCGGCATTTGGAACAAGGCGGCGCTCTCGGGCGCCGCTTTTGTTTTTGCCCCGCCGCGCCTTTGCGTCTTGAGACGCCGTTCCCTCGATTGCGCACGGTCGAGCCCCCATATAGATCGATCGCTGGTGACCGCAGCATCCGAGCCTTATGTCCCTGCCCCTGCCCTTTGCAATTTTCCGGAACGACGAGACCGCGCGTCAGCTCGTTTTCGACCGGCCGGCCGAGATCATCTCGGCGCATGGCGAGGCGGACTTCCTGCCGGCGCTTGAAGCCGCGCAGGCTGCACATGATGGCGGCAAATGGCTGGCCGGCTATTTCTCCTACGAGGCCGGCTACCTGCTCGAGCCCAAGCTCGTTCCGCTGCTGCCAGCCGGCCGCCGCGCCCCGCTTTTCTGCCTCGGCGTGTTCGACCCGCCGGTCGAAGAGACGGTCGCGCCAGGCGATCTGCCGGCTAGCATCGGCCCAATCTTCGACCCCAAGGCAGCCTGGTCCTCGGACGACTACGCCAAACGCTTTGCCAGGCTGCATGACCACATCCGCAAGGGCGACTGCTACCAGGGCAATCTGACCTTTCCGGTCCACGCGCAATGGTCGGGCGATCCGCTGGACGCCTTCAACGCGCTGACCGAACGCCAGCCGGTGAAGTATGGGGCGCTGGTCGCGCTTGGCGATCCGATCGTCTTGTCGCGTTCGCCGGAACTGTTCTTCGAGGTCGACGCGGAAGGCATGATCGAGACGCATCCGATGAAAGGCACTGCGCCGCGCGGCGCCACCAAGGCGGAGGACGATCGCCTGAAAGCGTTCTTGCGCAACGACGAGAAGAACCAGGCCGAGAACCGGATGATCGTCGATCTCCTGCGCAACGACATCTCACTGATCAGCGAGGTTGGCACGCTCGATGTGCCGGAGCTTTTCCGCATCGAGAGCTACCCGACGGTCCACCAGATGGTGAGCCGCGTGCGGGCGAAACTTTTGCCCGGCCTCGCCATCCGCCAGATTTTCGCCGCGCTGTTCCCCTGCGGTTCGATCACCGGCGCGCCGAAGATCCGTGCCATGGAGATCCTGCGCGAGCTGGAAGGTGGCCCGCGCGATGTCTATTGCGGCGCCATAGGCTGGATCGCCCCCGGCGGCCGGATGCGCTTTTCGGTGGCGATCCGCACCATCTCGCTCTTTGCCAATGGCGAGGCAGTCTACAATGTCGGCGGTGGCGTCGTCTTCGATTCGACAGCCGAAGAGGAGTACCAGGAGTGTCTGCTGAAAGCCCGTTTCGCGACGGGAACACTGCCGATTTCGAACTGATCGAAACAATGCGCTGGGAACCCGGCTCGGGTTTCCTCCGTTTCGACCGCCATCTCGCGCGGCTTTACGGCTCGGCAGACGAACTCGGCTTCGGCTGCGACCCGCAACGGGTCGGTGAAGCGCTGATGAATGCGGTCGGCCGCCAGCACATTGCGTTGCGCACTCGCCTCGTCCTGTCGCGCAAGGGCGATGTAGCGGTTTCGGTGCAGCCCTACGCGCCGCTCGCCGCAGACAAGGTCTGGACCGTGCAGCTGGCGCGCGTGCGGCTTGATTCGAGCGATATGCTGCTGCGCCACAAGACCAGCCGCCGACAAATCTATACGCGCGCCCGCGCCGAATATCTCGCCGGCCGGGCCGACGAGGTGCTGCTCGCCAATGAGCGCGGCGAAATCTGCGAGGGCACGATCACCAATGTCTTTGCCGAATTCGGCGACGGCGTGCTGGCCACGCCGCGGCTCGATTGCGGCCTGCTGCCTGGCGTCCTGCGCGGCGAACTGCTGGATCAAGGCCGCGCCCGCGAAGCAATCTACACATGGAGCGAACTGAAATCGGCCAAGGCGCTGTTCGTCGGCAACTCGCTGCGCGGATTGATCCCGGCGCGGCTGGGCTGAAGCATCGGGAGACAACAATGTTCGTGGTTTCGCTGAAGTATACGGTGCCGCTGACCGAGATCGACAGCCTGCAGCAAGCGCATGTCGAGTGGCTGAAGGCCTGTTATGCGGAAGGCATTTTTGTCGCCTCCGGGCCGAAGCGGCCGAGGACCGGCGGCATCATCATCGCGCGCGGTCCACGCGACGTGCTCGATGCCAGACTGGCGGACGATCCCTTCGCCAAGGCAGGCGCCGCCGATTACGAAATCACCGAATTCACGGCGAGAATGGCCGCCGCCGCACTGGAAGCCTACAAAGAAGCATGAGTTTCCGCCCACCGACCCACACACCCTATGACGGCTCGTCGAAACTGTTCACCATCGGGCTGAAGCCGCTCGATCTAGATAGATGGATCGAGATCGACGAATATCTGCTGCCCTATCTTGCCGAGAAACGCCGGCTTTATGCCGAAATTCCAGACAAGGTTTTTGTCGAGGAGCAAGCCACACGCGACGCCCAACGCGAAGTGCTCGATCTGCTCGGTGCGCATCTGGCGGCGAACTTTCCTGGGACCCACAGGCGTACCGACAACGGGATCGTGGTGATCGGCGGCACCGACAGTCTTGTAGGCTCAGGCACCGCAGCTTCTTTCAGCGATGCGCCGCTTGTCGCGGCCTCGTTGCTCGTCCAGGAGGATTTGATCCTGATGCGCCGCGACGAGAGCGGCTGGCGTCTGGCGGCCGGCTCGCTCTGCTTCCCCTCGTCATGGTCGCTGACCGAAAAATTCGGCAAGCCGCTGCAGCAGATCCACGCGCCGGTACCGGGTTTCGGTCCAGGCACACGCCCGGCCGATCTCATCAACCGCATGTTCGACGGCCTCCAGGGCCAAGCCGTCGAGCGCTACAACTGGTCGATCCAGGCGGGCAACGCGCTCTACCATCCGCTCTCCAATGTCGAACGCATCGACCGCGCCAGCAGTCGCCCGTCGAGATTCCCGGACGGTGACATCGACGCCCATGCCTTTATCCGCGTCGAGCGGCAGACGCTGAGAAAGCTCCCCGTTTCGGGCGACGTACTCTTCACCATCCGCATCCATCTCGACCCGCTCGCCGTGCTGGAGCGCCACCGCGACCGTGCGGCGCTCGCAGCGTCCTTGGCCGAACAACTTCTGGCGCTGGACGAGGCCCAGCTCGACTACAAGGGGATGACCGCCGATCGTGACCGGCTGGTCGCGTGGCTTAGGGCGCTGGCGCTGTCCTAGAGCAGTTCATCGTTTCACGGAAACGCCGAACCGCTCCACCTCTTTGTTCTTGCGCAATTCCGGACGGAAAGCCGTCTCACACTTTTCCCGGAATTGCCCTAAATCGCAGCCAGGCCCAGCAGCAGGATCGCCGACATCGCGGTAAAGACGGTGACGTTGACATCCCACCGCCAGCCCGCCGGTCCAAACGGCGGCCGGAACGGCGGGTAGCCGTTCTCGTCATACAGCACGCCACCATAGATCGGCCGCGAGAGCATGGCCGCGAAGAATGCCCCATACATGGCCGCGGCCAATCCGCCGGCGAGATAGAGCCGCTCGGCTTCGAGTTGCCCCTTGATCCAGATGAGTCCGAGGGCAATCAGCGCCACCCCGGTATAGCTCAGCACCTGCCAGACGACGTGAAACCGGGCATGGGGAGTCCACAGTGGATTGGTGGCGTGGGTGGCGTTCAAGTCGGCTTTGATCGTCGCTACACCGTAACCCACGGTCGCGACGCTCAGCAGAATTCGAGCAAGCAGATGACTGTCATAAGCGAGTTCCATCGCATTTTCCTCCCCTCACGCCGGAACGGCTTGAATGGCGCCCTGAGCACAGAAGAGCTGCCCATCGGCCAGCCGCGCATAATTATGGACGATCCGGTTCTCGTGATCCTGCAACTGCACAATGAAGTTGCCGCTCTGCTCCGTCCAACTCGCGAGCACGAGATTCGGACGCACGCTGGTCAGGCCGACCTTGACCACCTCGTCGATTTCAGTGGTCCCGATCGACGCCTGGATATGCAATTCCTGCGGCGAAAGAAACGTCAGCCGCGGTACGAAGGGGCCGAAAACGCAGTCGAAAGTCTTGCCTACGAGCGAGGCTGGAAAAGCATCGGTTTCTGCCATCATCCTCTCCTGGGCATTGGCCGCTGCGACCATGCCATGTGACGATTCTCGGTGTCTCAGTCGCAGAAACACCCTCAGTATATGCTCTTGGAGCGCTCCAAGGAGCACGATCCCCCTATTTTGGTTTTGAGTCAATAAAATTCTTGGAGCGCTCCAAAAAATGGTCTACCTCAGGGAAAACGAGTGAATCGCCAATGCCCACCCTAGCCGATGTCGGCAAGGCTGCCGGAGTTTCCCGGGGGACTGTCTCCAACGTCTTCAACCGGCCGGAGCTGGTCAGGCCCGAATTGCGCGAGCGCGTCGAAGCGGCCGCGCGAGCGCTCGGGTTTGGCGGCCCCGATCCGAAAGGACGATTGCTGCGGGACGGCAAGTTCAATGCCATCGGGTTCATGCCGCCTGGCGCCTACGCCATCTCCGAAGTGATGAGAAGCCCATACGGCCGCGAGCTGGTGCTCGGCGTTTCGCTCGCCTGCGACGAGGCTGGAACGACGCTCAGCCTGGTAAACGGCACCGACAACACGCGCTTCGCCAGCATCCGCGATGCCCTGGTTGACGGCTTTATCCTTGGTCACAGCGCCGACATTGGTCTCATAATTTCTGTACAGAGACGGCGTCTGCCCTTCGTCATTCTCGAAAGCGACGCAGGTCCCGACATCAATTCGATAAAGATCGACGGCAGGAGTGGTGCGGTTGCTGCCGTCCGGCATTTGACCGGGCTGGGGCACCGGCATTTTGCCATCCTTTCGGTGCGCCGCACTCCCGGCCCGCCGATCGTCCACATGCCCGGACAGGCAACGCGCCCGCTTCTGGCCGGCTTCCCGCTCGACGATGAAAGGCTCGACGGTTTCAAACAGGGTTTGGCGGAGGCAAATTTGTCGATCGACGATGTCCCGATCATCGAGACAATCCCAGGCGAGCCATCTGCCGGATCAGTGGTGTTCGACAGGGCGCCTGAAGCAACCGCGATCCTGACCATGTCGGACTGGCAGGCGATCACGATACTCGACGAGGCGGTTCGTCGCGGCATAGACGTGCCGGGCCACGTGTCGGTCGTCGGCTTCGATGGCACCGCTGAATCCGCACGCACCACGCCTCCGATGACCACTGTCGCACAAGACGTGATCGGAAAAGGCCGGCTTGCCGCCCGAATGGTCCTTGACAATGAAGCCCCCCGCCAAGTCGTTCTGCCGGTAGAACTGGTGGTTCGAGCCTCCACAGCCGCGCCGAGGACAAAAACCCGCTGAAACGGGCGGATGCGCCATCCGCACCAGGGGCGGCGCTCGCCGCGTCTTTTCGCTGAGCAGCCTCAGGTGCGGGACGAGGCACAACTTGACTATAAGGGCCTGACAGCCGACCGTGACTGCTGGCGCAAGACAGCTGTAACTCGCGGCTTGGGGGAAAAATGATCCAGCATCTTAGCAGGCCGGTCACGTTAATGGCCGCGATCCTGGTACTGTCGACAGCAGCCGAGGCGGAGCCGGTGACTTATGCCGGCAAGCTTGGAAAGAGCGATATCGTCGTCGAATTCACCGGCGACCCCGCCGCGCCCGGCGGCCCGCTGGCCGGCCGCTATTTCTACCGCTCGAAGGGCGTCGACATCCCGCTGCAGGCCCGGTCTCAAAAGGGCAGCAAGTTCGAACTGGCCGAGGAGGAGGCATGCGGCGCCGACAATTGCGATGACGGAAAGGCTGCGCCGATTGCCGCCGTCTGGCGCCTGGCCTCATCCAGTAACGGCAAAACCCTTGAAGGCAGCTGGAACGGAAAGAGCGCGCTGCCGCTCAGATTGGAACGGGTCGCAAGTCGGCAGGTGACCGAGAACGAGCCCAGCAGCCCGCTCGATCTCTACGATTTCAGCTTCATGAAGTTCTTCGGCAATGACACGCCGCTCACCATGGAAACGTCCCCTTATGACTATCTACGGGTGGACACTCAGCTCGATAACGGCAAGACGACTGGTTGGCCGGACGCAACCTACCGCTATGTCGTCGACCCCCGCACCAAATTTGCCACGCCGCGCATTGTCGAACTGTCCGGCGACGTTCCAATCGAGGCCGCGAACGCTCTGCTGCAAGACAGGCACTGGCGCGCCAACATCGGCGCACTGGGCTGCGTGGCGGCGCAATATGCCGGTTTCAACGAAGGCGGGCCGATTGACGGTGTGAACGGCGGCACACTCGGCGGCTATGAGGACAGCACATTCGAAGTGACCTCGCTGACTCCGCGGCTGATGAGCTGGCGGGAGTCCGGCAGCATCTTCTGCGGCGGAGCGCATCCGACCAACTATTCGGACGCCTACATCATGGATGTGCGGCGCGGCGTCCTGCTCGGCCTTCAGGACATTTTCTTGGATACGATAGATGGCAAGCCCGGTCCTTCCCTCGCCTCCTTCGTCAAGCAGCGGCGCAAGAAACCGAGCGATCAGACCGATATTGATCACGAAGCCGAATGCGGCATCGACGATCTGATCGACGAAAATTTGGCTGCCAGCCTCTGGCGCGAGGGCGACAAGCAGGTTCTGGTGTTCGGGCTCCAGACCCTGCCGCATGCCATCCAGGCCTGCGCCGACGATCTGCTGGAACTGCCGGTCTCCGAGGCACGTGCCCTCTTCAAGCCGGAGTTTGCAAGTCTGGTCGAGCCGTAGCCGGGATGGCGCGGCGTAACGCCGGCCGTCCGATTTTCGCTTTATTGTGACAATGATCTATGGTTTGTCGCGCCGCGGCCAAGCCGCTGTTCCGAAGCGTTTTTTGAGGGAGTAATCGATAAATGGCGAATGAAAACTGGCCCGTTTACGGTGAGATCACCGGCCCTGTGGTGATGATCGGCTTCGGCTCGATCGGACGGGGAACGCTGCCGCTGATCGAGCGCCATTTCAAATTCGACAAGTCGCGCATGACGGTCATCGACCCGCGCGACACCGACCGCAAATTGCTCGACGAGCGCGGCATCACCTTCATGCAGGACGCGGTGACCAAGAAGAACTACAAGAAGCTGCTGGCACCGCTTTTGACCAATGGCGGCGGCCAGGGCTTTTGCGTCAACCTGTCGGTCGACACTTCCTCGCTCGAACTCATGAAGCTCTGCCGCAAGCTTGGCGTCCTCTATATCGACACGGTGGTCGAGCCCTGGCTCGGCTTTTATTTCGACGAAAAGGCCGACAATGCCTCACGCACCAACTATGCGCTGCGCGAGACGGTGCGTACTGAAATCGCGAAGAACCCAGGCGGCACCACGGCGATCTCGTGCTGCGGCGCCAATCCGGGCATGGTCTCGTGGTTCGTCAAGCAGGCGCTGGTCAACCTCGCCACAGATCTTGGCCTCGATTTCTCGGAGCCCGCGCAGCACGATCGCGAAGGCTGGGCCAGGCTGATGAAGAAAGCCGGCGTCAAGGGCATCCATATCGCCGAGCGCGACACCCAGCGCACCAAGAAACCCAAGCCGATGAACGTGTTCTGGAACACCTGGTCGGTCGAAGGCTTCATTTCGGAAGGCCTGCAGCCGGCCGAGCTCGGTTGGGGCACGCATGAGACGTGGATGCCGAAGAACGCCAAAAAACACAAGAACGGCTCGAAGGCCGCGATCTTTCTGGAGCAGCCCGGCGCCAACACGCGCGTGCGCACATGGTGCCCGACGCCCGGTCAGCAATACGGCTTCCTGGTGACGCATAATGAGGCGATTTCAATTGCCGATTTCTTCACCTTGCGCGGCAAGAAGGGCAAGGTGCAGTACCGGCCGACCTGCCATTACGCCTATCATCCCTGCAACGACGCCGTGCTGTCACTGCACGAGATGTTCGGTGCCGCCGGCGAGGCTCAGCCCGTGCATCACGTGCTCGACGAAAACGAACTGGTCGATGGCATCGACGAACTCGGCGTGCTGCTCTACGGTCACGCCAAGAACGCCTACTGGTACGGCTCGCAGTTGTCGCTGGCCGAGGCGCGCAAGCTGGCGCCCTACCAGAACGCCACCGGCATGCAGGTCACGTCGGCGGTGCTGGCCGGCATGGTTTGGGCGCTGGAAAATCCCGAGGCCGGCATCGTCGAAGCCGACGAGATGGATTACAAGCGCTGCCTCGACGTGCAGAACCCATATCTCGGGCCGGTCAGGAGCTATTATACCGACTGGACACCGCTCGACAATCGACCTGGTCTGTTTTCCGAGGACCTCGACACCAAAGACCCGTGGCAATTCCGCAACATCCTCGTTCGATAGCAGCGTTGCGTCGACACTCCGCCAGCTTGCAATCGCCCGGAAATCGGGCGATTGAAGAGGAGCGGCCTAGAGCGACGTGCGTCCATTTGGACGCACAAAGTACGCTCTAGCACTTTGAATGTGAGCATCGTGCTTTCCGAAAATCGGATCGATTTTCGGGCCGATGCGAGAGGAGAGGATTTTGAAGATGACGATCGCGCAAAGACTGCTTTCGGCTGGCATTGCCGCGGCCGCTACGGTCGCGTTGGCGGCCTGCACCACAACCGGCCCAGGCGAGCCGCCGGTGATCACGGCCAAAGGGGTTGAAGGCTCCTGGATCGACGCGCAGGGCACGGGCTTGTCCACCTTCAAGGGCGGCAGCTTCGCGACCGTCGCAACCGACACCGGCCAGAAGCTTGCCGATGGCAGCTACACCATGACCGGCGGCACCTCGGTCGAGATCCATGGCACTTCGCTGATCCGCCAGACGCCGATCAGCTTCAACTGCCTGATGGTCTCCACAAGCCAGCTCAATTGCACCAGCGCGAGCGGGCAGAATTTTGTGCTGACCAGGCGCACCTGAAATCCGATTCCGAATTGACTTTGCAAAAGGGCGGCGGCTTGAAGCCGCCGCTTTTTACGCCGGCAAAGCCTTTTTACGCCGGCAAAGCTGATGCCGATTTCCGCTTGCATCGACTGAAACGCGATGTGAACATGGCCCGAGAGGGCTGTTACATCCCAGTCAAACAAGAGCTTTAAACGCGTCTGCGCATGACCCCGAAAATCGGAGTCGATTTTCGGAAAGGATCATGCGCAAAATAAAATTGGTACTTTGCGCGTCCCAAATGACGCGCGGCGCTGTACTCAAGTTATCCGGGAGACGAGAATGAAGAAGATCGCTGCCATCGCCGCGCTGTCGGCATCGGCGCTTGGCCTGTCGGCAGGCGTATCCTTTGCCGACTACACGCTGAACATCCTGCACATCAACGACTGGCACAGCCGCATCGAGAGCAACAACAAGTATGAATCGACCTGCTCGGCCGAGGAGGAGACCAAGGGCGAATGCGTCGGCGGCGCCGGCCGCCTGGTCACCGCGATCGCGCAGGAGCGCAAGAAGCTGCAAGGCCAGAACGTGCTGCTGCTCAGCGCCGGCGACAATTTCCAGGGCTCGCTCTTCTACACGACCTACAAGGGCAAGACCGAAGGCGAATTCCTCAACCAGATGAAATTCGATGCCGAGGTGGTCGGCAACCATGAGTTCGACGATGGCGAGTCGGCGCTGGCGCCGTTCCTCGACATGATCCAGTTTCCGGTGCTCGGCGCCAATGTGAAGGCCAATGCGCAATCCAAGCTCGGCGACCGCGTCAAGCCGTCGATCGTGGTCGAGGTCGGCGGCCAGAAGATCGGCATCGTCGGCGCGGTCACCAACGACACGCCGGAGCTTGCCACGCCTGGCCCGAACATCGCCATCGAGGACGACGTCAAGTCGATCACCGCCGAGGTCGAGAAACTGAAGCGAGAGGGCGTCAACAAGATCATCGCGGTCACCCATATCGGCTACAAGCGAGAACGCGACGTGATCGCCAAGATCCCGGGCGTCGACGTGGTGGTCGGCGGCCACAGCCACTCGCTGCTGTCCAACACCGACCCCAAGGCGGAAGGCCCTTATCCGACGATGGTCGACAATCCGGACGGCTACAAAGTGCCGGTCGTGCAGGCGGCGTCCTATTCGAAATATCTCGGCGAGTTCAAGGTCGTCTTCGACGACAATGGCGTCGTCGAAGAGGCAAGCGGCGATCCCATTCATCTCGACAAATCGATCACGCCCGACCCCGCCGTGCTTGCCCGCATCAAGGAACTCGGCGCCCCGATCGAGGCTTTGAAGAACAAGGAAGTCGCCGAGACCACCAAGGCGATCGACGGCAGCCGCGAAAACTGCCGCGCCCGCGAATGCGAGATGGGCAATCT
Source organism: Mesorhizobium sp. M0923 (assembly GCF_040319365.1). Lineage (NCBI taxonomy): Bacteria > Pseudomonadati > Pseudomonadota > Alphaproteobacteria > Hyphomicrobiales > Phyllobacteriaceae > Mesorhizobium > Mesorhizobium sp. M0923. Next base: position 91,341 of record NZ_JAMYNW010000007.1, on the reverse strand, counting down.
GGTCTCCGACGCCGTCCTCGACCGGGTCAAGGGCCAAGGTGTCGAGATCGTCATCTCGAATGGCGGCGGCTTGCGCGCCTCGATCGACCAAGGCACCGTCACCATGGGCGAGGTTCTCACTGTGCTGCCGTTTCAGAACACGCTGGCGACCTTCCAGATCACCGGCAAGGATCTGGTTGCCGGCCTGGAAAGCGGCCTCAGCCAGGTCGAGGACGGCGCCGGGCGCTTCCCGCAGGTTGCCGGCCTGAAATATGCGTTCGACAAATCGGCGCCGCCTAATGGACGCGTCAAATCGGTCGAGGTCATGGAAGGCGGCGCCTGGACGCCGATCAAACCGGACAAGGACTATCTGGTCGCCACCAACAACTATGTCCGCCAGGGCGGTGACGGCTACAAGGTATTCGCCGAGAAGGCCAAGAACGCCTATGATTACGGCCCGGGGCTGGAACAGGTCGTCGCCGATTACCTCGGCGCGCACCGGCCCTATACGCCGAAGCTCGACGGCCGCATCACCGAGATCGCCGCGACCGGAGCCCCGGCCGCGGAACCAGCCAACCCGGCCGAACCGCCAAAACCTGCTGAGGCAGCGCCGATAAAGCCTGCTGAGCCGGCAATGCCCGAAATGCCGGCCGGCTCCGGCGACATTTCCAAAACACCACCGGCCGTCCCGGCTGAAACCGCGCCGGCGGCCCCCGCACCCGCCGAGCCGGCCCAGCCGGCGGCACCTGCGGCTCCGGCCACACCGGCTCCGGCCACCCCTGCTCCGGCTGTACCGGCCAAACCGGCCGAGACGGCGCCTGCCCCGAGTCAGCCGGCCCCGAGTCAGCCGGCCCCGAGTGAACCGGCCCCAAGTGAGCCGGCAAAACCTGCCGAGCCCGCCAAGCCGGCTGAGCCGGCACCGGCCGAAAGCAGCCATGTAATCGTCGCCGGCGATACCTATTGGGATCTCGCGGTGAAGGCCTATGGCGACGGCACCAAATGGAAAATGATCTTCGATGCCAACAAAGCCTACGAGCCACGCCGGCTGCCGGTCGGCGCAACCTTGACTATCCCGGCGGCCTCGAAGTAATCCGGCCGCAGGAACGCAATGCACCCGCCCGGCAAACCGGGCGGGTGCTGCATTTCTGGGATAAGGTGCGGCCAGACGCTGCATTTGAAAACCGGCGCGGCATCGCTACCTTCGCCGCGGCACCGCTGGTTTCGCGGTGTTGGAGAACCCCATGACGCTTGCCAACCCTGCTGAAAGCAAAGCCGAAACGACCGCCGGCGCGCTCCCGGCAGGACACCCTCCGGTCGGGACAGGCAAGATCGGTGTCATGCTGATCAATCTCGGCACCCCGGACGGCACCGACTTCAAGCCGATGTGGCGCTATCTCAGGGAATTCCTGTCCGATCCGCGCGTCATCCAACTCAACAAGGCGGTCTGGTATCCGATCCTCTACGGCCTGGTCCTCACCACCCGGCCGAAGAAGTCGGGCGCCAACTATGCCAGGATATGGAACCGGGAGCGCAACGAGTCGCCGCTGCGCACCTATACCCGTGCCCAGTCCGAGAAACTCGGGCTTGCGCTCGGCGATTTATCCCATGTGATCGTCGATTGGGCGATGCGCTACGGCAACCCTTCGACCGAGAGCGTGGCCAACAGACTGGTCGAGCAAGGCTGCGACCGCATCCTGTCTTTCCCGCTCTATCCGCAATATTCGGCGACGACGACTGCGACCGCCAACGACCAGTTGTTTCGCGCGCTGATGAAGATGCGCCGCGCCCCGGCCATTCGCAGCGTGCCCCCCTATTACAACGAGCCGGCCTATATCGAGGGGCTCGCCCGTTCGATCGAAGGGCATCTGGCGAGCCTCGACTTCGATCCGGAAATCGTCATCGCCTCCTATCACGGTATTCCGAAATCCTACTCCGACAAGGGCGATCCCTACCAGGCGCATTGCCTGGAGACGACGCGGCTGCTGCGCGAAAAGCTCGGCTGGGATGAGAACAAGCTGATTACCACCTTCCAGTCGCGCTTCGGCGCGCAGGAATGGCTGCAGCCCTACACCGACAAGACGGTCGAAAGACTGGGACGCGAAGGCGTGAAATCGATCGCCATCGTCAATCCGGGCTTTTCCGTCGACTGCATCGAGACGCTGGACGAGATCGGCAGGGAAGCGGCCGAGACCTTCCACCATGCCGGCGGCGAAAAGTTCGCACACATCCCTTGCCTCAACGACAGTGCAGAGGGCATGGCGGTGATCGAGGCAATGGTGCGGCGCGAGCTGTCCGGCTGGGCCTGAATGGATCCCGCAGTCCATGCACCCGCAATCCGAGATCACCTGATTGTAACATTGCTGAAACACACTTAAGTGTTTGGTGGAATCGGCCGCGTGGCAATGTCCAACATGGCCTTTGAGGGGAGAGCCAAAATGGGTTTCAGTGGTTTCGATATTGCGCTTCTTGTTCTTGTCGCCCTTGTCGTGCTGGTGCTTTTCAAGGGCATCCGGACAATTCCGCAAGGCTACAATTATACCGTCGAACGCTTTGGCCGTTACACCAAGACATTGAGCCCGGGCCTCAACCTCATCGTGCCCTTCGTCGACCGTATCGGCGCCAAGATGAACATGATGGAGCAGGTGCTCGACGTTCCGACCCAGGAGATCATCACCCGCGACAACGCCACCGTGGCCGTCGACGGCGTTGCCTTCTATCAGGTGCTCAACGCGGCGCAGGCCGCCTACCAGGTCGCCGGCCTGCAGAACGCTATCCTCAATTTGACGATGACCAACATCCGCACCGTGATGGGCTCGATGGACCTCGACGAGCTGTTGTCAAACCGTGATGCCATCAACGAGCGCCTGCTGCGCGTCGTTGATGAGGCCGCGCACCCCTGGGGTATCAAGATCACCCGTGTCGAGATCAAGGACATCAATCCACCGGCCAATCTCGTCGAATCGATGGGCCGCCAGATGATGGCCGAGCGCAACAAGCGCGCCCAGATCCTCGCCGCCGAAGGCCTCAAGCAATCGCAGATCCTGGAGGCCGAGGGCCGCAAGGAAGCCGCCTTCCGCGATGCCGAGGCGCGCGAGCGCTCGGCCGAGGCTGAAGCACGCGCCACGCAGGTGGTATCGGAGGCGATTTCCAAGGGTGACGTGCAGGCGCTCAACTACTTTGTCGCGCTGAAATACACCGAAGCGCTGACCAGGATCGGTGCAGCGACAAACAGCAAACTCGTGCTGATGCCGATAGAGGCTTCCTCACTGATCGGCACGCTCGGCGGCATTGGTGAAATCGCCAGGGAAGTTTTCAAGGGCGAAGGCACCGCCAGTCCAGCACGACAGGCCCGCCCGCCCGTGGTTCGTCCCAGCGAGACCTGAGGCCATGTTCGATCGCATCATTTCCGAACTCGGTCCGTGGAGCTGGATGGTCCTCGGCTTCGTCCTGCTGGTGATGGAGGTCGTCGCGCCGGGCATTTTCATGCTGTGGATCGGCATTGCCGCGCTGTTGATCGGCGTCGTCTCGCTGCTCATCTGGGACGCCGGTTTCTGGAGCTGGCAGGTCCAGGTCCTCGCCTTCCTCGCGCTGTCGCTGGTCTCGGCCTATGTCGGCAAGCGGCTGGTGGGCGGGCGGCATGAGGAAACCGACCAGCCGCTGCTCAACCGGCGCGGCGCGCAGATGGTCGGCCGGACGGCGACCCTTGCCGAGCCGATCAAGGATGGGCGCGGCCGCATCAAGCTCGGCGACACGTTGTGGCGCGTCTCCGGCCCTGACCTGCCGGCCGGCACGCAGGTGCGCGTGACCGGTGCCGCCGACACCGACCTGGAACTGACGGTCGAGGCAGTCTAGAAGCCCGCTAGGCAGCACCGATGCGCAGCAGGTCGTGCAGATGGACGAGCCCGATCGGCCGTCTGCCTTCGACCACCATCAGGCTGGTAATGGCAGAATCGTTGATCGTCTGCAGCGCCGTCGCAACCAGTGTGTCGGGCGCCGCCATTTTTGGCTCTCTGGTCATCACCTGATCCACGCTCATGGCCAGAAGATCGCTGCCGATATGGCGCCTGATGTCGCCATCGGTGATGATGCCGATCAGCTTGCCGTCCGCCGAAGTGACCGCCACGCAGCCAAACCCCTTGCGCGACAATTCGAGGATCGCCTCGCGCATGCCGGTGCCGGACGACACCAGAGGCAGCCTGTCGCCGACATGCATGATCTCGCGGATCTGCGTCAGGTTGGCTCCGAGCTGGCCGCCGGGATGGAACGTGCGGAAATGGTCCGGGGTGAAGCCGCGCGCCTCGAGCAACGCGATGGCCAGCGCATCGCCCATCACCATTTGCAGCAGCGTCGAGGTCGTCGGCGCAAGGCCGTGCGGACAGGCTTCCGGGGCTCGCGGCAGCAGAAGCACCACGTCGGCCGCACGCGCCAGAGCCGATTTTTCGCCGGCGGTGACCGCGACCAGCGGGATCGAGAAGCGCCTGGAATAGGCGATGATGCCCTTGAGCTCAAGGCTCTCCCCCGACCACGACAGGGCGATGATGGCGTCGTTCCGAGCGATCATGCCGAGGTCGCCGTGATTGGCTTCGGCAGGGTGGACGAAGAAGGCCGGCGTGCCGGTCGAAGCGAGCGTTGCGGCGATCTTCGAGCCGATATGGCCGCTTTTGCCGACCCCGGTGACGATGACGCGGCCATCGATCTGCGACACCATGTCGACTGCCCGTGCGAACGGCTCGGCCAGCCCGTTTTCGAGCGCGTCTGCCAGTGCCGCGACGCCGGCCTGCTCTGTCGCCACCGTTCTCAGCGCCGAGGCAATCGCGGCCTGCTCGTCGAGCGGCTTCCTGTCTGGGGATTTCACGTCCATGGACGATGCGATTAGCGCTTCGGCGCGCGCCTGTCCAACGGAATTGCCGCCCAGAACACCTTGGCGGGCGATCCCTCAACGCTCCGTTAACCATCCCCATTTACGGTTTCGTAAGTATGGCGCGCGTGCGCCGCGCAAGCAGTGGTGCCGATGTCCGGGTTTCAGCCTCAAAACAAAATAGGACGAAAGGGCAAGGCGGTTTGCGCTTTGCTGCTGGCAACCAGTGTCCTTGCGTTGTCGCGTCCGGCACTGCTTTGCGCCCAGGAAACCGAGCTGCGCGGTGAGGTTTCGGAATCGACAATCCTGGACGACCAGCAGTACAGGATCAGGCAGTTGGGCATGGCTGCTGCAACCGCCAACGACGATACGCCGCTGCCTACCTATCGTCCGGCCAGCCCGGGGGCCTTGCCTGACGACGGCACGGGCGAGGCGGCGGCCACAACCGGCGGCACTTTCGATCCACCAGCGGCCAGCGACGACCCGTTTGCCGACCCTGCTCCGCCGCCACGACGGCGGCCGAGCGCAACGCAACGCGCCGTCGAAGAAGGCAAGGCCAAAGATGAGGCCGTGGACAACAAGAAGAGCAAGAGAGGCGCCACTGCGACTGCAGCGACGCCGACGACCGACGACACCGACACCGCCGCCATAGACGAGCAGGATACGGCCAACCGCCGTGCGGTGACCATCGATTCCGCCGAAAGGCTCAAGCTCGACCCCGGCGCCGAGCGCACCGAAGCCATCGAAGGCCAGGACAAGAAGAACGAGGACGACCCGTTCGCCGCCACCGGCATCCAGCTCGGCTCCTTCGTGATCCGGCCGACGCTCGAGCAAGGCCTGACGTATTCAACAAACGCCGATTCGAGCAGCCTCGGCAAGCCGGCATTGCTGTCGGAAACGACGCTGCGCTTCAACGCCGTCTCCGACTGGCGGGAGAATTCGGCGACGATTGAGGGCTATGGCATCTTCCGCGAGACGTTGTCCGGCTATGACGTTCACGAGGCGCAAGGCCGCGTCGACGGCACGCTCAACATCGATCTCGACAATGATCTGCGCGCCATCGCCAAACTTGGCTACGAGGCCGTGCCCGAATCGGCCTCGGCGCCGGACGCCATCGTCGGCGCCGTTGGGCAGCCGGTGCGCCAGACCGTGAGCGGCAGCCTCGCCGTCGAGAAGGATGCGGGAAAGATGCGCTTCGCGCTGACCGGCGCGGTCGAGCACGACATCTTTGGTGACGCCAAGCTTTCGTCGGGGGGATCGCTGTCGCAGAAGGGCCGCGACTCGACGCTCTATACGGCCATTTTGCGCACCGGCTACGAGATCTCGCCTGCCATCACTCCGTTCACCGAAATCGAGGTCGGCCGGCGCGCTTATGATTTGCGCGTCGATCCAAACGGCTTCCAGCGCTCCTCGACGCGGCTTGGCGCACGGGCCGGCGTCGAGCTCGATCTCCGCGAGAAGCTTACCGGCGAGTTCTCGGTCGGCTGGCTGCGCGAAGCTATCGACGACAACGCCCTGCCGGCGATTTCGGGCGCGACGGTTAATGCCGATCTCAAATGGTCGCCGGAACGCGGCACCACGATCGGCCTCACCGCACAGACGACCGCCGAGAACACGACGAACGCGGGCGAAAGCGGCGACATGCTCTATTCCAGCAGCCTCACCGGCGAGCGGCAAATCCGCGCCAACCTGACCGGAAATGCCGCTCTCGGCGTTGAATGGCGCGACTATACCGGCTCCGACGATCATGATTTGACGCTGAGCGCCGAGGCTGGGCTGACATGGTGGCTGAACCGCTATGCCGGGCTCACCACCCGCGTCAGGACTGAAAAACTGACCAGCAACCTGGTTGGACGCGACTACACGGCCAACAGTATCTTCGTCGGCTTGAAGTTGCAGCGCTAATGCATGTCGCGCAAAAGTGTGCAGCGGTTTTGCGATAACGACATGCATAAAACAAGAACCTAAAGCGCATCGCATAAGGCTGGTCGAATGCGGCGCACTTTAGCCAGTCAGCGCGAACCGGTGTTGAAGCTAGAAGGCTACGCCGCGGCGTTCTGACGGCGCGAGTTCGTCGAGAAGCGTGCGAATGACACCGGCCATGCTTGCATTCATGTCGCTGCGCCACAGTGCGAAGGCAACGTTGGCCTCGACGAAGCCTTCGGGCGAGCCGCAGTCGAACGTCCGCCCGCGGTAGTGGTAGCCGTAGAAGGGCTGTTGCTTCTGCAGCTTCAGCATTGCATCGGTGAGCTGGATCTCGTTGCCGGCGCCTTTTTCCTGGCCTTCGAGTATCTTGAATATCTCCGGCTGCAGGATATAGCGCCCGTTGATGAAGAGGTTCGACGGCGCGGTGCCGGTCTTCGGCTTTTCCACCATGCCGGTGATGCTGAAACCGTGATGGGCGTCCTCGCCGCGGCCGACAATGCCGTATTTGTGCGCCTCGGCGGGATCGCATTCCTGCACGGCGACGATGTTGTTGCCGGTCTCGGCGTAAAGCTCGACCATGTCCTTCATGCAGCTTTTTTCCGACTGCATGATCATGTCGGGCAACAGCAGCGCAAAGGGCTCGTCGCCGACAAGCTCGCGCGCGCACCAGACGGCGTGGCCAAGGCCGAGCGGCACCTGCTGGCGGGTGAAGCTGGTCTGCCCCGGCGCCGGCTGCAGCCGCTGCAGGCGGGCGAGCTGATCATCCTTGCCACGCTGCGCAAGCGTGTCGTAGAGCTCGAACTGGACATCGAAGTGATCCTCGATGACCGCCTTGTTGCGGCCGGTCACGAAGATGAAATGCTCGATCCCGGCTTCGCGCGCCTCATCGACCACATACTGGATGACCGGCCTGTCGACGACCGTCAGCATTTCCTTGGGAATGGCCTTGGTGGCGGGGAGAAAGCGCGTGCCGAGACCGGCAACCGGGAATACTGCCTTGCGAACTCTCTTCATGTGCCAATTATCCATTTGCATGCCGGTTCGGCAATCCCGATTCGAGACATTTTCATGCCGAAATCGAGCATTACTGAACGACGGGACAGAAATCTCAGCTGGTAAAGCGTCGACGCATCTTTTCATCCCGGACGGCACCTATGGTAAACCAAATGCTAACCGGGTTCGGCGATGAATAGTCTTCCTGAGATAAAGAAGGAGGAAAAGATGTCCGTTCGCAACGTCGCAAGGCGCTTCACCAGCGTCCTGACGGCCGCCAGCCTCTCGCTTGCCTTGCTCATGCCCAGCGGGCCGGCTTTTGCCGATGCCGGCTTCCGCCAATGGGTCGCCAGCTTCCGTGCTACCGCCGTGGCGAGCGGCGTTTCCGGCTCCGTCTACGACCAGGCATTCAAGGGCATCAGCGATGCTGATCCGATGGTGCTGGAAAAGGCCCGTACTCAACCCGAATTCACCGCACCCGCCTGGGATTATTTCGACAACCGCGTCCATGACCAGTCGGTCGCCGTCGGCCAGCAGATGGCAAGGAAATGGAAGCCGTGGCTGGACAGGATCGAGGCAAGATACGGCGTCGACCGCTACATCCTGCTGGCCATCTGGTCGATGGAGTCGAACTACGGCGAAACCCTCAAGCGCGATGACATCATGCGCAATGTCGTGCGCTCGCTGGCGACGCTTGGTTATGCCGACCCGAAGCGCGCGAAATTTGCCCGCACCCAGCTGATCGCGGCGCTGAAGATCCTGCAGACCGGCGACATCGACGAAAGCCATCTCAGCGGCTCTTGGGCCGGCGCGATGGGTCATACCCAGTTCATCCCCACCAGCTACCTGTCCTATGCGGTCGATATGGACGGCAACGGCAAGCGCGACATCTGGAATTCGATTCCCGACGCACTGGCGACAGCCGCCAATTTGCTGAGGAAGAACGGCTGGCAGGCAGGCAAGACCTGGGGTTATGAGGTCAGCCTTCCGGACGGCAAGAAGCTGCCCGGGGGCTCGAAGTCGCTGTCGCAATGGCAGGCGCTTGGCGTCACCCGTGCCAACGGCAAGCCGTTCAAGAACGGTGGGGACAAGGCGACGTTGAAGCTGCCCGGTGGCCGGGGCGGGCCGGCTTTCCTGATGATCAAGAATTTCTCGGTCATCAAGCGCTACAACAATGCCGACAAATATGCGCTCGCCGTGGGCCTTCTTGCCGACGAAATCGCCGGCTATGGCGGGCTTGTGCAGGACTGGAAGCGACCGTTTACCAAGCTCTCCTTCGAGGAAAGGCAGGAGCTTCAGAAGCGACTTTCCGAGCACGGCTATTACGACGGCAAGTTCGATGGCAAGATCGGTGACGGATCGAAAACCGCCATCATGGCCTTCCAGGCAAAGGCCGGCTTGACCCAGGACGGGTATCCGAGCAAGGAAGTGCTCAAATGGCTCAGGCAAAACTAGAGCCGGTTACGGGATGGAGAGGGTGATTGGTTTCGGCTGCGCGCATCCGGTTGATCGTTCGTCGCGTGCCGATCCTCGTTCTGGCGATCGTCGTTCTGGCAGTCGGCGCGGCCAGCGCCTTTCATACCTCGGCCATGGCGCAGGAGCCGGAAAGTCGTGGCTGGTCGCTGCGCGACCTGTTGTTTCCGCGCAGAAGCGAGCGGTTTGAGCAGCCGCCGCCCGAATTCCCGAGAGAATTCCAGAGAACAAAGCCCAGACCCAAGCTGAGGAAGCCCCGGTCCGTTCGCCGGCCGGCGCCGGCCGAGCCGACAACCCCGGTGGCCGAGAAGGCGCCCGATGCGCGCGTCGTTCTGGTGGTCGGCGATTTCATGGCGTCTGGACTGGCTGAGGGGCTCGACGCCGCCTTTGCCGAAAACACCGGCGTCAGGATTGTCGTCCGCGCCAACGGCTCGTCCGGCTTCGTGCGCGACGATGTCTACAACTGGCCCGAACAGGTCAAGTCGCTGATCGCTGCCGAAAAACCGGCAGCCGTCGTCGTCATGCTCGGATCGAACGACCGTCAGCAGATGCGCGTCGGCGATGTGCGTGAGCAGCCGCGATCCGAAAACTGGACCAAGGAGTACGAGCGCCGGACCGAAGCGCTCGGCAAAGCCATCGCTTCAGCCAAGGTGCCGTATCTGTGGGTTGGCATGCCGGCCTTCCGGGTCTCGAAAATGACCTCCGACATGCTGGCCTTCAACGACATCTACCGCTCGTCCGCCGAAAGCCACGGCGGCGAATTCGTCGATGTCTGGGACGGGTTCGTCGACGAGAACGGCGCCTTTATCACCAGCGGACCGGACATAAACGGCCAATCGGTGCGCCTGCGCTCCGACGACGGCATCAACATGTCGAAGGCCGGCAAGCGCAAGCTCGCCTTCTACACCGAAAAGCCGCTGATGAAGATCCTTGGGCTGGCCGCTCCGGGAAGCGTGGTCACAGCTTCTGCCCCGGCCGGCGCTCCCGTCGAGGCGCCGGCACCTGCTGCCGCACCGATAGCCGCCGATCGCACTGTGCCGATGCTGCTCAGCGATCCGGCGCTGGACGGCGGCTCGGAACTTCTCGGCGCCGCCCCGCCGGCAAAGGCGGACAAGAATTTGCCCGGCGAAAAGCTGATCGTCGAGGGCAAGGCGACCGACGCCTCGCCCGGCCGCGCCGACGATTTCTCGTGGCCGCCCAAGATACAACCTGCGACTGCGGCTGCTGCATCCGACACGACGACGGCGATCCGGCAGTAAAACTGGCGACTCTTTCTGTAGAGTTTCGGAACGGACTCAGCGCGGCAGCACGCTCGATCCCATCAGAGACTCATCGATGGCGCGCGCCGCCTGGCGGCCCTCGCGGATTGCCCAGACGACCAGCGACTGGCCGCGCCGCACGTCGCCAGCCGCATAGAGCCTTTCGACGCTGGTTCTGTAATCGCGGTCATTGGCCTCGACGTTCTTCGAACGGCGGCTGTCGGTGACGATCGTCATCTGCCCGTCGAGTTCCGACACCGGCCCTCGAGCGGCTGGCCCGGCAAAGCCGATGGCGATGAACGCGAGATCGGCGCGGATGACGAATTCGGTGCCGGCGATCGGCTTGCGCTTTTCGTCGACCTCGCAGCATTTGACCCCGGTCAGCTGGCCGTCTTCGCCGATGAATTCAAGCGTCGCCACCTGGAATTCGCGCTCGGCGCCTTCGGCCTGCGAGGACGAGGTGCGCATCTTGGTCGCCCAGTAGGGCCAGACCGATAGCTTGTCTTCCTTTTCCGGCGGCTGCGGCCGGATGTCGAGCTGGGTGACGCGCACCGCGCCCTGGCGGAAGGCGGTACCGACGCAGTCGGAGGCAGTGTCGCCGCCGCCGACGACGACGACATGCTGGCCGCCGGCGACGATCGGGCGCGACGGCCATGCCACCGACTGGATCGGCTCGCCGCCGATGCGCTTGTTCTGCTGCACCAGATACGGCATCGCGTCGTGCACGCCGTCGAGATCGTCGCCCGGGATGTTGGCCGGGCGCGGCGTTTCGGAACCGCCGCAATAGAGCACCGCGTCGTATTCGGCGAGCAGTTCGGCGACCGGCTTGTCGACGCCGACATTGACGCCGCAATGGAAGCTGACGCCCTCGCCCTGCATCTGCTCGATGCGCCGGTCGATATAATGCTTCTCGATCTTGAAATCGGGGATGCCGTAACGCATCAGCCCGCCCGGCCGGCTCTCGCGCTCATAGACGTGAACGTCATGGCCGGCGCGGCCAAGTTGCTGGGCGGCCGCCATGCCGGCCGGCCCCGAGCCGATGATCGCGACGCGCTTGCCGGTCTTCCGTTCCGGCGGATAGGGCCGGATATGGCCGGTTTCGTAGGCTTTGTCGGCAATCGCCTGCTCGATCGTCTTGATGGCGACCGGAATGTCCTCGAGGTTCAGCGTGCAGGCTTCCTCGCAAGGTGCCGGACAGATGCGGCCGGTGAATTCCGGAAAATTGTTGGTCGAATGCAGGTTGCGGATCGCGTTGTCCCAGTCGCCATTGTAGACGAGGTCGTTCCAGTCCGGGATCTGGTTGTGGATCGGGCAGCCGGTCGGTCCATGGCAATACGGAATGCCGCAATCCATGCAGCGCGCCGCCTGTTTCTCGACCTCCTTATCCGACATCGGCAGCGTGAACTCGCGGAAATGCCGGATGCGGTCGGAAGCCGGCTGGTACTTGTGCACCTGCCGATCGATCTCGAGAAACCCTGTTACCTTGCCCATAGTCCAGTCCCTGCTGTCCGGAAGGCACGCCTGGCGACGCACCCGTTAACCTCATAAGGCAGCCGTGGCAACCTTCAGTCCGAGGTCAGGATTGTTGATGAAGATGGTTGCCGGGACGCATGGCTTCCCGGCAATTTCCAAATCTATTCCGCCGCCACGTTCATGCGCATACGTTCCATCTCGATCAGCGCGCGGCGGTATTCGACCGGCATGATCTTCCGGAATTTCGGCCGGAAAATCGCCCAATCGTCGAGGATTTCGCGACCTCGTACCGAGCCCGTGTAGTGGACGTGGTTGGAGATCAACTGGTAGAGCCGCTCCTCGTCATGGCTGGTCATATCGCCGGATACGTCGACACGGCCCTTGTGGTCGAGATCGCCGCCATGGTGGAGCAGCTTTTCCATCAGGTCGTCCTCTTCCGGAACCGGCTCCAGCTCGACCATCGCCATGTTGCAGCGTTCGGCGAAATCGCCCGCCTCGTCGAGCACATAGGCGACGCCGCCCGACATGCCGGCGGCGAAGTTGCGACCGGTCTGGCCGATGACGACGACGATACCGCCGGTCATGTATTCGCAGCCATGGTCGCCGACGCCTTCGACGACGGCGGCGACGCCCGAATTGCGCACGGCAAAACGCTCGCCGGCGACGCCGCAGAAATAGGCCTCGCCCTCGGTCGCGCCGTAGAGCACGGTATTGCCGACAATAATGGACTCGGCAGCAACGATTTTCGTGTTCTCCGGCGGACGGATGACGATGCGGCCGCCCGACAGGCCCTTGCCGACATAGTCGTTGGCCGCGCCTACCAGTTCGAACGAGACGCCGCGCGCCAGGAAGGCGGCGAAGGACTGGCCGGCCGTGCCGGTGAGCTTGACCGAGATCGTGTCCTCGCGCAGGCCCTTGTGCTTGAAGCGCTTTGCCACTTCACCCGACAGCATGGCGCCGGTCGAACGGTCGACGTTGCGGATCGGCAGTTCGATGCTGACTGGCTGCCTGGCTTCGAGCGCCGGCTTTGCCAGTTCGATCAGCTTGCGGTCCAGCACGTCGTCGATCGGATGCTTCTGCCGCTCGGTCCAGTGCACCGCCTCGTGCGGCGCATCCGGCTTGTAGAACATCTTGCTGAAGTCGAGCCCGCGCGCCTTCCAGTGCTGGATCAGCTCGCGCTTTTCCAGAAGGTCGGTGTCGCCGATGATCTGGTCGAGATGGGTGTAGCCCATCTCGGCGAGCAGCGCCCGGACCTCTTCCGCCACATAGAAGAAGAAGTTGATGACGTGCTCGGGCGTGCCCTTGAAGCGCTTGCGCAGTACCGGGTCCTGCGTCGCGACGCCGACCGGGCAGGTGTTGAGATGGCACTTGCGCATCATGATGCAGCCGGCCGCGATCAACGGCGCGGTCGAGAAACCGAACTCGTCGGCGCCGAGCAGCGCGCCGATGACAACGTCCCGCCCGGTGCGCAGGCCGCCATCGACCTGCAGCGCGACGCGCGACCTGAGGCCGTTGAGCACCAGCGTCTGGTGCGTCTCGGCAAGGCCCATTTCCCACGGACTGCCGGCATGCTTGAGCGAGGTCAGCGGTGAAGCGCCAGTGCCGCCGTCATAGCCTGATATGGTGATGTGATCGGCACGCGCCTTGGCGACGCCGGCCGCAACCGTGCCGACACCGACTTCCGAGACCAGCTTGACCGATACGTCCGCCGCCGGATTGACGTTCTTTAGGTCGTAGATGAGCTGCGCCAGATCCTCGATCGAATAGATATCGTGATGCGGCGGCGGCGAGATCAGGCCGACGCCCGGCGTCGAATGCCTGACTTTGGCGATGGTCGCGTCGACCTTGTGGCCCGGCAACTGGCCGCCCTCGCCGGGCTTTGCCCCTTGCGCGACCTTGATCTGCATCATGTCGGAATTGACAAGATACTCCGCCGTGACGCCAAAGCGTCCCGAGGCGACCTGCTTGATCGCCGAGCGTTCGGGGTTCTTGCCGCCGCCCGGCAGTGGCAGATAGCGGTCGGCCTCTTCGCCGCCCTCGCCGGTGTTCGACTTGCCGCCGATGGCGTTCATGGCGCGCGCCAGCGTCGTGTGCGCTTCCCTGGAGATCGAGCCGAAGGACATCGCCCCGGTCGAGAACCGCTTGACGATGTCGGCCGCCGGCATGACCTCGTCGAGCGAAACCTTCTTGCGCCCAGTTTCTTCCGCGAGCCTGATCTTGAACAGGCCGCGAATGGTCTGGGCACGGGCCGTCTCGCTGTCGATCTGGGCGGAATAGTCCTTGAACGTTTCCCACGAGCCCTGGCGCACGGCGTGCTGCAAGGTGGCCACCGCATCCGGCGACCAGATGTGTGCTTCACCGCGCATGCGGAACACGTATTCGCCGCCCACCTCGAGGCTGTTGCGCAGCACCGGGTCGTTGCCGAAACCATCGGTATGGCGGCTGAGCGTCTCGGCCGCGATCTCGTCCAGTCCGACGCCCTCGATCAGTGTCGCGGTGCCGGTGAAGTATTGCTGCACGAAATCGGTCTTCAGCCCGATGGCGTCGAAGATCTGCGCGCCGCAATAGGACTGGTAGGTCGAGATGCCCATCTTGGACATCACCTTGAGGATGCCCTTGCCGATCGACTTGATGTAGCGGGAGACCACTTCGTAGGCGTCCACCTCTTTCGGCAGTTCGCCACGCTTGTGCATATCGAGCAGCGTGTCGAAGGCAAGATAAGGGTTGATCGCCTCGGCGCCATAGCCGGCAAGGCAGCAGAAATGATGCACTTCGCGCGGCTCGCCGGATTCCACGACCAGCCCGACCGAAGTGCGCAATCCCTTGCGGATCAGGTGGTGGTGCACCGCGGCTGTCGCCAGAAGCGCCGGGATGGCGATCCGGTCCGGCCCGACCTGGCGGTCGGACAGGATGATGATGTTGTAGCCGCCGGCGACCGCCGCCTCCGCCCGCTCACACAAGCGGTCGATGGCACCCTGCATGCCCGCTGCGCCCTCGTTCGAGCCATAGGTAATGTCGATCGTCTTGGTGTCGAACCGGTCCTCGGTGTGGCCGATGGAGCGGATCTTTTCGAGATCGCCATTGGTCAGGATCGGCTGGCGCACCTCGAGCCGCTTGCGGCGCGAATTGCCAACCAGGTCGAAGATGTTGGGCCGCGGCCCGATGAAGGACACCAGGCTCATCACCAACTCCTCGCGGATTGGGTCGATCGGCGGGTTGGTGACCTGAGCAAAGTTCTGCTTGAAATAGGTGTAGAGCAGCTTCGACTTGTCCGACATCGCCGAGATCGGCGTGTCGGTGCCCATCGATCCCACGGCTTCCTGGCCAGTGGTCGCCATCGGCGACATCAACAGCTTGGTGTCTTCCTGGCTGTAGCCGAACGCCTGCTGGCGATCGAGCAGGCTGACATCCCTGCGCAATTCGCGCGGCTCGACCGGCTTCAGGTCTTCGAGGATGAGCTGCGTGTTGGCGAGCCAGCTCTTGTACGGATGCCTGGTCGCAATCTCCGACTTGAGCTCCTCGTCAGAGACGATGCGGCCCTTCTCGAGGTCGATCAGAAGCATACGGCCGGGCTGCAGCCGCCACTTCTTGACAATCCTCTCGTCCGGCACCGGCAGCACGCCGGCTTCCGAGGCCATGATGACGCGGTCATCGTCGGTGACGATGTAGCGTGCCGGGCGCAGACCGTTGCGGTCGAGCGTGGCGCCGATCTGGCGGCCATCGGTAAAGACCACCGCCGCCGGTCCGTCCCACGGCTCCATCAGCGCGGCATGGTATTCATAGAAAGCCTTGCGGTCGGCATCCATGAGCTTGTTGCCGGCCCAGGCTTCCGGGATCAGCATCATCATGGCGTGGCTGAGGCTGTACCCGCCCTGGAACAGGAACTCGAGCGCATTGTCGAAGCAGGCGGTGTCTGACTGGCCGTCGTAGGAGATTGGCCAAAGCTTCGAGATGTTGTTGCCGAACAGTTCGGAATCGACGGACGCCTGTCGCGCCGCCATCCAGTTGTTGTTGCCGCGCACGGTGTTGATCTCGCCATTGTGCGCGACCATGCGGTAGGGATGCGCCAGCTTCCACGACGGGAACGTGTTGGTCGAGAAGCGCTGGTGGACCAGGATCAGCGCGGTTTCGAAGCGCGGATCGGTGAGGTCCTTGTAATAGGCGCCGACCTGGTAGGCCAGGAACATGCCCTTGTAGACGATGGTGCGCGCCGACAGCGACACGCAGTAGGAACCGATGTCCTTGTTGTCGTTCTCGGCGTAGATGCGGCCCGATATCACCTTGCGCAACAGATAGAGCCTGGCCTCGTACTCCTCGTCGTCAAGAATGTCGGCTGTACGGCCGATGAATATCTGACGATGGAACGGCTCGGACGCCACGATATCAGGCGCCGTCGACAAGGACGAATTGTCGACGGGCACATCACGGAAACCGATGAGCGGAAGCCCCTCGGACTGCGCCGATTCGGCAATGATGTCCTCGATGTGAGCACGAAGTGCTGCATCCTGCGGCATGAACCAGTGTCCGACACCGTACTGACCGGCCGGCGGCAGTTCGATGCCCTGGGCTGCCATCTCTTCGCGGAAGAAACGGTCTGGAAGCTGCACCAGCACGCCGGCGCCATCGCCGGCCAGCGGATCGGCGCCGACGGCCCCGCGATGCGTCAGGTTTTCGAGCACGGCAAGGCCGTCCTCGACGATCTGATGCGACTTCACGCCCTTCATGTTGACGATGAAGCCGACGCCGCAGGCATCATGCTCGTTGCGCGGATCGTAGAGGCCGTGCGCGGCATAGCCGGTGCTGGTTCGCCCAATATTGGTCAGGGACGGATTTTTGACGACTGCCGCTTTCGTCTGCGCGGCCTTCGTCGCAGATGGCGTCATGTCCGTCATCGTCCTGTCCTCCGTTCCGTCCCTTTCGGGCGCTGGTTTCCGTCGGGAAGCGCGTGGCTCCCCTTTCAATCTTGCGGCACGTCTGGCGAAATTCTTGCCGACCGTGCGGCTTTCCGCATGGTTCGCATATGGTATTCGTACAGGCCAGAGCCAGGCTGTCTAGCTGTCGCTCGCGGCAATGGCCGTAGAGGCGCAATCATATGCCAATGCGGCCAGTTTTGTGCGACAAAATAAGACAGCACTACTGTCCTAAATTTTTATGACAGAAATCTTAAGCGCATACAAGACCGATTCACAAAATTATTGGAGCGTTGGCGACAGAAAATTGCGCGGAACGCGGCGACAGCGTAACCTTCAGTCGCTGCATCTACGGTCTGGCTTTCGCTGGCTTTAGCGGATTTTCGGCATCTGCCACTTGCGGCCGGCATGCGAAAGCGGCCAAGCTCGCACCAATTTTCCCAGCATAGGCAGACGCATGATTTTCGCTTCCGACAATTGGGCAGGCGCCCATCCCCGTATCGCTGCCGGCCTGTCGGCCCATACCGACGGCTTCTCCACCGCCTATGGCGACGGCGTCCTCGACAAGGCCGTTTACCAGCGCTTCAGTGAAATCTTCGAATGCGAGGTCGCGGTGTTTTTCGTGGCCACCGGCACCGCTGCCAATTCGCTGTCGCTGACTACCTACAACAAGCCAGGCGGCATTTCCTTCTGCCATCGCGAATCGCATGTCATCGAGGACGAATGCGGTGCACCGGAATATTTCACCGGCGGTTCGCGGCTTTATACAATCGACGGCGCACTCGGCAAGATCGATGCCGGCGATCTGGAACGGGCAGTGGACCGTTTCGCACCCGAAAACGTCCATTCCGGGCGGCCGATGGCGGTTTCGATCACCCAATCGACCGAGGTCGGCACCGTGTACACGCTGAACGAAATCGCCAGGATTTCGGCGATTGCAAAGCAGCACGGATTGCCGCTGCACATGGACGGGGCCCGCTTTGCCAATGCGCTCGTCGCGCTGGGAACGACGCCGGCGGAAATGACCTGGAAGCACGGCGTCGACATCCTTTCCTTCGGCGGCACCAAGAATGGCTGCTGGTGCGCCGAGGCGATCGTGCTGTTCGACCTCGAGCGAGCCAAGGAATTGGCGTTTTTGCGCAAGCGCGCCGCCCAACTGTTCTCGAAATCGCGCTTCATCGCCGCGCAATTCGATGCTTATTTCAGGGGTGGGCTATGGCTCGACACGGCACGGCACGCCAATGCGATGGCGGCACGCCTAGCCGCGGCGATCGAAGATTCCCCTTCAGCCCGGCTGGCCTGGCTACCGCAGGCGAACGAGGTCTTCGCGGTCATGAAAAAGGCCGAGGCCGAAAGAGTGCAAGCAGCAGGCGCCGTGTTCCACGACTGGCATAGGCCGCTCGGCTACGACAACCATGTCGGCGAGGACGAAGCTCTCTATCGCTTCGTCACCAGCTTCGCGACCACGGCCGACGAGGTCGACCGTTTCGGCTACCTGCTCGCCGGATAGCAAGTCTTACCACCAGCAAAAAGGGGCGGCGCATTTGCTGCACCGCCCCTTTTTCCCGGGGAGTTGGCGTCCCGGGGAGTTTAGCTGCCCGATTTAGGCGGCGGTCTTGGCCTCGATCTGCTTGGCCTTGGCCGGAGCCGAGGTGATCGCGATCTTGCGCGGCTTCAGCTCTTCGGGGATGTTGCGCTTGAGGTCGACAAAAAGCAGGCCGTTCTTCAGCGCGGCGCCGACAACCTCGACGTGATCGGCAAGCTGGAAGCGGCGCTCGAAGGCTCGGCTGGCGATACCGCGATAGAGCAGTTCGGAGCCTTCGCCATTGCCTTCCTCCTTGCGCTCACCCTTGACGGTCAGCACATTGCGGTGAGCTTCGATCGAAATCTCATCTTCCGAGAAGCCGGCCACAGCCATCGAGATGCGATAGGCGTCCTCGCCGGTGCGCTCGATGTTGTAAGGCGGATAGGTCTGGCCTTCCGGCTGCGCAAGCGAATCGAGCATGGTGAACAGCCGGTCAAAACCGACGGTCGAACGGTAGAGCGGGGAAAAATCAACGTGACGCATGGTGTGTTCTCCTGTTGAGCAACAAGGTTTGCGTATGGCCGGTGCGAAACCCGTGACGGCGTTCCGGATGGGCCAGCGGCCCCGACATTGGCGGCCGCATAACAAATTTGGGAAGCGGGCGACGGCATTTCAAGATTTGCCCGCGTCCGAACCGCATCGGCCCCTGATCACGTCCCGATGCCGATGAACGGCAGATGAACCGTGGCTTCGGCGAGCGTTCAGCCAGACGGCATTAAAACTGTTCTCGAGATCAGAAACAGGTCGCCTGAGAGGCGACACGACGAGGCCGAACCGGGTGTAACGTCCCTTCCTCCCGGGTCGACAGAGGCCGGAAGCACGCCCTAGGCTGCTTCCGGCCTTACTTGTTCGCTGCCTGGGTCGACGTCCCCGGCGTCCCGAATTCCTTTGCTTTTGGCGCATGGGCGTTTATGCCTGACTTGCGCCCACGCCGTCACCGACGCCAAGCAAACACCGTATGACCGATCTGTTCCCCCAGCCCTCCCTGTTCTACGAAACTCCAGGCAATCCGCTGCCGGAAAACGCGGCCGGCGGCTTCTTCACCACGCGCGACGGCAAGAAGATCCGCTATGGGCTGTTTGCCGCGGTTGCCCGCCCGATGAAGGGCACCGTCGTCGTCCTGACCGGCCGCAACGAGTGCATCGAGAAGTATTTCGAGACCATTCGCAACCTTGCCGACCGGGGTTTTGGCGTGGCGACCCTCGACTGGCGCGGCCAAGGCGCTTCCGACCGGATGATCGGCGATCGCCAGCGCGGCTACGTCCGAAGCTTTTTCGACTATACCGGCGATCTCGAGCAGTTCTTCGAAGAGATCGTGCTGCCCGATTGCCGGGGACCCTACTACATACTGGCCCATTCGGCCGGGGCGGTAATTGCGCTGCTCGCCGCACCCTCAATGGCGAACCGCGTACGTCGCATGGTGCTGATCGCACCGTTCTTCACCGTGCCTGACCTCCCGGTTTCGGTAAAAACCGTTCGCCGCATCTGTTCGCTGTTCTGCCTTCTCGGCCTTGGCCGGCTCTATGCCGCATGGGGGCCGCGGCCGAAGGAATCGGTGCCCTTCGCCATAAACAAGCTGACCAGCGACCCGGAACGCTATCGACGCAACACGCTGATCTACGAAACCTATCCGCAGCTGGCGCTCGGCGGACCGACGATCTGCTGGCTGAAGGCGGCCACGGAGGCGTCCTTGATCGTCAGCGACCGGGATTTCATGGCCAAGGTCCAGGTGCCATTGCTGATGATCGCCGCCGGCGCCGACCAGGTCGTCTCGACCAGGGCAGTCGAAGCCTATGCAAGACGTCTGCGCGTCGGCTCGCTAGTGATGATCGACGGCGCTCGCCACGAGATCCTGCAGGAGGCCGACCTCTATCGCGAGCAACTGCTTGCGGCATTCGATGCTTTCATCCCAGGAACCGGCGACGCTGTTTAACCGCTTCGCCAGCGCCCGGCAACAAAGCCTGCGCGGGTTGCTTGCCCGGCGCAGCTTGCCCCTTATTCCCGTTCAGGCATCGAGCGCTAGGTAGCGGCCAAAGAGATTGGAGGCAATTCGGCAGAGACCGGGAGAAAAACGACCATGAACGCATCGAACACGCTGTCACGTCAGGGGCATCGGCTACTGC
Organism: Mesorhizobium sp. M0923; assembly: GCF_040319365.1. Taxonomy (NCBI): domain Bacteria; kingdom Pseudomonadati; phylum Pseudomonadota; class Alphaproteobacteria; order Hyphomicrobiales; family Phyllobacteriaceae; genus Mesorhizobium; species Mesorhizobium sp. M0923. The sequence goes on along the minus strand of NZ_JAMYNW010000007.1, from coordinate 70,762 downwards.
AGATTGGCGTCGCGCTGCTGCTGTTTTCGTCATTCGAAGGGTTTGCAATACCGTACCTCGCCGCACCGCGGCTTGGACTGTCCGCCCACACGCTCAGCGCCCTGGAGGGCGTTCTCTTGCTGGCGCTAGGCCTCACATGGTCTAGGCTCAATCTCGGCGCGGCGATGTCGCGGATTGCGTTCTGGCTCCTGATCTATTCGGCTTTGGCGATCCTGGCCGCCTACGTGATCGCCAGCGCCTGGGGGGCCGGCAACGAGACAATGCCGTTGGCGGCCGGAGCCTTCCACGGAAGTGCCTTTCAGGAAACCGTCATCAAAGGCGTGGCGTATTCGTCTGCGCCGACCGGCCTCATCTCTTTCGTGCTCATTTTGTGGGGCCTGCGTCTCTCGGACGCTTGGCCTGCCGATAGCTAATGCATGTCCCGCAAAAGTGCGCAGCGGTTTTGCGATAACGACATCCAAACGAGCGCGTCTCCCATGAGTCGATTCAAACCCGACGCGCTTTAGAACCGTACCACGGTTTCCGTCGGATTTGCGCAAAACAAACGCTTGGGTATACGGATCCTCAGCCGCGCAGCGCCGCCATTGCTGCTGCGTGCAGCTCCGGCGTCGCCGCCGCCAGGATGTCGCCGCCCTTTTCCGCCGGTCCGCCCTCGAAAGTGGTGACGACGCCGCCTGCCTTCTCGATGATCGGGATAAGCGCAACGATGTCGTAGGGCTTCAATCCCGGATCGGCAACGATATCGACGCTGCCCGCCGCCACCATGGCGAAGGCATAGCAGTCGGTGCCGTAGCGGGCGAGTTGGACCTGTTGCTCGAACAAGTCGTAGCGCAGGCGCGCGTCTCCCTTGAACAGCGCCGGCGTGGTGGTGAACAGCGTCGCGTCGGCGAGATTTGTGGTCTTGCGCGTCGTGAGTTTTCGCGGGCCACCAGGACCTTCATAATGCGAGCCGGAAGCGTTGGCGTAGAACAGCTCGCCGGTGAAGGGCTGCGACATCATGCCGGCGACGGCATCGCCGTCGACTGTCAGCCCGACCAGCGTGCCCCATACCGGCAGGCCGGAAATGAAGGCGCGCGTGCCGTCGATCGGATCGATCACCCAGACATGCCGGCTGGAGATGTTTTCGCTGCCATGCTCCTCGCCGAGAATGCCGTGCTCGGGGTATTGCGCTGATATCAGCGCCCGGATCGCGCGCTCGGCCTCACGGTCGGCCTCGGTGACCGGGTCGAAGCTGCCGTGCTCCTTGTTGGAGACCGCCCCCTGGCTGCGGAAGCGCGGCAAGGTCTCGGCTGCGGCGGCACGCGCAATGCGCCGCATGAAATCGATGCTGATGTCCAACTGATTCTCCCGCTCCAGCATGTTTGAGATGCCGGTTTGCCTACGGATTTGTGCCGAAACAAGGGCGTTTTGTACCGAAACAAGGGCATTCGGAGCCTTTCGCACGACGCCAACTGTTGCTCGAATGCAACGCAGTCATCATGGAAATGCAATTTCCACTTCACAGTGAATTAAAAAAGCCGGAACGTGCCTTGACATTTGTGCAGCGCACAATACGTTTGTTCTCGGACAGGGATTCCTGTCCATGCCCTCCTTGGGCGTTTCCTCCCTAGACTTCGACCGTGTCGTGCAAACGATGCGGTCTTTTTTTACGCTTTTTACGCTGCCACATGAGCGGCGAATGCCGCGATTCCGGCCGCTATTCGGCGGCCAGCGGCAGATCGACGAAATGATGATCCGGCATTGCCATCAACTCGGCCGAAAACCGCGCCAGGTCGTCGGCCAATGCGTCGAAACCAGCTGATCTCTGGAACGTCCGCTCATTCATGTAGAGCCCGCGATTGACCTCGATCTGCAGCGCATGCAGATGGCGCACCGGGCGGCCATAGTGCTCCGTGATGAAGCCTCCGGCATAGGGCTTGTTGTGGGCGACGCTGTAGCCCATGCCGGTGAGCAGGCCGATCGCCGTCTCGGTCAACGCCGCCGCGGCGGAGATGCCGAACCGGTCGCCGACGATGAAATCCGGCCGCAATCCGCTGTCGCCAACTCTTATGCTTGCCGGCATCGAGTGGCAGTCTATTAGTACGGCATAACCGAAGCGCGCATGGGTTCTGGTCAAAAGCCGTTTCAGCGTCTCGTGATAGGGTTTGTAGACCGCTTCGATGCGCGCCACGGCTTCGGCCAGCGGCAAGCGGCCGGAATAGATGTCGAGCCCCTCGCCTACCAGCTTGGGCACGGTACCGAGCCCGCCGGCCACCCGCGCCGAGCGGATGTTGCAGAAGGACGGCACCGGTTCGGCGAACATGCGAGGGTCGAGTTCCCACGGCTCCCGGTTGACGTCGAGATAGGCGCGCGGGAAGTTTGCCGCCAGCATCGGCGCCCCGAGCGCGACGGCACCGCCGAACAATTCCTCGACATAGCAGTCCTCGGAGCGGCGGATGGCGTTGCGGTCCAGCTTGGCCATCGCCATGAACCGGTCCGGATAGTAGCGGCCGCTATGCGGCGAGTTGAAGAGGAAGGGAACGCGCTGTTCGGCGCCCGATCGGATTTCGAAGGGTGGAACGACCGAAAAATCCTCGGCTGCCGTTTTCAATTTGAACGAACCCGGAAATACCAATGCATCATGACAGGAAAGTGCCACCTCGCCGCCCGCATGTCCAGCCGCCGAAGCGCTAGCCAAATCAGGATTGTGCGCCCAACGTTCACTTGATGTTTACCGTCACCTCCTCATATACAGCATGGTTAACGGGCTTGCCGCACGGCATTGTCGGTTGGGTGATTCGGACGGGACAAGATGGCACGCATTCTGCTGGCGGAAGACGACGATGACATGCGCCGGTTCCTCGTCAAGGCGCTGGAGCGCGCCGGCTATCAGGTCAGCGATTTCGACAATGGCGCCAGCGCCTATGAGCGGCTGCGCGAGGAACCTTTTTCGCTGCTTTTGACCGACATCGTCATGCCCGAGATGGATGGCATCGAGCTCGCCCGCCGCGCCACCGAGATCGACCCCGATCTCAAGGTGATGTTCATCACCGGCTTCGCCGCCGTCGCGCTGAACCCCGATTCGAAAGCGCCGAAAGACGCCAAGGTGCTGTCGAAGCCGTTCCACCTGCGCGACCTCGTCAACGAAGTCGAAAAGATGTTGCAGGCCGCCTGACGCGCTTTTTGTCGCGTCTTGACCGACGCGGCAAGCCAGCCATTCTTTCCCTTTCCCGCTATTGACGCGCTGAACCAAAAATGGTGTATGCGCGGCTTCGGATGGGCGTGTAGCTCAGCGGGAGAGCACTGCATTGACATTGCAGGGGTCACAGGTTCAATCCCTGTCACGCCCACCATCCAGACAATCCCTCAATCGGCCGTCGGTGTTTTCATCGGCTGACGTTCTCGGCCTGATCCGATCCTGACGCCGAGCTCGCCAATACCGACCTCAGGCCGCCCCGAGGCGGAGATCCCCGGTCTCGACATGCTCTAGAAACCAGGCATAGGTCTGTTCCAATCCGCTGCGCAGCGAGTAGCGCGGGCGCCAGCCGGTGGCGAACAGGCGCGACACGTCCATCAGCTTGCGCGGCGTGCCGTCCGGCTTTGTCGGATCGAATGTGATCGTGGCATCGGCGCCGGCGACCGACACGATGGTGCGGGCAAGGTCGGCAATGGTGATGTCTTCCCCAGAGCCGACATTGATGTGGCTGTCGCCGGCATAATTCTTCAACAGCCAGACCAGGGCGTCGGCGGCGTCGTCGACATGCAGGAATTCGCGCATCGGCGTGCCCGATCCCCACACCTCCAGGCTCTTGCGGCCGGCGCGCCTGGCCTCGTGCGCCTTGCGCATCAGAGCGGGCACGACATGGCTGGAATTGAGGTCGAAATTGTCGCCCGGGCCGTAGAGATTGGTCGGCATCGCCGAGATGTAGTCGACACCGTATTGGCGCCGGTAGGCCTGGCACAGTTTCAGTCCGGCGATCTTGGCGATCGCATACCATTCGTTGGTGGGTTCGAGCGGGCCGCTCAGCAAGGCGTCCTCGGAGATCGGCTGCGCGGCGAATTTGGGATAGATGCAGGATGAACCGAGAAACAGCAGCTTCTGCACCTCGTTACGGAAGGCGCTGTCGATGACATTGTTCTGCATGACGAGGTTGTCCTGCAGAAAATCGACCGGAAGCCTGTCGTTGGCCAGGATACCGCCGACCTTGGCCGCTGCCATCACCACTGCATCCGGCTTGCGGTCGGCCATCCAGCGCCGCACCCCGGCCTGGTCGAGAAGATCGAGCTCGGCGCGCGAGGCGGTCAGGACCTCGCAATCCTCGTCGGCCAATCTGCGCAGGATGGCCGAGCCGACCATGCCGCGATGCCCGGCGACAAAAACGCGCTTGCCCTGAAGGTCGAAGGTCATCAGCTCACCCCAATGCAGAACGGCAGCTTTGCCAGTGGCCGGCGGAGCGCCGGATCGGCTTCTCTGTTGCCGGACGCATACCGCATACAGATTTATCCAGACAAGCCAAATCGCAAAACCACCCAAACCAGGCGTTTGGATCAGACGCTGTAACGTCTAGCGATCAGACACCCGCTACCGCGCAGAGGCTTGTCATTCTGGCGATGGCGAGTTCCGGCTCGGCCAGCAACCCCGCCTGATCGGCAAGGCGAAAGACATCGGCATAGTGACGGATGCCGCGCGCCGATTGCATGCCGCCGATCATCGAAAAATGCTCCTGATGACCGTTCAGCCACGCCATGAAGACGATGCCGGCCTTGTAATATTCGGTCGGCGTCTCGAAGATCTTGCGCGATAGCGACACTGTCGGGACCATCAGCGCGTCATAGCCGGCGCGGTCGCCGTCGGCCAGCTTTGCCAGCGCCGCATTGGCGACCGGCGCGATCGCATCGAAAATGCCGAGCAGCGCGTGCGAATGTCGGTCGCCGTCGCCGGCGATAAGCTCGGGATAATTGAAGTCGTCGCCGGTGAACATGACCACGCCCTCGGGCAGCCGGTTCCGGAGCGCGATTTCCTTGCCGGCATCGAGCAGCGATATCTTTATGCCCTCGACCTTGCGGGCATGGCGCTCGATGATCGCGACCACCGTCTCGAGGGCGGTTTCGAAATCGCTGCTGCCCCAGTAGCCTTTCAGCGCCGGGTCGAAGATGTCGCCCAGCCAGTGCAGGATGACCTTGCCGGAGGACTGGGACAGGATGCGGTCGCAGACGCTGACATAATCGTCGGGCCCTTTGGCGACCGCCGCCAGCGCCCGGCTGGCCATCATGATCGCCTTGCCGCCAAGGCCTTCGATGAAGCCGAACTGCTCTTCATAGGCCGCGACGACATCGTCGAGCGTGCTCGCGGCCCCCGGCGCCAGATGGTCGGTGCCGGCGCCCGACGCGAGATCGGCGCCATCGACGCTTCGCGCCTCGATAATCGAGCGGCGGATCAGTTCCCTGGCGTTTGCCCAGTCGAAACCCATGCCGCGCTGTGAGGTGTCCATCGCTTCGGCGACGCGGAAGCCGAGCCGCCACAGATGATGGCGAAACGCCATCGTCTTGTCCCAGTCGACCGCGGGCCTGGACCACGGATCGGTCATGGCGAGCGGATCGGCGACAACATGGGCGGCAGCGTAGGCGATGCGCGAGAACCGCGCGCCGGCCACGGGCTGCACCGGCTGGCCGACGAGCCGGTAGCGGGTGCCGCGGCCGCCCTCCCCGGGCAAGGTGATGTCCATGGCTCCTCTCCCTTCACGGCTGCCTTAAATGGAACGTTCCAATAAATCAAGATATTTTGTCGCCCTGTCTCGCACGGGCTGGATTGCTGCATTGCAGCAGGAGAAGCCCTGCGCTGCGCCGAATTCCGCCTGCAGATTATGCATTTCTCCGAATTCCCAAAAACGCGATTGACTCAAATCCACAGCAGGGATTAGAACGTTCCAATAAATTCATACAAGAAACCGACCGGGAGGACGCATCTGGATGGCCAGCCGGGCCAAAGCAACGATACTCGACATCGCCCGCGAGGCGGGCGTGTCCAAATCGACGGTATCGCTCGTGCTGCAAGGCAGCGGGCTGATCCGGCCTGAGACCGCGCTCAAGGTGCGCAAGGCGATCGAGGATGTCGGCTATGTCTACAACCGCGGCGCCGCCAATCTGCGCAAGGCCCATTCCAACGTCATCGGCATGGTCATCAACGATCTTACCAATCCGTTTTTCGCCGAGATGGCGGTCGGCATGGAGCGCGTCTTCCAGTCGGCCGGCATCGTGCCTTTCATCGCCAACACGGCGGAGAGCCCGGTGCGCCAGGAAGAGGTGCTGAAATCGCTCATGGAGCAAGGGGTCGCCGGGCTCGTCGTGTCGCCGGCGCGCGGCACCGCGCCTGGCGCCTTCCGCCGGCTTGAGACCGCGGGCGTTCCGGTCGTCTTTGTCATGCGCCGGCTTCCTGAAAGCCGCATTCCGGTGATCGCGCCCGACAACCATCGCGGCGCCTATCTTGCCACCGCCCATCTGATCGGCAAGGGGCATCGCCGGCTGGCCTTCTTCGGCGGCTCGCCCGATCTTGTCGTCTATCACGAGCGGCTGGGCGGCTTTCGCGAGGCCTGTGAAGCGCTCGGCATCGCACCGGCCGACAGGCTGGTCTTCGAGGGCGAAACCAGCCGCAAGGGCGGCATTGCCTGCCTGGAAACCGCGCTCGCCATGGCCGCGCCGCCCACTGCGGCGCTTTGCTTCAACGATGCGGTCGCCTTCGGCGTCTTGCTGGCGCTACGCAAGCGCGGCCTGGAGCCTGGCGCGGACTTTGCCGTCGTCGGCTTCGACGACGTCGCCGAGGCCGAGCACTATATGCCGGCGCTGACCAGCGTGTCGGTGAACACCGCCGGCCTCGGCGAGCGCGCCGCCCATGTCGTGCTGAAGATGATCCAGTCGCGCACCACGCGCGCCGAGGATCATATCGGCGCCGTCAACCTCGTGGTCAGGGAAAGCTGCGGCCCCGATCGCGATGGAACTCGGCGTGCGGGAATGGGAGACGCGGCATGACCGTCCGATGGGGATTGATCGGCGCCAGCACGATCGCAAGGCAATTCATGATCGGCGCCATCCGCGCGCAGCCGGACGGCGAGATCGCCGCGGTGATGAGCTCCAGCCCGGAGCGCGCCGCCCCCTACGCCAGCGAAAACCGCATTCCGGCGGCGGTCTCGACGCTCGACACCCTGCTCAAATCCGATATTGACGCCGTCTACATCTCGACCACCAACGAATTGCATCTCGAACAGGCACTCGCCGCCATCAAGGCGGGAAAACATGTGCTGTGCGAAAAGCCGCTGGCGCTGACCAGCGCCGACGCCCGCAAGATGGTCGCGGCGGCCAGGGCCGCCGGCGTCGTGCTCGGCACCAATCACCATTTGCGCAATGCCGGCTCGCATCGGGCGATGCGCGCAGCGATCGCTGCCGGCCGCATCGGCAGGCCGATCGCCGCGCGCGTCTTCCACTCTGTCTATCTTCCGGAAAACCTGCAGGGCTGGCGCATCACCAGGCCGGACGCCGGCGGCGGCGTGGTGCTCGACATCACCGTCCACGATGCCGATACGCTGCGGTTCGTGCTTGGCGACGATCCAGTCGGGATCTCGGCCTTCACACAATCGGCCGGCATGGCCGCCGGCGGGCTGGAAGACGGCGCCATGTGCCTCTGGCGCTTCGCATCGGGCGTCATCGCCCAGTCGCATGAGGGCTTCACCACCAAGTTCGCCGGGACCGGCTTCGAGGTGCATGGCACCGAAGGCTCGCTGATCGGCAGGGACGTGATGACGCAGAAGCCAGTCGGCTCTGTGTTGCTGCGAACGGCACAGGGCGAGGAGGAATTGAGCTTCGATCGCGAAGACCTCTATGCCCGTTCGCTGCGCCAATTCCACGCGGCGATCCGCGGCGAGGGCCAGCCTTCCGGCACCGGCGAGGACGGCGTCTGGTCGCTGACCGCGGCCGAAGCGGCATTGCAGTCGGCCAGGTCCGGCAAGGCCGTTGCCATCGACCCGAAGCTCGGGAGCGCTGGGTGAGCAAGCTCGTCTCCGCGGCTGAGGCTGCCGGCCTGATCAGGGATGGCATGGTCGTTTCCGTGTCGTCGTCGAGCGGCCTCGGCTGTCCGGACGCGGTGCTGGCCGCCATCGGCGAGCGCTTCGACGCGGATGGGCATCCCAAGGATATCACGACGCTGCACCCGATCGCCGCCGGCGACATGTACGGCATCAAGGGCATTGATCATCTCGCCAAGCCCGGCTTGTTGAAGCGCACTTTGTGCGGCTCCTATCCATCCGGGCCGTCCTCGTCCGAACCGCCGCAGATCTGGAAGATGATCGGCGACAATTCGGTCGCCGCCTATAACGTGCCGTCCGGCATCCTGTTCGACATGCATCGCGAGGCCGCCGCCAAGCGCCCCGGGGTGCTGACCAAGGTCGGGCTCGACACCTTCGCCGACCCGCGCCACCAAGGCTGCGCCATGAATGCCGCCGCCAGCGAGCCGATCGTTTCCGTGCAGCAGTTCGATGGCGAGGAGTGGCTCTATTTCCGCTCGATCGTGCCGCAGGTCGCGATCATCCGCGCCACCACCGCCGACGAGCGCGGCAACCTCACCTATGAGCATGAAGGCGCCTATCTCGGCGGCCTCGAACAGGCGCTGGCCGCTCGCAACAATGGCGGCATCGTCATCGCGCAGGTCAAGCGCGTCGTCGAGAACGGCACGCTGAAGCCGCACGATGTGCGTGTGCCCGGCGTGCTGGTCGATCATATCGTGGTGGCGCCCGACCAGTTGCAGACGACGCTGACGCCCTACGATCCGGCCATCTCCGGCGAGATCTTCCGGCCACTGTCGAGCTTTCGCAACGCTGAAATGAACGTCCAGAAGGTCATTGCCCGCCGCGTCGCCATGGAGCTTGCCGACGGCATGGCCGTCAATATCGGCTTCGGCATCTCGGCCAATGTGCCGCGCATCCTGCTCGAGGAAGGCCAGCACGGCAAGGTCACCTGGGTCATCGAACAGGGCGCGGTTGGCGGCGTGCCGCTGCTCGACTTCAAGTTCGGCTGCTCGTCGAACGCCGACGCTTTCATGCCCTCGCCGCACCAGTTCATCTATTTTCAGGCTGGCGGCTTCGACGCCTCGCTGCTGTCCTTCCTGCAGATCGACCGCCACGGCTCTGTCAATGTCTCGAAGCTTTCGGCGCGGCCGCATGTCACCGCCGGCGCCGGCGGCTTCGTCGACATCACCGCGCGGGCGAAGAAGATCGTCTTTTCCGGTTTCTTCAACGCCGGCGCCAAGCTGTCGCTTGCCGGTGGCAGCATCCGCATCGACCAGGAGGGCAAGGTCAAAAAAGTCGTCGACGAGGTCGAGCATATCTCCTTCTCGGGCAAGCGTGCCGTCGCGCAGGGACAGGATATCACCTATGTCACCGAGCGTTGCGTGATGAAGCTGACGCCGGCGGGGCTGATGGTGACCGAGTTGGCGCCGGGCATCGACCTCGAGCGCGATGTGCTGGCGCAGGCCGAGATCCCGCTCGCCGTCGCCAACGACCTGAAAATCACACCGGATGCGCTCTACCGGGACCGGCCGATCGGCCTGTCGCTCAATGGCGGCGCGTCGCTTGGGGGCGCACATGGCTGAGCGTCTGGTAACCTTTGAAACCGACGGCGCCATAGGCATTGCCACGCTGCGCCGGCCGGAGAAATTCAACGCGCTCGATATTCCGATGCTGCGGGCGCTGGAAGCAGCGCTCGACGAAGCCGAGGCGGCGCAGACCGTCCGCATCGTGCTGATCTGCGGCGAAGGCAAGGGCTTTTGCGCCGGCGGCGATGTCGAGGCTTGGGCAGAAATGAGCGCCGCCGATTTCCAGGTGCAATGGGTGCGCTACGGCCACCGCGTCTTTGATCGGCTGGCGCGGCTGCGGCAGCCGACGATCGCCGTGCTTGCCGGCCATGCGCTGGGCGGCGGGCTGGAACTGGCGGCGGCTGCAGACTTCCGCGTGGCGGAAACACAGGTGAAGCTGGGGTTCCCCGAAACCTCGATCGGCGTCGTTCCCGGCTGGTCCGGCACCCAGCGCGCCGTGCGCCGCTTCGGTGCGCAGGCAGTGCGGCGGATGGCGCTCGGCGGCGAAGTGTTTCTGGCTACCGAGGCTCTTGTTCTGGGGATTGTCGACCGGGTGGTCGAGACCGGTAAGGCGTTCGCCGAAGCCAAGGCCTGGGCCGGCAAGATCGCCGAGCGCGGGCCGCTGGCGGCCGAGGCTGCCAAGCTGATGATTGCCATTGCCGAAGGCGAGGAGAGTGCCGCCGCGACCGAAGCGCTCGCCAGCGGCTTCATTGCGCTGACAAGCGATCTCAGGGCTGGCGTCGAGGCTTTCAAAGCCAAGCAGAAGCCGGCGTTCTCAAGATCTTAGGAACCTGAAACTCACATGAACGCGCCTCTTAACATCACTATGCCCGCCGAGGCAGCCGCAGCGCCGAAAAGCTACCGGCTGCTGATCGACGGCAAGTTCGTCGATGCCCAGGACGGCCGCACGCTGGAGCGCAGCAGCCCCGGCCACGGCTTCACCGTTTCGCGCTATGCGCAAGCCGGCGCGGCGGACGTCGAGGCGGCGGTACAGGCCGCGCACAAGGCCTTCGAGACCGGCCCGTGGCCGCGCATGAAAGCCGCCGAGCGCGCCGCGATCCTGCTCAAGACGGCTGGCCTGATCGAGGCGCGACTGGACGAGATTGCCCGGCTCGACGCGCTGGAATCCGGCAAGCCGATTGCCCAGGCGCGCGGCGAGATCGGCGGCGCCATCGACATCTGGCGCTATGCTGCGGCACTCGCCCGCACGCTTCACGGCGAAAGCTACGCCAATCTCGGCGATGCCATGCTCGGTGTCGTGCTGCGCGAACCGATCGGCGTCGTCTCGATCATCACGCCGTGGAATTTCCCGTTCCTTATCGTCAGCCAGAAACTGCCCTTCGCGCTCGCCGCCGGCTGCACGGCGGTGGTCAAGCCGAGCGAGATGACCTCGGCCTCGACCTTCGTGCTCGGCGAGATCCTGATGCAGGCCGGCTTGCCCGATGGCGTCGTCAACATCCTTGCCGGGCTGGGCGCCGATGTCGGCGCACCGATGGTCAGCCATCCGCTGGTCGAAATGGTGTCGTTCACCGGCTCCACCCGCGTCGGCAAGATGACCATGGCGTCTGCCGCCAACTCGCTGAAGAAAGTCTCGATGGAGCTCGGCGGCAAGAACGGCCAGATCGTCTTTCCCGACGCCGACCTCGAGGCCGCCGCCGACGCGGCGGTATTCGGCGGCTTCTTCAATGCCGGCGAATGTTGCAATGCCGGCAGCCGGCTGATCGTCCATGAGGCGATCGCCGACGAGTTCCTCGGCGCCGTCAAAGCCCTCACCGCCAAGGTGGTTGTCGGCGACCCGCTCGACGACCGCACCAAGGTTGGCGCGATGATCTCCGCCGACCATGTGGCCAAGGTCACCGGCTACGTGACGGCAGCGGAAAACGACGGCAGCCGGATTTATACTGGCGGCAAGCAACTTGCTTCCAGCGCCGGCCAGTATCTCGACCCGACCATCATTCGCGACGTCACCGAAGACATGGCCATTGCGCGCGAGGAAGTGTTCGGTCCGGTGCTCTCGGTGCTGACTTTTGAATCGATTGAAAGGGCGTTGCACATCGCCAACAACACGCCCTATGGTCTGTCGGCGGGCGTGTGGAGCGCCAGCATCGATACGTGCATGTCGGTGGCGCGGAATGTGCGTTCGGGAACCGTTTGGATGAACACGTTCATGGAGGGTTACCCCGAACTGCCTTTCGGCGGCTACAAGCAGTCCGGTTTGGGACGCGAACTCGGCAAGCGCGCCGTCGAGGATTATACCGAGGAAAAGACAATCCAGTTTCATCGCGGCCAGCGCACCGGATGGTGGGTCGGCTGAGTTGGGAAGAACCCGGTGGCCATCCGCCGGTCGTTGTAAGTTCAACAAGGGAGGAAGTACATGTTGCGCAAACTGCTTATCGGGACGGCACTCGCGTCGGGCGTTGCGTTCGCGGCCCATGCCGAGGACGTCAAGGAAGTCCAGATGCTGCATTGGTGGACGTCGGGCGGCGAAGCTGCCGCTCTGAACGTGCTCAAGCAGGATCTGGCCAAGGAAGGCTTTGCCTGGAAGGACGTGCCGGTGGCCGGCGGCGGCGGCGACGCCGCCATGACCGCGCTGAAGGCGATGGTGGCGGCCGGCAACTACCCGACCGCCTCGCAGATGCTTGGCTATACCGTGCTCGACTACGCCGCAGCCGGCGTCATGGGCGACCTGACCGAGACGGCGATAAAGGAAGGCTGGGACAAGTCCGTTCCCGCGGCCCTGCAGAAATTCTCGGTCTATGACGGCAAGTGGGTCGCGGCCCCGGTCAACGTCCACTCGGTCAACTGGCTGTGGATCAACAAGGCGGTGATGGACAAGATCGGCGGCACCGAGCCCAAGACCTTCGACGACTTCATCGCGCTGCTCGACAAAGCCAAGGCGGCGGGCGTCATCCCGCTCGCGCTGGGCGGCCAGAATTGGCAGGAAGCCACCATGTTCGACTCGGTCGTGCTGTCGACCGGCGGGCCCGAGTTCTACAAGAAGGCCTTCAACGACCTCGACGAGGAGTCGCTGAAGTCCGACACGATGAAGAAGTCGTTCGACAATCTCGCCAAGCTCGTCACCTATGTCGACCCGAACTTCTCGGGCCGGGACTGGAACCTCGCCACCGCCATGGTCATCAAGGGCGATGCGTTGGTGCAGGTGATGGGTGACTGGGCCAAGGGCGAATTCAACGCCGCCAAGAAGGTCCCCGGCACCGACTTCCTGTGCTACCGCTTCCCCGGCACCGATGGCAGCGTCGTCTACAACTCCGACATGTTCGGCATGTTCAACGTTCCGGAGGACCGCAAGGCCGCCCAGATCGCCTTGGCCACCGCCACTCTGTCGAAGAGCTTCCAGTCGGCCTTCAACGTCGTCAAGGGCTCTGTTCCGGCCCGCACCGACGTGCCGGACACCGATTTCGACGCTTGCGGCAAGAAGGGCATGGCCGATTTGAAGGCCGCCAATGAAGGCGGCACGCTGTTCGGTTCGCTGGCGCAAGGCTATGGCGCGCCTCCGGCGGTTGCCAACGCCTACAAGGATGTCGTCTCGAAGTTCGTGCACGGCCAGATCAAGACCTCGGACGAGGCCGTGACCCAACTGGTCAGCGCGATCGAAGACGCCAAGTAAGGCACCGCCGATGTGAATGATCTCCCCGGCGCAAGCCGGGGAGATTTCCCTGCGGCGAGGTTTTGCGGTTGCGCCGACCGGCACGCTTTCGTGCCGCAGAGCCCGCGACAGCCGAATTCCGGACCCGCCATACGGAATGGACAGATGAGTACAGTTGCTGAAACCAGTATCACGCTGACGCCGGAGCACGATGCCCGTCCGGGCGCCTCTGTGCGCTCGCGCCTTCAGGACGCGCTGCCGAAGCTCGTGCTAGCGCCAAGCTTTGCCGCCTCCGTCGTCTTCGTCTACGGCTTCATCCTGTGGACGATCTATCTGTCCTTCACCAACTCCAAGACCTTTCCCTCCTACGCCATCACCGGGCCACGCGCCTATCAGCGGCTATGGCGCTGGACCTTCGAAAGCGATCCGCCGTCCAGCTGGTACACGTCGATCACCAATATGGGGATTTTCGGCTTCCTCTATATTTCCATCTGCTTGGCACTCGGCCTGTTCCTGGCGATCCTGCTTGATCAGAAGATCCGCGGCGAAGGCATGTTGCGGCCGATCTATCTCTACCCCATGGCACTGTCCTTCATCGTCACCGGCGTTGCCTGGAAATGGTTTCTCGACCCCGGCCTCGGCCTCGAGCAGACGTTGCACCAGTGGGGCTGGACGAGCTTCCATTTCGACTGGATCAAGAACAAGGATTTCGTCATCTACACGGTGGTCATCGCCGGCGTCTGGCAGGCTTCGGGCTTTATCATGGCGATGTTCCTGGCCGGCCTGCGCGGGATCGACGGCGAGATCATGAAGGCGGCGCAGATCGACGGCGCCACCACCTTCCAGCTCTACCGCCGCATCGTCATTCCGCTGCTGCGGCCGATCTTCCTTTCGGCGTTGATCGTGCTCGCGCATCTCGCCATCAAGTCCTACGATCTGGTCGTCGCGCTGACCAGCGGCGGGCCGGGCGGCTCGGCTTGGCTGCCGTCGAACTTCATGTATGAGTACACCTTCAAGCGCAACGAAATGGCCGTCGGCTCGGCCAGCGCCGTGATCATGCTGATGACCATCACCGCGATCATCGTTCCCTATCTCTATTCCGAGCTCCGGGAGAAGCCGCGATGAGCGCCGTGGCCACTCCTGCTCGCCAGAACACTGGCGGTATCCGCGCCAGGACGGTCAACCGCATCGTCATCTACGGGCTGCTGGCGCTGTTCGCGCTGTTCTACCTGATGCCGCTATTCGTCATGCTGGTGACCTCGTTCAAGACCATGGACGAAATCCAGAACGGCAACATGCTGGCGCTGCCGCAAGCGCCGACTTTCGCACCCTGGATAAGGGCGTGGAGCGAGGTCTGCTCGGGTCTCACCTGCGTCGGCATGAAGGGTTATTTCTGGAACTCGATCAAGATGGTGGTTCCAGCGGTCGTCATCTCGACCCTGCTCGGCGCGCTCAACGGCTATGTGCTGACGAAGTGGCGCTTTCGCGGGGCGACGCTGGTGTTCGGGCTGATGCTGTTTGCCTGCTTCATCCCGTTCCAATCGGTTCTCTTGCCGATGGCAACGATCCTCGGCAGCTTCGGCCGGTTCGGCGTCAAACTGCAGAACGCGACCGGCCTCACCTTCGGCTTCGGCAATCCGACGGTGAACCTGGTGTTCGTCCACGTCGTCTACGGCATCGGCTTCACCACCCTGTTCTTCCGCAATTACTACGAAGCGTTTCCGAATGAATTGGTGAAGGCGGCGCAGATCGACGGCGCCAGCTTCTTCCAGATCTTCCGGCGCATCATGCTGCCCAACTCGCTGCCGATCATCGTGGTGACGGTGATCTACCAGTTCACCAATATCTGGAACGACTTCCTCTTTGCCTCCGCCTATGCCGGCTCCGGCGACGTGATGCCGATGACCGTGGCGCTGAACAACGTCGTCAACACCTCGACCGGCGTCGTCGAATACAACGTCAACATGGCGGCGGCGATGATCGCCGCGCTGCCGACGCTCCTCGTCTATGTGCTCGCCGGCCGCTATTTCGTGCGCGGCCTGATGGCCGGCGCCGTCAAAGGATAATCGCATGGCTTTTCTGGAAATTGACGGGTTGAAGAAGCGTTTCGGAGCGGTCGAGATCCTGAAAGGCATCGATCTCGACCTCGAAAAGGGCGGCTTTCTCGTGCTGGTCGGGCCCTCCGGTTGCGGCAAGTCCACGCTGCTCAACACCATTGCCGGCCTGGAGACCATCACCGAAGGCGAAATCCGCGTCGACGGACGCACGATCAACGATCTCCACCCCTCCAAGCGCGACATCGCGATGGTCTTCCAGAGCTACGCGCTCTATCCGAACATGACGGTCGCCGGCAATATCGCCTTCGGCATGGAGATGCGCGGCGTGCCGGCCGACGAGCGCCAGAAGGCCATCGACAAGGTGGCGAAGGTCCTGCAGATCGGCCATTTGCTGAAGCGCAAGCCAAGCCAGCTTTCCGGCGGCCAGCGCCAGCGCGTCGCCATGGGCCGGGCACTGGTGCGCGATCCAAAGCTGTTCCTGTTCGACGAGCCTTTGTCCAACCTCGACGCCAAGCTGCGCGTCGACATGCGCATCGAGATCAAGCGCCTGCACGCCACCACCGGCACCACCATCGTCTACGTCACGCACGACCAGATCGAGGCGATGACGCTGGCCACCAAGATCGCGGTGATGCGCGACGGCGAGGTGCAGCAGTTCGGTACGCCGGCCGAAATCTATAACAATCCGGTCAACCTGTTTGTTGCTGACTTCATGGGCTCGCCGGCGATGAACCTGATCCCGGCGACGATCGGCAGCAACGGCAGCGGCTTCTCCGTCGTCATGGAGCGCGAGGCGCGCCAGCCGATCTCGCTGCCGCTGGCCAATGCGCCGGCCGGCCTGTCGGCGTTCCAGGGAAAACCGATCATCTTCGGCGTCCGCCCGGAAGCACTGACCGATCCCGAAGGGGCCGAACGCAACGCCTCGAACATCGCCCGCGCCGACTGTCACATCGAGGTCATCGAGCCGGCCGGCTCGGATACGTTCGCGGTCACCAATCTCGGCGGCAAGGCGGTGGTGGCGCGGCTGCGCGCCGACGCCAACATCCAGCCCGGCACGGTCACGCCGCTCGCCTTCAACCTGACCAAGGCGGTGTTCTTCGATCCGGCGACCGAGAGACGCATCGTCTGACGGCCATGACAAATCCAGATATCGTCATCATCGGCTCCGGCATAGGCGGCGCCACGATCGCTTCCGGCCTTGCCGGCGGTGGCGCCTCGATCCTGATGCTGGAGCGCGGCGAACCGCTGCCGGCGACGCCGCATACACGCGACACCCGCGCCATCTTCGTCGATGGCCACTACCGGCCGAAGGAGATGTGGCTCGAGGCCGGGGGTGCCGCGTTCAACCCTGGCAATTACTACTATGTCGGCGGCAATTCGAAATTCTACGGCGCGGTGCTGATCCGCTACCGCAGGCAAGACTTTTCGGAGATGGAGCACTATGGCGGCATCTCGCCGGCCTGGCCGTTTTCCTATGAGGAATTCGAACCCTGGTATTCCAGGGCCGAGCAGCTTTTTCGCGTGCGTGGTGCGCTCGGCGAAGACCCGACCGAGCCGTTCCACTCGACGCCCTACCCTTTCGGCCCGGTACCCGACGAGCCGCCTATCGCGCGTGCGCGCGCCGAGTTGAAGAGCCTGGGCCTGCATCCGGCATCGCTGCCGCTCGGCGTCGACATCGAAGCCTGGCTGAAAGACGGCAGCACGCCGTGGGATGCGTTTCCCAACACCGGCGCCGGCAAGGTCGACGCGCAAACGGGGCCGCTGGCGTCGGCCCTTGCCGACCAGAACATCAAGCTCGAGACCGGCGCGCATGTCGAACATCTCGAAGCATCGCCGGACGCCAGGACGATCGCCGCCGTCCATTATCGACAGAACGGTACGCTGAAGAGCGTCGCGCCGAAGCTGGTCATCCTGTCGGCCGGCGCGGTCAATTCCGCCGCCATCCTGCTGCGTTCGCCTTCCCCCAACGGCAAAGGCGGCGGCAAAGGCCTGGCCAACCGCTCCGACCAGGTCGGCCGCAACTTCATGAACCACAATTCGAGCGCCATGCTGGCGATCGATCCGCGCCGCCGGAACAAATCCGTCTACCAGAAGACGCTGATGCTGAACGACTATTATCTGTCCGACGGCAAGGGCGGCAAGCCGCTCGGCAATGTCCAACTCCTCGGCAAGATCGACGGCAACATCCTCAAGGCCAATGTCAGGCGCGCGCCCAAATTCGCGCTCGATTTCATGGCCGGCCGCGCCGTCGACTGGTATCTGATGTGCGAGGACCTGCCCGATCCCGAGAGCCGCATCATGGTCGACGGCAAGGACATCGTCATGCAGTGGCGGCGCTCCAACATGCAGTCGCTCGACGGGCTGACCAAGGTGATGCGCGAGAATTTCCGCGCCTGCGGCTATCCGATCGTCCTGTCGCGGCCGTTCGACAAGCGCACGCCCTCGCACCAGTGCGGCACGGTGAAGATGGGCAATGACCCGGCGACCTCGCCGCTCGACCCATTCTGCCGCTCCTTCGACCACAGCAATTTGTTCGTCGTCGATGCCGGCTTCCTGCCGAATTCGGCCGCCGTCAATCCGGCGCTGTCGATCGCCGCACAGGCGCTGCGCGTCGCCGACCACATCCGCAAGACGGAGCTCGCAACATGAGCCGCCCGGCAGCGATCGTCACCGGCGGCGCGCGCGGCATCGGCCTTGCCTGCGCCGAGGCGCTGGCCAGCGCCGGCTTCGACATCCTCGTCGCCGACCTTGCCAACGAAGCCGCCGACGGGCTCGCCGCCGACATCACCGGGCGCGGCGCGAAGTTCGCCTATGTCAGCGGCGACATCGCCGACCTCGACGACCATGCAGCGCTGATCGATGCCGCGACAAGCGCCTTCGGCCGCATCGACTGCCTGGTCAACAATGCTGGCATCGGCACCGTCCTGCGCGGCGACCTGCTTGAACTCAAGCCGGAAAATTTCGACCGAGTGCTCAGCATCAATCTGCGCGGCACCGTATTCCTCAGCCAGGCCGTTGCCAAAGCGATGCTCGACTTGCCGAGCGATGGTGCGAGGTCGATCATCACCATCACTTCGGTCAGTGCCGCCATGGCCTCGCCGGAACGCTCCGATTACTGCATTTCCAAGGCCGGGCTTTCGATGTGGGTGAAGAACCTGGCGCTGCGGCTTGCCGCCGAAAACATCGCCGTGTTCGAAGTGCGGCCGGGCATCATCCGCACCGACATGACCGCGGGTGTCACCGCCAAATATGACGGATTGATCGACGGCGGCCTGGTGCCGGCAATGCGCTGGGGCGAGAGCAAGGATATCGGTGCCGCCGTGGCGGCGCTCGCCGGGGGCAAGCTCGGCTTTTCGACCGGCTCGGTCATCAATGTCGACGGCGCGCTGTCCGTGCCGAGGCTATGAACAGGTGACGCCATGATCGACTACATCCCATGACTGACTACATAATTGTCGGCGCCGGCCCGGCCGGCTGCGTACTCGCCAATCGGCTGAGCGAAGATCCGTCGCATCAGGTGCTGCTGCTCGAAGCCGGCGGCAAGGACTGGCATCCCTTGATCCACATGCCGGCCGGTTTTGCCAAGATGACCAAGGGCATCGCCGCCTGGGGCTGGTCGACGGTGCCGCAAAAGTACATGAACGATCGCGTCTTCCGGTACACGCAGGCCAAGGTGATCGGCGGCGGCTCTTCGATCAACGCCCAGATCTACACGCGCGGCAACGCACGCGACTACGATGCCTGGGAGAAGGAAGAAGGCCTTGCCGGTTGGGGCTATCGCGACGTGCTGCCCTATTTCAAGCGCGCCGAGAACAACCAGCGCTATGCCAACGATTTTCACGGCGACCAAGGCCCGCTCGGCGTATCGAACCCGATCGCGCCGCTGCCGATCTGCGAGGCCTATTTCCGTGCCGGACAAGAGATGGGCATTCCCTTTAATCCCGACTTCAACGGCGCCAGCCAGGAGGGCGTCGGCTACTACCAATTGACGCAGAAGGACGCAAAACGCTCCTCCGCCTCGGTCGCCTATCTCAGGCCGATCCGCGAGCGCAAGAATCTCACCGTCAGGACCGGCGTTCTGGTGACACGCATCGTCGTCGACAAGGGCCGCGCCGTCGGCGTCGAGATCGTCGACGGGCCGGGCGGCCAGCCAACGACCCTGCACGCCGAACGCGAGGTGATCGTCTCGTCCGGCGCCATCGGCTCGCCGAAGCTTCTGATGCAGTCGGGCATCGGCCCGGCCGACCATCTGAAGGCGGTCGGCGTGACGCCGGTGCACGATTTGCCCGGCGTCGGCTCCAATCTGCAGGATCATCTCGACCTGTTCGTCATCGCCGAATGCACCGGCAACCACACCTATGACAACTACGCCAAGCTGCACTGGACGGCGTGGGCCGGCCTGCAGTATCTTCTCCTGAAGAAGGGCCCCGTGGCCTCCAGCCTGTTCGAGACCGGCGGCTTCTGGTACGCCGATCCGACCGCCGCCTCTCCCGATATCCAGCTGCATCTCGGCCTCGGCTCCGGCATCGAGGCCGGCATCGAGAAGCTGAACAATCCGGGCGTGACACTGAACTCGGCCTTCCTGCGCCCGCGCTCGCGCGGCACGGTGCGGCTGAACAGTGCCGACCCGGCCGACCGCCCGCTGATCGATCCGAACTATTGGTCCGATCCCTGTGACCGCGACATGTCGATCAAGGGGCTGAGGCTGGCGCGCGAGATCATGCGGCAGAAGGCGCTGCAGCCCTACGTGCTGCGCGAGGTACTACCGGGACCCGACCTGCAGACCGGCGACGAACTGTTCGACTACGCCTGCCGCAGTTCCAAGACCGACCACCACCCGGTCGGCACCTGCCGCATGGGCCACGATGCGATGAGCGTGGTAACGCCCGATCTCAAGCTGCGCGGCATCGAGGGCCTGCGCGTCTGCGACGCCTCGGTGATGCCGCGCATCCCCTCCTCCAACACCAACGCGCCGACGATCATGGTAGGCGAAAAGGGCGCCGATCTGATCCTTGGCCGGGAGCCGCTGCCGCCGGCGGTGTTTTCCACCAACCGAGCGGCATGAGGGACAAAGAATGATCAGGCACTGTGTTTTCGTCAGATTCCGCAACGATGTCGCCATCGCCGAGCGCGCGGCAATCCATGGCGATCTCGAAGCGTTGCGGCCGGTGATCGACGGCATGGGCAAGGTCGAGTTCAGCGCCAACACCAGCCCAGAACCCTTCGCCCGCGGCTTCACGCACGGCTTCACCATCGACTTTCGCGATGCGGCGGCACGCGATGCCTATCTGGAGCATGAAGCGCACCAGCGAGCCGGCGCGAGACTGGTCGCGGCGCTCGAAGGTGGCACGGACGGGCTGATAGTGTGCGACCTGGAGATCGCGTGACTATCCCAGTCTCAGCGCAACGACGCCGGCGACGATGCTAAGCACCGCAGCACCTCGCCATGCCGTCATCTTCTCGCCGAGCGCGAACACCGAGATCATCATGGCGAACAGGATCGATGTTTCGCGCAGCGACGCCACCGAGGCGATCGGAGCCTTGGTCATCGCCCACATCACGATCCAGTAGGCGCCGCCGCTGAGCACGCCGGTATAGATTCCCGCCTTCCAGTCGCGCGCCAGCACCGGCAGCGCCCGTGGGCCGCGAAAGACGACGCACAGCACCAGCGCCCACAGCGCGTCGCAGACGAACAGCCAGGCCGCATAACTCGACGCGGTGGCGGCGAGCCGCGCGCCGCTGCCGTCCGACAGCGTATAGCTGGCGATGAAGATCGATGTGCCCAGCGCGAAGCCGACGGCGCGCAGGTTCAACTTCTCCAGATGCGCGCCGCCGCGAAACGACAGCACCAGCGTGCCCGCCGACAACAAGACGATGCCGACGATAGCGAGCGGCGCCGGCATCTCGGCCACAACCACAATGCCCCCCAAAGCAGCCAATAGCGGCGCGGTGCCGCGCGCCAGCGGATAGGTCTGGGCGAAATCGCCGGCCTTGTAGGCACCGATCAGGAACGTCCTGTAGCCCATGTGGAAGACAACCGAGGCGAGGATGTATGGCCACACTTCCGGCTTCGGCACCTCGACGAAAGGCAACGTCACCAGCGCGGCGGCACCCATGCCGGCCGTCATCAGCGTAATCGACAGGAAACGGTCGAGATGGACCTTGACCAGCGCGTTCCAGATCGCATGCATGGCCGCAGCGGCAAGCACCGCGAAAAAGACAAACAGGCTCATCGGCGGCTCATCCGCCGCCGATCCCGGTGGCTACCGGCGCTTCCATGTCGATATCGACCCAGAGCGGAAAATGATCGGAGGCGATTTGGCCGACATCGGCACTGACCGAACGCACGCGCCCGGCAAACATGCCGCCGACGAAGCAATGGTCGAGCCGGCGCTTTGCTACTCTGCCGTCGATGGTCTTCACATGGGTATGGAAATCCGTTGTCGGTTCCATGGCGACGGCGGCGGCATCGACAAAACCGTCGAGATAGGCGGCACCGCGATGATAGGGCGCGCTGCCGGCGATGCGGCGGTACTCGGCGCTGCCCGGCTCCATGTTGAAGTCGCCCATCCAGATCGCCGCCAGCGGGCTTTCCGGCTCCTGTTCGCCATTGCTCCAGTTGCGCGCCGGCTCATCGTCGGCACCGCTCCATGGCCCGCCCTCGGACGGCGCCCGGTGATGCTCGGCGAGCAGGTATTCGATCTGCTCCAGCCGCTCCTCGGCGGCAATATGTGCCAGATGCAGCGACAGCACCCGCACCGGGCCGGCAGGGGTGCGGATCATGCACTCGAGTGCGGCATTGCGGGTGTTGAGCGGCCGCAGCGTGCGCCTGAGCGGCAGCGTGTGCAGCCGCGACCAGGCGATCGGCAGCTTCGACAGAAGCATGGTGCCGAATTGCCGCCGCCGGTTGACGATGCGGCCTTCACGCCGTCGGCTGGCATCCATGTCGAAGGCCGGGCCATAGACCCAATGGTAGTCGGGCAGCAATTGCGAAAGAAGTTCCGGCTGGTCGTCCTCGTTGCTGCGCAACCAGTGCCGCTCCACTTCCTGTAAGGCGATGATGTCGGCGCCGGCAACGACCTTGGCGCAGCGCGCCAGATCGTAGCGGCCATCGCTGCCGAAGCCGTACTGGATGTTGTAGCTGACCAGCTTCATTGCTTATCCGGCTCAGTTTCCTGCTGGCAGTAGCCGTTCGCTGACAGCCTTGCAATGTGCAGCCGGGCGGAGGGAGCTTGGGCCAGATGCTAATGCTTGTCGCCCAAAAGTGCGCAGCGGTTTTGGGATAACGACATGCATAGAGACAAAAACTTAAAGCGCGTCGCAAGAGGCTGTCCAAACGCGACGCGCTTTAAGTGGTCAGCGGCTGGAACCGACCGGGCGGGGATGCTGCCAGTTCCGACCAGTCGATTTCTTCCTCAAGGCGGTGGTAGGCTTCGTCGCCGATCGTTCCGTCGATGCGCAAACGCTCCAGCGCATCGCGCTGGCTCTTGATGGCATAAAGACGCAATCTGTCATACTCGGTCGCGGCCTGGGCATCCTCCGGGTTTTCGGCGATGGCGCGCTGCGCCGCATATTGCTCTCGCACCGCCCCTGCCGCACTCGATGTCTTGCCGCTCAGCACGTCCAGCGCCGCCTGCATGATGGCGACGCGCGCCTGCGCGACCTCCCGGTCGACGGTCTGGTCGGGGTCGAAATTGAGCAGAAGCAGCAACGGCTTCAGGCTGACGCCTTGCAGCACCAGCGTGCCGAGCACGACAGTGAAAGCGGCGAGCACGATCGGGTCGCGGCCGGGAAAATCGGCCGGCAAGGCGAAGGCTGCCGCAAGCGTCACCAGGCCGCGCATGCCGCACCAGCCGATGAGCACGCCGCCGCGAAATGTCGGAGCGTCTCTCCGCCTGTCCTCATCGCCCAGACGTGCCAGCCTTCTGAGAATCGCGCCACAGCCCAGCACCCAGACCAGCCGCGAGACGATGACGACAGCCAGCACGGCTGCGGCGAAGATGAATGCTTCGACCTGCCCCTGCTCAGCAAGGCGGCCGACGATCAACCGTGCCTGAAGTCCCATCAGAACGAAGGCCAAGACATTGAGCACGAACACCGCCGTCTCCCAGACCGAGTAGGAACTGACACGATTCCTTGCCGGCATGCGGCGCGGCGACGTACGTGCGATCGTCATGGCATAGACGACGATCGTGATGATGGCGGAAAGCCCTATCCTGTCGGCCAGGATCCAGACGCCGAACGTTGAGGCGAATTGCACCACGGTGCCGCTCGCCGGGTCGTCGATGCGGCCGAGTATCGCGAGAGACAACCGGCCGAGCACATAGCCTGCGGCAAGGCTGCCAACCGTCGACAGCAGGATCATTGGTACGGCACTGCTGAACAGGATGGAGCCGGCGGCTGCGGAAACCGACATCCTGTAGATCAACAGCGCCGTGGCGTCGTTGAGCAGGCTCTCGCCTTCCAGGATGGCGGTGATGCGGTGCGGCACCTTGAACTGTCCGAGCACGGCCGCGGCTGCGACGGCATCGGGCGGCGCCACGATCGCCCCAAGTGCTATGGCCGCGGCAATGGGCAGGCCTGCCATCGTCCAACCGACAAATGCCACGGTCACGGTGGTAAAGATGACGGCGCCGAGCGCCAGCAGGATGAGCGAAACCTTGTAGCGGTTGAGATCGCGCAGCGACGTGTCATAGGCCGCGTCGAGCAGCACCGGCGCGATGAACAGAGCGAGCGCCAGCTCCGGGTCGATCTCGATGGTCGGTGCAAACGGCAGGAAGGCTATGCCGGCGCCGGCCAGCGCCAGCAACGAAGGATAGGGAATCTGCAGACGCCGTGACAACGCCGTCAGGGCGACCGCGGCCAGGAGAAGAACAAGGGTCAGTTCAAAAAGCGCCATGCCCAGTTATAACCGTGAAAAGCGACCGACGGCAGGGGCCTGGACGGTTCGATCATGACTGAGGGCGGTCAGCGAACTGCGGCGGCGCGCTGGAATGCTCCAAGAAGCGCGTCCGCATACATCTGGCGACGCGCCGCATGATCGGCACGCAGCTTTTCGGCCTTTTCATGCGTTCGCGCCGGTCCCTGAGACATGGTGACCATGGCGGACGCTAACGCCACGGCATCGTCGACCGGAAAGAACGTCGCGTTTGGCGCCTGCTCCCGATGAAGGCTGATATCCGAGAGGAGCATCCGTGTGCCGAGCGCCTTGGCTTCCTCGACCGTGGTTGACCAGCCCTCGAACAGCGAAGGATTGATGAGAGCATCGGAAGCAGCGTTGAGGCCGAACACATCCTCGTAAGGCACAAGGCCCAGATGACGGAAATGACCCGACACGCCGGCCTCCCTGGCGCTAGCCAGCAACTGGTCGAAATGTCGGGGATTGCGCGGGTCTTCGGTTCGCCCGGTCAAGATCACGGGGGCAACCTTATCAAGCCCGCCATTTGCCGATATGTGCGCCAATGCTTTGATCACAAGCCCATGGTTCTTGTGCGACCAGAACTGGTTCGGTAGGTAGAAATAACGCTGCGGCAGTTCATACCGTGCGATCACCTCCGCCTGCCTTGCTATATGCGGGGCCGGATCAAGATCGATTGCAAACCGAACGACCGCCGTCTTGCCGCGTGCTGCGGGATAATACGTCTCGCAGTCCCGCCTGGCGTCATCGCTCGACAACAGGATGATGCGTTTGCCGGACGTCTGCAGACGGTATCCCAAATCGCGACGCCACCACATGGAGCGCGAGAACAGGTGTGGCAAGTGTCGGTGCTGGAAGTCAGGAATCCACGATACGACAGAAATCGGAAAACGGTTGCCGTAGAACTGCGCCGGCTCGAACACCACGTCGACGCCTTCGTGGCTTAGTATCCGTGCCGCATCGGCGTCGCTGCCGCTGGCCAGCGCCCGGATGGCGTTGCGACCGCGGCCAAAATCAGCAACCTTCGCATCGACGATCGGCGGCGCGGCCAGGAAAGCATCCATCGATGTGCCGATCTTTTCTGCCTGCGCCGGAGTTAAGAACAGCTTGGCCTGCAACTTCCCGGCCAATTCGCTGGAAATAACGCCGAGCATGTTGCGCAGGTAGGTCTCCCCACCTGACCAGTTGCCTCGGCCGATGAGCGTGAAGCCCGCGGTAATCATCTTCGCCCCTCGATGCCTCAGCCTGCCTTTCTGAAAGGAAACCCGCGCACGATATCGGCCACGGCGGCTGGAAGTTCGATCTTGGCGGACCAGCCAACTCGATTTCCGATCTTGTCCACCTTGGCCAGTTGCGTTGCGCGGTCGACCCTGCGTAAGCGCGCCTTGTCCTCGACGATCTCGATATCGACCTTCATCGCCGCTCCGATCAGGCGAACAAGCTCCTCCACCGATGCGTCCCTGCCGGAACCGATATTCATGACATCGAAACTCGCCTCACCAGTGTCGCCGGCCAAAGCCGCCACCCCGGCAGCGGTATCCTCCGCATGGATGTAGTCGCGCCGCGGTTTCAGATTGCCCAATGCGATCCTGGCCTGGCCCTTGGCATTGTAGAGCTGGTTGAGAATATCGGGAATGAGATGCGCATTGGGGTCGTCATGGCCGATAGTGTTGAAGATGCGCGCCACACGCCCCCTCCCGCCGGTCCTGTCGGCCCAGAAACGAAGCTGGCTTTCATTGGTCAGCTTGGACAGAGCATAGTTGTCGCAAGGCCAGGTCCTGGTCGCATCCTCGTCGAGCGGGGCATCGACCCAGTCGTACACCGCGCCGCTGGACGCCAGCACGACCGTTCCGACACCAGCCTTTTCAGCAGCATCGAGGACGATTTCGGTGCCGACCACGTTCACGTCCAACGCATAGGCGCGCTGTCGCTCGCATGTCGGAATGTGGTGAATAGCCGCCAGGTGGATAATGGTGTCGGGCTTGAAACCCTCAGCCAACTCTACCATCCCACTCTTGTCGCGGATGTCGATCTCCCGCGTCTCGCATCCGTCCATGTCAGGCATCGGCATGCCGACCGAAAGATTATCGGCGATCAACACCCGAGCGCCGTCCTTGGCGAGATTTCGCGCGCACCGCCAGCCTATGAAACCAGCTCCGCCCGTAACGAGGACGCGTTGGGGATTCGTCATCAGGATTTCTCTCCGGCTATCTGAAGTTCACAAGGGCATGGCAGCCGGGGCGGACGGATCATCGCGCGGCCGGCAGAGCACCATGAGGGAAAAGCCGCCCAGCAGCAGCGCGCTGGTAGCGGGGGCAACGCTGCCTATCAGTTTGCGCACTGGATTGAGCAATTTGGTGCGCAGAGGCCTCGTGGAAACGTTGGCTTCGCCCGCCACGTCGGTAAAGTGCCAATCGACCACCGTGTAACCCGTGTCCTCAAGCGTCGCAAGCGCGGTCTCGCGCGTGAAATAATGGAGATGCCCCACCTTCTGACGTGCGTGCATGTAAGCTCGCCGAACCAGTCCCTGGACGTGAAGGTCCAAAGGAATATGAAAAACGTGATAGCGGCCGTGCGGGCGCAGTGCCCGCAAAAAGCCCATATAGTCTTCGACATGTTCGAAGACGTCGATCAGCATGACAAGGTCATGCACTGACTTGGTCGCCAGAAAATCCTCGTGGTGGAAGATCGCGCCAGACGCCTTTTGCAGCGGCCAGAGTTTTGCTGCGTCTTCGGAAATATCGTATCCATGAATAGGTCTGCCCGGATATTGCGCGGCCAATTTGCCGACGATGCCGCCGCTGCCGCAGCCGACCTCGACGGCGTCGCGCCAGACAACATTGTTGCGCTCCAGGATGTTTGCGATCTCGCGCGCCTTCCAGGCTGTATCGGCCAGATGCCAGTCAGGATTGTTGGCAAGGTACTGACTGTCCGAGTAGATGTCAGCCGCGGTATCAGTGACTGTTATCGGCCGCGCTTCTTCGACCCCTTTAGCCGACATCACGATCTTCCTTTTCACAAATGAACGATACCAGGTGACCGGCTTCGACGACATCAATGCGCGTACCGGTGTTTCTGGCGGGCGCCCGAATCGCATCAGTTCCGGTCAACGCGCTAGGGTCCGGCTCAACCGCCGTGACCTGCCATCCATCGGCCGCCGACGCAAGAGACAGGGTTCCATTGCCCACCCCGAGATCAAAGGCTCGCCCAAGCTGCTTCGGCAAATTGCGGCGCAACTCGGCACTTCCATGATAGCGGCGCGCCGGCATCGATTTCAGTTGATGGAAATACGCTGCGCGCGCCAAGTCGGCCTGTTCCGGATGACCAGGCAACCTGCGCACAGCGTCTTCAGAGTCCAGGAAATTGCTGGAGCCCATCAGCCAAAATGTCCCAAACTGCAGGTCACAAAACCGGCTGCAGACAATTCCAATTCAAGGATCAATCTTCACTCCCCAGCGGGTTTCCCTTGGCGGTCTGCTTGTCTCTTTTGACGCATGAGATTGACCGCGATTGCAACATTCCTGACTAAATGTGGAGCACAGGAAATCACACCGTCGCGACCTCCGTATATTCGTCCGATCGACAATTGTCACGCTACCAAGCTTGGGTCTGAGCAGATCCGGTTCTTTTGCTCGCGCCGAGGCAAATCCGCCTGTCTATTGGCGGATCGCCTGAAGGCGATCCCAGGAAAATGTGGAACAGTTTTTCCAGAACTGCCTCAATGCAGCACAAGCATGTCGCCGGACGAGAACGAAATCTCGGCCTTTTCGCCGACTGCAGGCGGCGGCGTTGCCGGGCTGTTGAATGTGTCTAGCGAGACCGTGCTGCCGCCGATGCCGACGCGCACCCGGATCACCGAACCGAGGAAATGCACCTCGGCGATTTCACCCGAAAGGCTGGAGTCGCGGCCGGGGTGGCGGCCGAGCGAGATCGCCTCGGGCCGCAACGCCAGCGACAGCGTGTCCCCGGACTTCGAGCCGTTGAGCTTGCCCTTGAGCGAGACCTCTTGCGAGTTGACGCGCACCTTGCCCGAAGCCGCGTCGGTGACCGTGCCTTCCAGCACGTTCAGCGTGCCGACGAAATTGGCGACGAATTTGGTTGCCGGTCGGTTGTAGATCTCGAACGGCGTGCCGACTTGCTCGGCCTTGCCGCCATACATCACAGCGATGCGGTCGGAAATCGACAGCGCCTCTTCCTGATCGTGGGTGACGAAGATGGTGGTGATGCCGAGCTTCTTCTGGATCGAGCGGATTTCCTCGCGCAGCGATACGCGCACCTTGGCATCGAGCGCCGACAACGGCTCGTCGAGCAGCAGGAGCTTCGGCTTCGGCGCGATGGCCCGCGCCAGCGCGATACGCTGCTGCTGGCCACCGGAGAGCTGATAGGGATAGCGATCGCCCATCTGCGGCAGCTTGATGAGGTCGAGCATCTCGGCAACGCGCCTGTCGGCATCGGGCTTGGGCATGCCCGCGACCTTCAGCCCGAAGCCGATGTTCTGCGCCACGGTCAGATTCGGAAACAGCGCGTAAGCCTGGAACACCATGCCGACATTGCGCTGGTTGGGCTTGAGCCGGGTGATGTCCTTGCCGGCCACCACGATCTTGCCGGCGCTCGGCTCCTCGAAGCCGGCGACCATGCGCAGCACCGTCGTCTTGCCGCAGCCCGATGGCCCGAGGAAGGAGACGAATTCGCCCGGCTCGACGTCGAGGTTGAAATCCTGCACCACGGTGGTGGCGCCGAAGGATTTTTGCACCTGCTGTATTGAGAGGAATGGCTCGGCCATGACTTTTTCTTTCGATCAGTTCGGGCGGTTTGCCGATTTCGGCGCGAAGCGCGACAGGATCTGGATCAGCGACATGCAGCCCCAGGTGATGGCGAACGAAATGATCGCCAGTGCCGACGGCTCATAGGCACTGTTGGCGCCGATGTTCTGCAGATAGGGGCCGAAGGCTGGGCGATTCAACAGCGAGGCCATGGTGAACTCGCCGATGACGATGGCAAAACTCAGGAACGCGCCGGATAAGACGGCGATCAGTACGTTCGGCAGGATGATGCGGGCGATGATGGTGGTCCAGCCGGCGCCGAGGATTTGTGCGGCTTCGGTGAGCGTTCTGACGTCGATGGTCCTGAGACCGGTATCGACCGCCCGGTACATATAAGGCAGCGCCAGCACTGCATAGCCGATGACCAGCAGAACATCGGTGCCGCGCGCTGTCGCCAGGAAAGGCAGCGTTGAATTCGAACCGAACATTCTGATGTAGCCGAAGACGATGACGATAGCGGGAATAACCAGCGGCAGCAGAGTGATGAACTCTATGAGCGGCCGCAGATTCGGTAGCCGCAGCCGAATCCAGTAGGCCGTCGGGACAACGAGGAGCACGCCCAAAAGAATGGTGAAAACCGCCACAACGACGGAGTAGGTAAATGTCGTCTGGAAATTCGGATCTTCGAAGACTGAGCGGTAGGCGTCAAGGGAGTATTCCCCGCGCCGCTTACGCAAGGAGAATTCAAAGGTCGCCAAAAGCGGCAGGACAAAATAGGCGGTTCCCACGCCAAAAACGAGCCAAGCCCAAAAGCGGCTGCCTTGCTTCATTTCAGCCACCGCTCGGCTCGCCGTTGGAACAAGATATAGAAGAGGTTGGCCAAGCCGGTGATGACTATCATGCCGAATGCAAGCGCGTAGCCTAGATTCGGATTGTAAAGCACGTCGCCGCGAATCTGCGCGAACAGCTGGATGGGCACGATGTTGAGTGACGGCCCCGTCAGTGCATAGGCTGTTGCGACCGCCCCGAACGCGTTGGCAAAGAGGAGGACCGTCGTACCGAGAAAACTCGGCCATAAGACCGGGATGACCACCATGCGCCAATATTGCCAATTGCTTGCGCCGAGCGTGGCGGCAGCTTCACCCCATTCCTTCTTCAGCCCATCGACCGCCGGCGTGATGATGACAATCATCAATGGAATCTGGAAATAAAGGTAGGTGAGGATTAGGCCCCAAAACGAAAAGATACTGAAGCCGAGCGAATAGATGTTGATGCCGAAAATGTCTCGCAACAGGATTGTCGCCACTCCGAGCCGACCTAGCGTCGCGATGAACGAGAATGCCAGCGGCACGCCGGCGAAATTCGAGGCGACGCCCGAGAAGGTCAAGGTCGCCGAGCGTAACCACGACGGCAAACCTCCGCGAACGACTGCCACGGCCATTGCCAGGCCGATCAAGGCGCCAAGGATCGCAGAAACAAAGCTGATCTGAATGGATACCCAATAGGCCGCCGCGAGCTTGGGTTGCGACAACGCTATGATGTTATCGAGCGTATAGTCGCCAGCTGCATTTTTGAACGCGCCCGCGACCAGCCCTACCGTGGGCAAGATCAGAAAGAGCAGCGCGAAAATGAAGAACGGAGTTACGCCTAACCAATGCAGTGGCAGCCGAAGGCGGCTGATCTCCGGCGCGCCAGGACTGACGCTGGCTGTCTGGGACATTGTGGAATCTGCCATGGAGTTCCCGAAGTTGGCATAGGGCGCCGGGCGGCGAACCGCCCAGCGCCCTATGAATTACTTCACGACGGCGCCAACGATGGCATCCCAGTTCGTGCTGATTTCCTTCTTGGCAGCGTTCTGTTCGTCCAAAGTAGGGAAGACCGCTTTTTCATAGTTCTCGGCGGCCGGCAGCTTGTCCAGCATCTCCTTCGGGATCACGCCCTTCTTGGCGAGATCGTTGAAGCGGATCGGGTGGCAGTAGCCCTTCAGCCAACCGAGCTGGCCTTCGTCCGAATAGAGATACTCCATCCACAACTTGGCGGCATTCGGGTGCGGCGCATAGGCACTGATCGCCTGAACGTAGACGCCTGCGACCACCGCTCCCTTTGGCACGACGATTTCGATTTCCGGATTGCCGGCCATCTTGTCGCGCATGGCAAGCAGGTTGTAGTCCCAGTTCATCACGATCGGCGTCGTGCCCTGGGCGACGGCTGCCGCTTCAGCGTCGACCGGCACGAAGTTGCCGGCATCGTTGAGCTGCTTGAAGAATTGCAGACCCTTGGCGGCGGCGTCCTGGCCGCCGGTACCGCCAGCCGCGAGGCCCGAAGCGTAGACCGACATGACGGCGTTGTTCGACGTGCGCGGGTCACCGGCGAGCGCCACCGAGTTGGCATATTCCGGCTTCTGCAGGTCAGCCCAGTCCTGTGGCGCGTTCTGCACGACGGCTTTGTTCACGCCGAAGGCGAGCACGCCGTAGTAGTCGCCGGTCCAGAAGCCATCGGCATCCTTGGCGCTGTCAGGGATCGTATCCCAGGTCGACACCTTGTAGGGTTGGATCAGGTTATCTGCCTTGGCGGACGGGCCGAAAGACAGGCCGACGTCGATGACATCAGGCGCCTGCGGGCCTTTATTGTCCTTGTTGGCCTTGATCGCCTCGATCTCGTCGCCGGAGCCGGCATCGGGATTGAGTTCGTTGACGGTGATCCCCGGATATTTTGCCTTGAAGCCGGCGATGACGTCGCCATAGCCGCACCAGCTGTGCGGCAGCGCGATCGTGGTGAGCTGGCCTTCCGCCTTGGCTGCGGCGACCAGTTCATCCATGGACTGGGCCGACGAGATGGCAGAGGTCGCCATCAGGGCGACGGCCGAAAGGGAAAGCAGTTTTCCCGTGAATTTGAACATGTGTTCTCTCCGTTGAACTGACGCCGTTGGACGCCTGCGATGCGGTATCGTTTTCGTGTGACAGCCAGATGAAAGCTTTGTGAAAGCGATGCCCTGCAGTACGAAAAAGTAAACTCTTTTTAACCGGCTGTAGCAATCGCTACGCCGTTATTTTTCCGGCTAACTAGTTTCGGCCTTGCCTTTCATCCTTTCCCCCTTTCTTCGCCTCTTTTTTCCCAAATGGATTTGCAATGCTGAAGTTGCCTCAGACGGCGCCGGCGATGGCGTTTTCCAGCAGCGTCAGCGCCGCCTTCTTGGTCAGCTTGACCGGGTTGCCGCCGGCGGTCGGATCGACCACCGCCATGTCGGCGATCAGGCCCTTGCGCTTCTTGTCCATGTCGAGCCCCTTGATCAGGCCGGGCAGCGCGTGCGGCACCTTGAGCTCCTTGCGCAGCTTGACGATCGCCTTGGCAAAGCCGTCGAAACCGCCCTTGATGCCGCAATAGGCGGCGAGCCGGGCGATGCGCGGCTCGATCGCCTCGCGATTGAAGGCCAGCACATAGGGCATGAACACTGCGTTGGTCATGCCGTGGTGGGTGTCGTAGAGCGCGCCGATCGGATGCGACAGCGAATGAATGGCGCCAAGCCCTTTCTGGAAGGCGGCGGCCCCCATGGCGGCGGCGCTCATCATATTGGCGCGGGCGACCAGATCCTTGCCGTTGGCATAGGCTTTCGGCAGGTTTTCGAAGACCAGCCTGATGCCTTCCACGGCGATGCCGTCGGCCATCGGGTGATAGCCCGGCGCGCAATAGGCTTCGAGGCAGTGGGCGAGCGCATCCATACCGGTGCCGGCGGTGATGAAACCGGGCATGCCGACCGACAGTTCCGGATCGGCAATGACGATCGCCGGCAAAAGTTTCGGATGGAAGATGACCTTCTTGGTGTGGGTCGCTTCATTGGTGATGACGCCGGCGCGGCCGACCTCCGAGCCGGTGCCGGCCGTGGTCGGCACCGCGATGATCGGCGCGATCGCATCGGCATCGGCGCGCGTCCACCAGTCGCCGACATCCTCGAAATCCCAGACCGGCCGCGTCTGCCCGGCCTGGAAGGCGATCAGCTTGCCGAGGTCGAGTGCCGAGCCGCCGCCAAAGGCGATGACGCCGTCATGCTTGCCCTTCTTGAACACGGCGATGCCGGCGGTCAGGTTGGAATCGACCGGGTTCGGCTTGACCTCGGAAAACACGCCATACGGCACCTTGGCGTCGTCGAGGATCTTCAGCGTCGAGGCCACCACCGGCAGCTTGGCCAGTCCCGGGTCGGTGACGAACAGCGGCCGCTTGATGCCGGTCGCCGCCAGCACCTCCGGCAGTTCCTTGATGCGTCCGGCGCCGAAGCGGACGGTCGTCGGGTAATTCCATTTGGAAACGAGTTTTGTCATTTCGACCTTCTGACTGCTTTCATGCTCTCGGCTGTTGTTAATTCACAAAGGTATTGGCCACACGGTCTGACCGCATCATGTACGGAATCCAGATGGCTGCGGCCCAGACCGAACGGTAAATGTCGCGCATCGTTTCTTTATCGAACGCATCGTCCAGCGATGGAAAGCTGTCGGGAAAAGCCAGATACCCGGCCCATGAATCGACAACGGAATATATCGGCATCGCGAATGCCCAAATCATGTACCAGCCGGGGAATATCTGCCAGCGCTTGAACATGAAGAACAATAATAGGGCCGGGGCCGTAAGGTTTAGTATGCCGGATATCACCAATTCGACAACAATCAGCACACCTTGGGACAAACTGAAGGCCTGCCAGTTCTGTAACATGCCGAGATAGTCGGTATTGTGCAATTGTACCAACCCTAGTATCGGGGTGAGCATCAACCCGAGCATCGGCAGGACAAGCCAACCGCCGATACCCTCGGGACCTTCACGATCCGGCAGCGCCGATTGTTGCGTATCCGCCATTACTCCCTCTCAACAGCGATCGTTGGCTTGCCGATCGCCACCTTAGATCACCTCGCGCAGATGGTATGATTTCGGCCTGGTCAGATTGTCGTAGCCGATGGCCGACAGTGCCGCGCCCTTGCCGGTGTCCTTGACGCCGGTCCAGACCAGCGCCGGATCGAGATAGTCGCAGCGGTTCATGAACACGGTGCCGGTCTCGACGCGATCGCCGATCGCCGCCGCATGGTCCGTGTCGCGCGTCCAGATCGAGGCCGTCAGCCCATAGGGGCTGTCGTTCATCAGCGCGATCGCCTCCTCGTCGTGGCGCACCTTCATGATACCGACGATCGGGCCAAAGCTTTCCTCGCGCATCACGCTCATCTGGTGGTCGACCTGGGTAAGCACTTCCGGCGCCAGATAGGGCGAGCCTTGCCTGTCGTTAGCCACCTTCATGTCGATGTGCGCCTTGGCGCCCTTGCGTAGCGCCTCCGCCTTTTGCTCGCGGATCAGGTCGGCGAAGCGCGCCTGCGCCATCGGCCCCATAGTGGTCGCCTGGTCGAGTGGATTGCCGACGACGTAGTTCCTGGTCTCGGCGATGAAGCCTTCGACGAATTCGTCGTAGACCTTCTCGTGGACATAGACGCGCTCGATGCCGCAGCAGCACTGGCCGGAATTGAAGAAGGCGCCGTCGACCAGATTGGCAACGGCATGGTCCATCTTGGCATCCGGCAGCACATAGGCCGGATCCTTGCCGCCAAGCTCGAGGCCGAGCGTCATGAAGGTGCCCGCCGCCGCCTTTTCGATGGCGCGGCCGCCGGCGACCGAGCCGGTAAAGTTGACATGGTCGATCTTGCCGGAGCCGAGCAGCCTTTCGGTCTGCGCATGGTTCAGAACGAGGTTCTGGAACAGGCCCTTGGGCAGGCCGGCTCTGTCGAACGCCTGCTGAAACCGTTCGCCGACCAACAATGTCTGTGCCGCGTGCTTGAGGATGACGGCGCTGCCCGCCATCAGCGCGGGCACGATCGTGTTGACGGCAGTGAGATAGGGATAGTTCCACGGCGCGATCACCATGACCACGCCGAGCGGCACCTTCTTCACATAGCGGCGAAAGCCGTGCTTCGGGTTGGAAGCCATGACCGGCTTCAGTGCCGCCTCGGCGATCTCGACCATGTAGCTGACGCGTTCCTTGACGCCGCCGAACTCACCGCCATAACGCACCGGCCGGCCCATCTGCCAGGCGATCTCCGGCACGATCTCGTCGCTCATGGCGACCAGCGCTTCCAGCATGGCAAGCATGTACTTGCCGCGCTCGACGACCGGCGTCTGCGCCCACTTCTCCTGCGCCGCCTTGGCACGTTCGACCGCGGCACCGATCGCCTGGTCCGTGGCCAGAGGCCGTTCGGCATAGATCGAACCGTCGATGGGGGATTTTATCTTGACCGTTTCGGTCATGCCTTGGGTCCTCACATTCTACAATAATTCTCGTTGGTGACGCCGCTCTAGAAGGGACGAAACACCGGCGTTGGCCCCGTTCTTCACAGAGAGCGGGTAAAGGTGAGGGGCGGGCGGCGCCGACGTTGCCAGGTCATTTAATACCGCTCGAACCCCCTGTGCAGTTCCCAGTCGGTAATCCGGCGGTCGTATTCGAACTGTTCCCAGTGTGCCGTGTGGACGTAATGTTCCAGCACATCGTCGCCGAGTGCCTGCCTCAGCATCTTCGATTCCACCAGCGTCGCGGTAGCGTCGCGCAATGTCTTTGGAATTTCAGGCAACTGCGAGGCCTGGTAGGCGTCGCCGACGAAGGGCTTCTGCAGTTCAAGCTTTTCATCGATGCCGGCAAGCCCGGCCGCGATCAGCGCGGCGAAAGCCAGATAGGGGTTCAAATCGGCACCGCCGATGCGGCATTCCATGCGGATGCCCTTGGTGCCCTCGCCGCAAAGACGGAAACCGGCGGTGCGGTTGTCCTCGCTCCACATGATCTTGGTCGGCGCAAAGGTGCCGGCCTGGAAGCGCTTGTAGGAGTTGATGTAGGGCGCCAGGAACCAGGTGAATTCCTTGGCATATTTGAGCTGGCCGGCCGCCCATTGCTGGCCGAGTGTCGACAGCGTCCACTCAGCATTTTTGTCGTAGAACAACGGCGTCTTGCCGTCGGCGCTCCATAGCGAATTGTGGATGTGGCTGGAATTGCCGGCGAGTCCGTAATTGTACTTGGCCATGAACGAGATCGCCTTGCCTTCGGACTCGGCGATTTCCTTCGCGCCGTTCTTCAGGATGACGTGGCGATCGGCCATGTCGAGCGCCTCGGCATAGCGAACATTGATCTCTTCCTGGCCGGGACCCCACTCGCCCTTGGAATTCTCGATCGGGATGCCGGCCGCCTCCATCTCGTTGCGCAGCCGGCGCATGACGCCCTCTTCCTTGGTGGTGATGCCGATCTGGTAGTCGCCGATATAGGGCGATGCCGTCTCGAGGCCTTGCCAGTGCTTCCTGCGGGCGGAATCGTAGGTCTCGCTGAACAGATAAAATTCGAGCTCGGACGCGAAATAGCCGATATAGCCGCGTTCCTGCAGCCGCTTGACCTGCTTCTTCAGCATGGCGCGCGGCGAATGCGCCAGGTCGTCATGGGTATGGTGGTCGAGCACGTCGCAGATCACCAGCGCCGTCTTCTCCAGCCACGGAATGCGCCGCAGCGTCGCAAGGTCCGGCTTCATGACGAAATCGCCATAACCCTTCGACCAGCTCGCCGCCTTGTAACCGGGCACCGGTTCCATATCGATGTCGGCGGCCAACAGATAGTTGCAGCCATGCGTCTCGTCATGCGCGGAATCGACGAAATACCGGGCCAGGAACCGCTTGCCCGCAAGCCGCCCCTGCATGTCGACGATGCAGGCCAGCACGGTGTCGACCTCGCCGCTGGAGACCGCTTGCTTCAACTGATCGAACGAGAAATTTCCGGCCATTCTTACGGCACTCCAGCGCTAGTCGTTTTGAAAAGGGAATGAAACCATGGCCGGCGCGATGCCGGCCATGGTCATGAGAGAGCGTCAGGCGCCGGCTTCGCCGACAGCTATCTCGGCTGCCTTGATCGCCGCCTGGCGCTTCGCGATCTGGTCGCCGATGGGCGGACCCTGGAAGCGGCGGTTCTCGAAACCGAACCAAAGCACCGCAGTCAGTACAATGAAGCCCAGGGTGATATAGAGCACTTTGTCGTTCGGCGGCTGGATGGCGATGTAGAAGATGATCGCCATGCCGATGACCGACAGGATGCAAAACAGCTTGAACAGGCCGGCACCGAGATTCCATGGGCCGGGATTCGGCCATTTCGCCGTTCCGAAAGCCATCATGCCGAGCGCGATCGGAATGGTGAAGGACAGGAACAGGAACACCAGCGTCGAATTGACGACGATGGTGTAGATGTTGGTGCCGCCGATCGAAATGAACTGGGCAAGAAAGACATAGATGATCTCGAGGATCGCAGCTGTCCAGATGGCATTGACCGGCGTGCGCCAGGTTGGGCTGACTTTGGCGAGCCCGGCCGAACCGACCGGCATGCCGCCGTCGCGAGAGAAGGCAAACAGCATGCGCGAGGCCGAGGTCACCGTAGCGAGGCCGCAGAGGAACTGCGAGATCAGGATGGCCAGATAGAGCAGTGTCCTTAACCATCCTGGCAAGATCGCGTTCATGGTTTCGAAGAACACGGCCCACCCTTGCTTGGCGCCTGCCGCCATATCCGGAATTGCCAGCACGATCGCGCACAGCATCACCCAGCCGATCAGCGACGACCAGAGCACGGATGAAACGATTGCCCGCGGAACCGAGTGCGCCGCCCTCAACGTTTCTTCCGAGGTATGCGCCGACGCATCATAGCCAGTAATGGTGTAAACCGGCAGCAGCAGGCAGAGCAGGAAGAGATACGTCATGGAATCGGACTGCGGGAAAACACCGCCGCCCGCATCGCCCGAATAGTTCGTGAACGTCCACAACCGGGTGATGTCGATCGCTGGAGCAAACACCAGGCAGGCGACGATCAGCACCGCCGTCGCTCCGAGAATCAGGAAGCCGGACGCATCCGTCAGCATGGCGGTCAGCTTGATGCCGAAATGGTTGAACAGCGCCTGAAGGACCGTGATAATGGCAACAAAACCAACGACTTGAGCCGGAGACGCAACACCGTCGGTGGTAAGCCCTGCGCCGAAGGTCCCGTAGAAAAACAAAGACGTTCCGATGTTGATCGCGCCGAGCACGGTGATCAGGCCGAGCAAATTGAGCCATGCGGTAAGCCAGCCAGTGAAACGGTTCCCCAGAATGGATGCCCAGTGATAGAGGCCGCCGGCGGTCGGAAATGCCGAGGCGATCTGGGCCATGGCGAGCGCGAAAAATCCCGAAACCATGCACCCGACGATCCAGCCGATACCAGCGCCGGCGCCACCGATGGACGATGTCGCCTGCGCGAAGGAATTGATGCCGCCTGAGAGGATGCAGATGATCGAGAACGAGATCGCGAAATTCGAGAAGCGGCTCATGCTTCGCGACAGTTCCTGAGCATAGCCCATTCCGTGGAGAACTTTCAGGTCCTCCTTCTTGTCACCTTCGCTGTAACCCGGTGCTACCATTTTGAAGTCCCCTTTTGGTTTCTTAGCTGGCCGATTGAACTGACTTTCCGACTGCGCTTGGTCTGGAGGCCTTGGCCGCTTCGGGCTCCAGATTGAGAAAAATACCCGTGAGCAGATCCGCCCATTTCCGCTGCCCGGCTGCGCCGGAGATCTCGTCGTTGCGGATTTCGATCATTGCGCAGGGCAGCCCGCGCGAGCGGGCATGGCGTTCCAGCGTGAAATAGACGCGGTCGGCCGGCGAATAGGGTTCGTTGACGCCGACGGTGACGCCGGCGACCCGCTGCAGCGCCGCGATCAGCGGCGCCGCCAGCCGGCGGTCCTCGTCGTGGATAACGCCGATATGCCAGGGCCGGCTGCCGCCCTTGTAGACCGGGGTGAAAGAATGGACCGAGACCAGCCGCGTCTCCCGTCCGGCCGCCAGGCGCTCGTCGATGATCGTCGCGATCCGGTCGTGGAACGGCCGCCAAGCGAGCGCGATGCGCGCCTCCCGCTGATCGGCCGAAAGCCCCTGATTGGCCGGGACCACGGTTTTTTCGCTGGCGCTGACCGTCACTATCAGGTCCGGTGCATCGAGCGGGCGGTTGCAGTCGATGACGAGCCGCGAAATGCAGGTCTCGACCAGCGTCGCATCGAGTGCCTCGGCCATGCGGCGCGCCACCGGCAAGGCGCCGGGATCCCAGGCGATGTGGCGGGAAAGCTCCTCGGCGGCAAGTCCGAGCGTTCCGAATTCCGGCGGCAGGAAATTGGAGGCGTGGTCGCAGGTTAGCACGAAAGGGCTCAATCCGCCGGGGTTCGTCACCCTTACGGTTTCAGGCGATGCAAGGCTGGCGGGCCGTGCTGTCTCCATTGTCTGCCGTCCCCGGGGAGCGCTGTACCGTATGTTACGTATTTTGCCTCATTGCGTCCCTACGGATGATTTCATACAGTTTGGCCGGCTTTGTCAAACGCGATTTCGATAATGCGGTAACGGCCCGGCCAGGGTGGGGAAAAACATGGTTTCCAGCATTGCCGAACTGATCTCCGACCGCATCGGCACCATGCCGGCCGGCGAGCGGCGCGCAGCGCAAACGCTGATCGCCAGCTATCCGCTGATCGGGCTGAAGACGGTCGCCGAATTCTCGGCTGCCGCCGGCGTATCGTCGCCGACGATCCTGCGTTTCGTCGCCCGGCTCGGCTTCCAGAACTATCCGGAATTCCAGTCGGCGCTGCAAGACGAACTGGCGGCGCAATTGCAGTCGCCGGCCTCGCGCACGCTCAATCCGCCATCGCCGGGCAGCAGCGCCGTGTCGCCGATGCTGGAAGCGACGCTCGACAATATGCGCGAGACCTTCCGGCACCTTTCGGATAAGCAGCTTGCCGACATCGTCGCCAAGCTGGCCGACCGGCGCGGCAAGACATTCCTGATCGGTGGCCGCTTCACCGACCCGCTGGCGCGCTACATGGCCGCCCACCTCGCCATCATCCAGCCCAACGTTTTTCACCTCGGCGGGCAGGAAAGCGTCTGGCGCGACCGGCTGATCGACATGGGTAAACGCGACGTGCTGGTGATCTTCGACATCAGGCGCTACCAGGACAGCCTTGTCCGCTTCGCCGAGACGGCCAACCAGCGTGGCGTGCAGATCGTGCTGTTTACCGACCAGTGGCTGTCGCCGATCGCCCGCTTCGCCCGCCACGTCATCGCCGGGCGCACCGCCGTGCCTTCGGCCTGGGACTCATCCGCCGCACTTTTCGTCGTCGTCGAAACGCTGATCGGCGCCGTCACAAGGCAGCTCGAGGCCGACGGCACCAAACGCATCCGCGAGTTGGAAAGCCTACGGTAAAGCGGCCCTTCGGGCGAACGGTCTTCGTTGGGGTCTAGTCAACCAAAAGGCTGACCATCTGCAGGATCAGGATCAGCAAAAAGACGCCAAAGACAGACGCAAAGACCGCTGCCAACAGGACGATGCGTTGTTTCTTACCCACAGCTCCCTCGGGAAGGCATAGCTCCCCCACGATCACGAACGTCAGTCCTGCCTATCGCTCGGCTACCGTCCCAAGTCCTCAAGATCTGCCTGCGGCTTGGGCGGAGGAGTAATGACGAGTTGCTTCACGCGCGAAATGAACCGCTGGCCAAGGTGCTCGCTTAGGGGGACGGCTGCATCATTCATCCGACCCATGTCACGGCCGAATGACCACCTTGCTGCTGGGGCTTAACCATTTCAGCCGCAAGGGGTGCCATCGCCCCACTCCAGCTACTTTACCCGTGGCAAGGGTGATCGAAGTTCGGCTAGCCTTGGCGACGCGAAGCCGCTCCTTGACCCACCATCAAACAGCGGTGAACTGCGCGGAGGATTTCGATGAGCTATCTGGACGAGCTGTTCTCAGTCGCCGGCAAGACGGCGCTGGTCACCGGCGCCGCCACCGGCATCGGCCGCATGGCGGCGACCGCTCTGGTCAGGGCCGGCGCCTCGGTGATGATTGCCTCGCGCAAGGGCGAGGATTGCGCCAAGGTAGCGGACGAGCTGAACGGGCTTGGGGCATCCGGCCGGGCCGAGGGTTTCGCCGGCGACGTGTCCAGCGAGGCCGGCATTGCAGCGCTTGTCGCCGAGGTCAGGGCGCGGACCGAACGGCTGCATATCCTGGTCAACAATGCCGGCATCTCCTGGGGCGCGCCGCTGGAAAGCTTTCCCTATCATGCCTGGGCCAAGGTGTTCGGCGTCAACGTCACTGCGGTCTTCTATGTGACGCGCGAATTGCTGCCTCTGCTCGAGGCCGCTGCCAGCGAGGCCGACCCGGCCCGGGTAATCAATCTGGGATCGGTGATGGGCACGCAGCCGTTGGCCGAAGACGCTTACTCCTACTCGGCCTCGAAGGCTGCGGTTCACCACCTGACACGCATCCTGGCGATCGAGTTGGCCGCCCGACGCATCACCGTCAACGCCTTTGCGCCCGGCCCTTTCCAGAGCCGGATGACGGCCTTCGCCACCGGCACCGAAGACCAGGCAAGACATGTCGGCAACCACGTTCCGATCGGCCGCATCGGCGCACCGGATGACATTGCCGGCGCAACGCTCTATTTGTGCAGCCGTGCCGGCAGCTATGTCACCGGCGCCATCCTGCCGATCGATGGCGGGCAGTCGGTGCAACACGGGCTGACATTGTTCAAGGAATGAGACGCACGCCATCCGGCGAGTGAAATGCCGGGGGTGAAGATGGAGGACATCAGCGTGGAACCGATCAGTCTCGATGTGCTTCTGGCCAACGTCGGCAAGGAAGTCGGCGTGTCGCCATGGCGGGTGGTCACGCAGCGCATGATCGACCAGTTCGCCGATGCCACCGACGACCATCAGTTCATCCATTGCGATCCGGAGCGCGCCAGGAGCGCGACGCCGTTCGGCGGCACCATCGCGCACGGCTTCCTGTCGCTTTCGCTGTTGTCGGCAATGACCTTCGAAACCATGCCGCCGCTGGAAAACAGCAAGATGGGCGTCAATCACGGCTTCGATTCGCTGCGCTTCCTGGCGCCGGTGAAAACCGGCTCGCGCATCCGCACCCGCTTCGTGCTGGCCGATGTCAAGGTCAGGCCGTCGGGCTGGGTGCAGACTGCGCACGACGTGACGATCGAGATCGAGGGCTCGAAAAAACCGGCGCTGACCGCGCGCTGGCTGACGCTGACGCTGATCGAACGCCAGCCGGAAGCGGTTTGACTGGCATCCGGGCCTGGGAACCTAAATCTATTTGGCTTCGGCCGCGACGTACTTCATGTGGCGGCTCACCTGCAGCGCAATGTAGACGACCAATGAGCAACCGATTGGGAACACGATCTCGTTGAGGCCGGTTGCGATAGCCTGTGGCAGTGCCAGAGCAGCGTCGTTCGCCGCGGCCGTCTCAATCGTCAGCACCGTGATGCCGCCACCGAATACCGCGCCTATCAGGGCGCCTGCCAGCGCGAAATGAAGCGGTCGGGGTTCTTCCTTCGATGCCAGCGACGCCAGTATCCAGCCGAGCAGCCCGTATTCGATCGCCCGCAGGACGCCCAGCGTCGTGAGCGACAGGATGGCCGGCTTTGCCGCCGCGTCGAGCGCGCTGACCATGACCTTTTGCGTCCCCTTGGCGATGCCCATGGCCAGCGGTGCCGAGATCGCGGCGATCAGGCCGCCGAGCGAGGCTCGCACTTTGGCGAGCGCCGTGCCGAGGCTGACGCCGGCGCAGACGAAGAACGACCAGGTCACGCCTTGCGCCAGTTCGATCAGGATCAGCGTCGTCGCCGGGTAGGAACCTGCCGCAAATCTGACGGTCAGAATGAGAGCCTCCATGGCGAAGCCGAGCGCGATCGCCAGCCATGCGACCATGACGACGCGCCTGAGCGCCATCCTGGCGCGATGGGAAAGCGGGTTCACGTCCGGCACGCCGGACGAAAGCTCAGTCAGGGCCATGTTGGCCTCCCAGATCACAATTCTTGCAGAGCCGCGAATTAGCGTTTGTCTGTAACAGTCCGATGTTGCCGGCTTTATTGCCGGGTTACATCGTTTTGTGACGTCAAGCTTCTGCTTCGTGCCACCCTTGCCCGACGTCGTACAGCGTATATATGCTGCATCCAGCCATCAGTAATTAAAGGCAGTCGAACAATTGCAGCTAAGCGTCCAGGAGCGCCGCGAAAAACAAAAGGCCGAACTGCGTTCCGAACTTGTCGACGCCGCGCACAAGCTTGTCCAGGAAGAAGGCTATGACGGCCTCACCATCCGCAAGCTCGCCAAGCGCGTCGGCTATGCGCCGATGTCGGTCTATTCCTATTTCGCCGACAAGCAGGACATCCTGTTCGCGTTGGCCGAAAACGCCTTCGAGACCCTGGCCAGGCACATCGAAAATCATACGGCCGACGACCCGATCGAGGCGCTCAAGGCGGTGCTGGTCGAATATGCCGCCTTCGGGCTCGAGAATCCCAACGAATACCGCACCGTCTTCATGACCGAAAAAGTCAGGCCGCCGGCCGGCAAGACGTTCGCCGAAATGCAGAGCGGCAACCCGGCGATGAAAGTGCTGATCGAGAGGGTCGAGGCCTGCGTTGCCGCCGGCAGGCTCAAGGGCGATCCGCGCGCCATCGCCACCATGCTGTGGGCGGTCGGCCACGGCGCCATCTCGCTGCTGATCACCTTCCCGTTCTACCCGTTCGGCGACCAGACGACGTTCATCACACGGATCGGCGACATCATGCTCGAAGCCATCGCCGCGCACGAGATTGCGCCCCTCGGCCCGCCGGTCAACTGCTGAGGAGCGGCGCTCCTCCCGATCTGTAAAATCTTTCTCCGAACGATCCGCGCTCCGGTGCCGAGCGTCCGGCAATTCCTGCGCCTAATTTCTCCGTACGTGTACGATTTTTGCTTGAACTCCCTCAGCTTGGGCGTATCTGTACGCAATACCGTACATGTACGAATTCACTAGCTGGAACCGGAGACCGATCATGAAGAAGGCAATTCTCACGCTCGCCGCCCTGCTGGCGCTCTCTGGCGCCGCAATTGCCGGCAGCAATCAGACAGGCAAGCAAGAAGCGGCCTGCATCGACACCAAGACCGATGTGAAGCTCGATTGCGCGCCGACCGGATCGCTTGAAAATGCCGATACCGAGACCCACAAGGCCGGCAGCAAGGGCCCGAGGCTCGGCATCGGCATCGACCCGTGGATCGTGCCCAGCAGCTTCTGAGCCGACCGGCGATAATATGCGGCGATGAACCGAAAGGGCGGCAGCAATTTCCGGCCGCCTATCTTGCCGGCCTCAGCCCTGCTTTATCGCGCCGTGCAGATCACTTCTTACGCTTCTGTCCCGCCACCCTCTTCGCCTTGCCGGGTCTTGCCGGCGCGCCGGGAATGGCCGTTCCGGTGATCGACACCGGATCGCTGGCCGGAAACGTATCCTCGAGGCCTTCCTCGAGTTCCTCTTCGACATCCGCCTCAGTGCGCTGCTCGTGTTCGAAAGAGCGCACGGCCGGCGTCTTGGCCGGCAACTTCGGCGCGGAGTTCGACGGCATTTGCATTCTCCCTCGGCTCGCTGTCGCAGAACGGCTGGGCGCGGCGAACATTGCTATGCTGCCGCGTCGCGCGCTGCCTCCGACAGAAAAGTAAAGACATAGTCGGAGAAGGAACGCCAGCATTCGACGCGGAACGCGTCGGCCGCCGTGCGCAACAGCACGATTTCGACCTTGCCGAGAATGGTGCGCGACGCCGCCCCGACCGGAAAGGCGTCGAGCGACAGATCCTGCGGGCAGCCGGCATTGATCGTCGCCGCGGCCGCCGGACCGGTGACCGATATCGCGACATTGCGGTGCGAGATGCCAACCGCCGAATGCAGCGCGGAAATCTTGGCGCAATCGGCGAGTGGATCTTTGCCGCTCTCATCGATGACCAGCCATTCGTCCGGCCCGAGCCACAAGGCGGTGC
This sequence comes from Mesorhizobium sp. M0923, assembly GCF_040319365.1. NCBI lineage: Bacteria > Pseudomonadati > Pseudomonadota > Alphaproteobacteria > Hyphomicrobiales > Phyllobacteriaceae > Mesorhizobium > Mesorhizobium sp. M0923. The sequence continues at coordinate 25,969 of NZ_JAMYNW010000007.1, read as the reverse complement.
GTCCAACCTTTGCCGCCGAGGTTTTCGGCCTTTGCGGCAGGGCGACCCCGAGTGCTTTCGAAAGTGCCGCGATCGAGGCGTCCGGCGCGCGCAGCGATATGCGTTCGGCCGGCGGCAGCACGGCAAGTGTGACGGCGGTGGCGGAAAGCGACTGGCCGGCGAGAGCCGGACGGCGTTCGACCGACGGCCCGGCGACGGCGGTTTTCACAGCGGCCTTAGCCATTGAGGCGCTCCCCCTTCTCGTCGAAGAACACCATACCGGTAACCTCCACCTCAATCACCCCGTTCGGCATCGGTACATAGAGCGTCTTGCCTATGCAATCGCGGCCGCCGGCAACCAGCCCCAGTGCGATCGAGCGGCCGCAATTTTGCGACCAATAGCTCGACGTGACATGGCCGATCATCTTCATCGGGATTGCCTGCTTCGGGTCCGCGACGATCTGCGCTCCCTCCTCCAGCACCACCTTGGCATCCCTGGTCTTCAGGCCGACAAGCTGCTTGCGGCCCTTGGCGACCAGATCCGGCCGCGCCATGCCGCGAATGCCGACGAAGTCGGCCTTCTTCTTGCCGACCGCCCAGTCGAGCCCGGCGTCGTTCGGCGTCACTGTGCCGTCGGTATCCTGGCCGACGATGATGTAGCCCTTTTCGGCGCGCAGCACATGCATCGACTCGGTGCCGTAGGCACAGGCGCCATGCTTCTGGCCCTCGGCCCATAGCGCTTCCCAGACCGCCTCGCCGTAATCGGCCGGCACATTGACCTCGAAGCCGCGCTCGCCGCTGAACGACATGCGAAACAGCCTGGTCGGTACGCCGCAGATCCGGCCTTCGCGCACCGACATATGCGGCAGCGCCTCATCCGACATGTCGATGCCCTCGACCAGCGGTGCGATGATGTCGCGAGACTTCGGCCCCTGCACGGCAATGACCGCCCACTGCTCGGTGATCGAGGTCAGCCAGACGTTGAGATGCGGGAACTCGGTTTGGAGATAGTCCTCCATATGGTTCATGACGCGCGGCGCGCCGCCGGTCGTCGTCGTCACGTGGAAACGGTCGGGTGCAAGCCTGCCAACGACACCGTCGTCATAGATGAAACCGTCCTCGCGCAGCATGATGCCGTAGCGGCAGCGGCCGGGCTCGAGCTTCTCCCATGGATTGGTGTAGAGCAGTTCCATGAATTTGGCCGCATCCGGCCCGACCACCTCGATTTTGCCCAGCGTCGAGGCGTCGAACAGGCCGGCCGTCTTGCGCACCGTGACGCATTCGCGGTCGACGGCCGCATGTATGTCCTCGCCCGGCTTCGGGAAATACCAGGCGCGCTTCCACTGGCCGACATCCTCGAACATCGCGCCTTGACGCTCTGCCCAGGGATGGATCGCCGTCTTGCGGGTCGGGTCGAACAGGGGACCCCGCGCATGCCCGACGATCGAGCCGAACGTCACCGGCGTATAGGGCGCACGGAACGTCGTCAGCCCGACCTGCGGGATCGGCTTGCCCAACGTCTCGGCGGCAATCGCCAGGCCGTGCATGTTGGAGGTCTTGCCCTGGTCGGTCGCCATGCCGTTGGTGGTGAAGCGCTTGACGTGCTCGATCGAGCGCATGCCCTCATGCACCGCCTGGCGGATGTCCTTGGCGGTGACGTCGTTCTGGAAGTCGACGAACGCCTTTACCGTCGTTTCTGCCCCGGCGCCGGGCGCCGCACCCAGCATGCCGCGCGACCAGCTCTCGCCGACATCGACTTTCGGCTTGGTGCCCTTGGCTGGCTTGCTGCCGGCTTCCTTGGCCGCCTTGACGCCCGCTGCATAGGCCTCGTCGATGGTCGCCGACAGCCCGTCCGTGCCGTTGCAGGCGCCGACCGAGCCGCAATCCTGTGCATAAATGCCGGGCACGAAGCGCTTGGTCTCGTCGTTGAAGGCAACCTTGCCGCGCGATTGCGAGAACAGATGCACCGACGGCGTCCAGCCGGCCGACATCAGGATTGCGTCGACCGGCATGGTGCGCTCGCCGCCGCCATTCTTCGGTTGCACGGTCATCGACGACACGCGCAATTTGCCGCCGGCGCGGATCACCGCGCGGCCGAAATTGATCTCGATGCCGAGCGCCCTCGCCTCGTCGATCACCGGCCCGGTCGGATTGTCGCGCAGATCGACGATCGCCGCCACGTTGATGCCGGCCTTCTTCAGGTCGATCGCCGCCGCATAGGCGGAATCGTTCGCCGTATAGACGCCGATATTCCTGCCGACCGCGACGCCGTAATGGTTGAGATAGGTGCGCGCCGCCGACGCCAGCATGACGCCGGGACGGTCGTTGTCGGCAAACACCATGTGGCGCTCGATGGCGCCGGTCGCCAACACCACGCGTTTGGCGCGAACCTGCCACAGCCGCTCGCGCGGCAGGTCGCGGCCGGGGCTCTGCAGATGGTCGCTGACGCGCTCAACCAGTCCGACGAAATTCTGCGCGTAATAGCCGAAGGCCGTGGTGCGCGGCAGTACGCGGACATTGTCCATCGCGCTCAACTTGGCGAGAGCGGATTGCGCCCAGGAAAAGCCGTCCTGGCCTTCGATCTTCGCCCCGCTCTCGAAGCGAAGGCTGCCGCCGAATTCCGCCTGCTCGTCGGCAAGGATGACGCGCACGCCGGTTTCGGCGGCAGCCAATGCCGCGGCAATACCCGCCGCACCACCGCCAAGCACCAGCACCTCGCAATGGGCGAAGCGCGCCGAATAATGGTCGGGATCCGGCTGGTCGGGGGCGACGCCGAGACCGGCCGCGGCCCGGATCTTAGGCTCGTAGAGGTTCTTCCACGCAGCCTTCGGCCACATGAAGGTCTTGTAGTAGAAGCCGGCCGAAAGCATCGGCGAGGCGATGCTGCTGACCGCACCGATGTCGAAGGCGAGCGACGGCCAGCGGTTCTGCGACTGTGCCGTCAGCCCGTCATAGAGTTCCTGCACCGTGGCGCGGACGTTCGGCGTCTTGCGTGCCGCGTCGCGCTTGATCTCGACCAGCGCGTTCGGCTCTTCGGCGCCGGCCGACAGGAAGCCGCGCGGCCGGTGGTATTTGAACGAGCGGCCGACGAGATGGACGCCATTGGCAAGCAGCGCCGAGGCCAGCGTGTCGCCCTCGATGCCGGTATAGGGGCGGCCGTCGAAGCTGAAGCCAGCTATCTTTGCCTGCTTGAGCCGCCCGGCGCCGGCAATGCGGAACGTCGCGCTCATTTGGCGGCTCCCGGCAGCTTCGCCGGCTTTGGCTCGCCGGCCTTGTAGGTCATCAGGAACCTGTCGCTGACGGTGTCGCGCACGGCGTTGAAGAAGCGCGCGCAGCCATGCATGTGCCGCCACCGCTCATAGATGATCCCCTTGGGATTGGAGCGGATGAAGAAGAACTTTTCGAAGTCGTCGTCGCTCTCGCCGGCGATGTTTGGGGAACGCGCAATATGCGCCTCACCGGCGTTGCGGAATTCGAGCTCGGGACGCTCTTCCTCGCAATAGGGGCAGCGGATGAGAAGCATGGTTGGTCCTACAGTTCGCCGTGGCCGACGCGAGCGCCGGCAGGTTGGTCGCAAAGCCTCTGACCCATCGTGACGAAAGGCGCGACGAGCCGGATGCGCTCCTCGATGCTTGCCGCAGGGCGAAACAGAGCGCGATTGGCCATGTTGCCGATGGTCAGTTGGATTGGATCGGTGGTGACGATGACGCCGCGCGGTTGGAAAGGCTCGTCCGGATCCAGATCGGAAGGACGGGCCTCGAAGAAGAAGACGATCTTTCGCCCGCCGCTCCAGACGCAGGTCAGCATGCCGTCATCGATGGAAAACGGCCAGTCGGCCTCGTTCCCGGCGCGACTGATCGGCTGCGTGCGCACCTCGTCCGGTGACGGAAAATGAAACAGGCCTTGCTCGCCGGCGAGCATCAGCGGCATGGCGACGGCCATCTCGGTCATCATCAGTGCGCCACCGCCGCCGCCGCCGCCTCGTCGATGAGGCGGCCGGTGCGGAAGCGCTCGATGGTGAAGGGTGCGTTGATCGGGTGCGGATCGTCCCTGGCGATCGTATGGGCAAAGACGTGGCCCGAACCCGGCGTCGCCTTGAAGCCGCCCGTGCCCCAGCCGCAATTGACGTAGAGGCCGGGCACCGGCGTCTTGGCCAGGATCGGCGAACGGTCCGGCGTCACGTCGACAATGCCGCCCCATGAGCGCAGCATCTTCATGCGGGTGAAGATCGGGAACATCTCGCAGATCGCGTCGAGCGTGTGCTGCAGGATGTGCAGCCCGCCGGTCTGCGAATAGGAGACATATTGGTCGGTGCCGGCGCCGATGACCAGCTCGCCTTTGTCGGATTGCGAGATATAGGCATGCACCGTGTTCGACATCACCACGCAAGGCACCACCGGCTTGACCGGCTCCGACACCAGCGCCTGCAGCGGATAGCTTTCCAGCGGCATGCGCACGCCGGCCATGTTCATGATCACCGAGGAGTGGCCGGCGGCGACCACGCCGACCTTCCTGGCGCCAATGAAGCCGCGCGTCGTCTCGACACCGGTAACCGCGCCGTTCGGCGCCCGTTTGACGCCGGTGACCTCGCAATTCTGCATGATGTGGACGCCGCGCGCCGAGGCGCCGCGCGCATAGCCCCAGGCGACAGCATCGTGCCGCGCCGTGCCGCCACGGCGCTGCAGCGCGGCACCCATCACGGGATAACGGGCATCGCGCGAAATGTTGAGCGGCGGGCAGAATTCCTTGGCCTGTTCCGGCGTCAGCCATTCATTGTCGATGCCGTTCAGCCGGTTAGCATGGACGTGGCGCTTCAGCACCTGAATGTCGTGGATGTTGTGGGCGAGCATCATGACGCCGCGCGGCGAATACATGACGTTGTAGTTGAGCTCCTGGCTGAGCCCGTCCCACAGCTTCAGCGCATGGTCGTAGATGCCGGCGCTCTCGTCATAGAGATAGTTCGAGCGGATGATGGTGGTATTGCGGCCGGTATTGCCGCCGCCGAGCCAGCCTTTTTCCAATACCGCGACGTTGGTGATGCCATGCACGGTGGCGAGGTAATAGGCTGTGGCCAGGCCGTGGCCGCCGGCGCCGACGATGACGACGTCATACTCCTTCTTCGGCTCCGGCGAGGACCACTGTTCCTCCCAGCCCTTGTGGCCGCGCATGGCCTCGCGGGCGATAGCGAATACCGAGTATTTCTTCAACGTTGCAGGCCTCGCAAATGGCGGCCGGGCAGATCAGCCAACCCCGGCGCGCGAGCTGTATCACTAGCGAAACCGCACTGCCAGCCTTGCACTGTTTGCGACGGCGCTTGCCGTTTTGCGCCGTGCCTTCAACGGCCGCTGTTCTGAGTTTCGCCTTTTGACGTTTCAGACGAAGCACGCTTGAAGATGGACGGCCCGATTGCATAGGTCGGCCGCAAATAACCTTCACGGCAATCGCTGGCGATTTTACGAACTTCCGCGTCGTCCGACTGCTCCGCCATGGCCACGAAGCGCTCGATGATCACGTCGCGTGGCCTGATAGCCACTGCCGCTGCAAAGCGCCGCAACACCGCATCCGGATCCTCGAGCAGTCGCCGCAGGTCCTTGGCGCTCGGCATGAAATACCTGCCGTAAGCGTTAACCAGCATCGCGAAAGCAGAGTCTGGACGCAGTGCGGCGGCATTTTCCACCCCGAGCCGCAACTGCCAGCGCTGCGCAAAGCAGATGAACTTGACGACGGACCACCGAACGCCCGCATGCTCATCATCCAGTCGCAGCATCACGCGACCTAGAAAGGCGCCATCTGCAGGTGTGGTACAACTTCTGAGCGTTTGGATCGCATCGAAGCGTATCGTTGAACTTTTGCTGTCGAGCAGGTTGGCTATTTCCGCCGCTACACAATTCAGCTCGAAGCCCAACCTAAAGACCGTTTCGACCGTTATAAAGACGGCCGCGGCCTGGGTCTGGACATTGCTGGACACCAACAATTGCCGCAGGTTTTCGAGCGGAAAACCCTTGAGGAATTCCGAACGAAGCGCATTCGCCAATTCGCCGTCGCCCTCGTAGCCGGGCTCCAGCAACTTGCTCATCATGTCTTGGGGGGTCATTGCAAATGGGTGGCGCGTCCACCCGCGATTTTGGATGAGGACCCGTAGCTTGGTGGCCAGCGGGCGTCAAGAAGCGCTGTTGAAAACAGCGCAGGTATCGGGTGGCCCGCGCCGCCTCGATCTGCGACCAAGCATCCCGATTGCCGGCAAGGGCTGGCGCGAAGAAAAGGATGCAGAAAATGTTCGCACTTACCGACAAAGTCGCCATCGTCACCGGCGCCAGCTCCGGCATCGGCCGCGCCACGGCCAAGGTGTTTGCGGAGGAAGGCGCCAAGGTGGTCGTCGCAGCCCGCCGCCAGGCGGAGCTCGATGCGCTGGTTGCCGAAATCGAAGACGCCGACGGCACCGCCGTCGCTCTTGCCGGCGATGTCCGCGACGAAGCCTACGCAAAAGCCCTCGTCGACCTGGCGGTCGGGAAATTCGGCGGGCTCGACATCGCCTTCAACAATGCCGGCTCGGTCGGTAGGATGGGGCCGGTTTCGGAGCTGTCGCTGGAGGGCTGGCGCGAGACGCTCGATACCAATCTGACCAGCGCCTTTCTCGGCGCGAAATACCAGGTGCCGGCGATGATCGATCGCGGCGGCGGCTCGCTGATCTTCACCTCCACCTTCGTCGGCCACACCGTCGGCATGCCGGGCATGACCAGCTATGCCGCAAGCAAGGCCGGACTGATCGGGTTGACGCAGGTGCTGGCCGCCGAATATGGCGCCAAGGGCATTCGAGTCAACGCGCTGCTGCCGGGCGGCACCGACACGCCTTCGGCGACGTTCAAGACACCTGAATCGCGAGCCTTCGTCGAAAACCTGCATGCCTTGAAGCGCGTCGCCGAGCCTGAGGAGATCGCCCGCTCGGCGCTCTACCTGGCGTCCGACGCATCGAGCTTCACCACCGGCGCGGCGCTGTTCGCCGACGGCGGCGTCTCGATCACCCGGACGTGAGGGTTCGGAGGGCGCAACGCATGCCCGCCAGCCGAAATGTCGCGAACCGGCCCTTGATTTTTTCGGCGATTTGACGATTCCGTCTTCTCCTCGAAGACGGGTTGGAAACATGTTGCTGATCAGGACCTATATCGCTGCAAGCGCAATCGAAGGCGTCGGTGTGTTTGCCGCCGAGCCGATCCGGAAAGGCGCGCAGATCTGGCGGCTCGATCCGGACTTCGACCGGCTGATCCCGAGGGAAAAATACGAGACGGCGCCGCCGCACCTCAAGGAATTGCTCGACAGATATGCCTATCCCAGCCCGGACCGGCCGGGCTTCATGGTCTATGAGGTCGACAATGGCCGCTTCATGAACCATGCCGACAAGCCGAACACCGATTTTTCGCAATATGGCGGGGCCACCGCGATCCGCGATATCGCCGCCGGCGAGGAGATAACCTGCGACTACGGCGAGTTCTTCGAGGGTTTCGAGCAGCTCCACCTGGCCACGGCCCTGGCCACGGCATAGCGGCGTCTATCTGACCCAAGGCGAATTTTGTTCTTGCTTTGTGCCGGCAGCTATGCTACTAAATTGCGCATGGTGCTGATTCACACCAGAGACCCGCCGCCGAGGCGGGTTTTTCGTTTCGGGATCGGCACCGCCTCTCAATCGGCTGTGGACAGCGCCCCTTGATTCTGCTATCAGCCGCCCCAATTCGTGGTGTAACGCGCCGCGGAGGCTTGTGGCTATGGCCGCTTGCCTGTTGATTTCAAACCGAAAGACAGGATTGCACGTGCAGGTACTCGTCCGCGACAACAATGTTGATCAGGCGCTTCGCGCGCTCAAGAAAAAGATGCAGCGTGAAGGCATCTTCCGCGAAATGAAGATGCGCGGACATTACGAGAAGCCTTCCGAGAAGCGCGCCCGTGAAAAGGCGGAAGCCGTGCGCCGCGCCCGCAAGCTGGCCCGCAAGCGCGCCCAGCGCGAAGGCCTTCTGCCGATGACGCCACGTCCGGTCGCGGCCGGTGCTGCCGGCGCCGGTGCTCCGCGTCCGCCGCGGTTCTGACGTCAATTTTTCGTCCTTTTCCAAGGATATCCAAGGTGGCGCGATGCGGAATCGCCGCCACCTTTTTGTTGTGATTTCGACCCGGTCCGAGAGGACCGGTTGGGAGAGATGCCGGTTCGGAGGGGGAACGGACCAGACGGCGCAGTAAGGACAGGGCAGACATGGACGCAATCACCGTAGAGCGCAGAACCGCGTGGCGCGGCCTCGCCCTGACGGCAGCCCTGCTCTCCGGGTTGACGCTTGCCGGCTGCCAGAGCGTTCCGACCGGCGAGTTCAACAACATCGACAAGGCGCAAGCCTCGACCGAGAACATTTCCTCGCTGTCGGCGGTGATCCAGCGCAACCCGCAGGATCCGGAAGCCTACAATGTGCGCGGCTCGGCCTATGGCCGCGGCGGCCAGTACCAGGCAGCGCTGAAGGACTTCAACACTGCCATCCAGCTCAATCCGAATTTCTACCAGGCCTATTCCAACCGGGCGCTCATCCAGCGCTTCCTCGGTGATCAGGCAAGCGCGCTGGCCGACTACAACCGCTCGATCCAGATCAATTCCAACTACGACGCCGCCTATATCGGCCGCGGCAATCTCTACCGCAAGGCAGGCCGGGTCCAGGAGGCGTTCAACGATTTCCAGAAAGCGATCCAGCTCGACACGACCGACGCGCGCGCCTATCACAATCGCGGCCTGATCTACCAGAGCCAGGGCCAGCACGCCTTTGCCATCGAGGATTTCTCGACCGCCATTTCGCTGGCGCCGGATGCTTCCGAGCCTTACAACGGACGCGGCCTCTCCTACCTTGCCATGAACGACGAGGACAATGCCTTCGCCGACTTCAACATGGCCATCAAGCTCGACGGCAAGAACGCCGAGGCCTGGTCCAACCAGGCGCTGATCTACGAGCGGCGCGGCGACAAGGTCAGGGCCGCGAAGTCCTACCGCGAGGCAGTGCACCTCAATCCGAACTACCAACCGGCCAAGGACGGTCTGGCCCGCACCAGCGCCGGCTGACCGGGCCGGTTTATCGGGCCTCCGTTTCCGCACTCCGACAACCCTGCGTTTAGCCTTGCCTTGCTGGCGCCAAGTTTTCGGCGGAACGCTCGGCGTGCTCAGCCGTTGTTCAAAGCCATTTGGAAAGGACCCTCCCATGATCAAGCAACTTGCCTGTGCCGCCGCACTCGCCACGACCGTCGTTGCCGCTCCCGCCAGCGCCGGCAAGCTCCAGCTCGGCGTGCTCGACTGCACCATCGACGGCGGCACGGCCTATCTGGTCACCTCCAACAAGGGTGTTTCCTGTGTCTTTCGTCCGCATCGTGGCGGCCCACCCGAAGTCTATACCGGGGTAATTTCCAAGCTCGGCGTCGACGTCGGCCGGACGCATCAGGGCCAACTGGCATGGGCGGTTCTGGCGGCAACCCGCAACCATGATGAAGGCGACCTTGCCGGCAGCTACTATGGCGTGAATGCCGAGGCGAGCGTGGTCACCGGTGGCGGCGCCAATCTTCTGGTCGGCGGCCTCGGCAGCGCCTTTTCGCTGCAGCCGCTCAGTGTCCAGGCGCAGACCGGCGTCAATCTGGCGGTCGCCGTCACTTCGCTGGACTTGATCCATTCGTTCAAATAGCGGCGTAGCATGGCTCCCCGAGCAGCCGGGCAGCGTAGGTGTCGGCCTGCGAATAGCTGCCGAAAGCTCATGGATTCCGGCAGGCCCGCTCCGCAGAGGATGGGCCGCCCTGATGTTCAAAGTTGCAGCGCTCGAAGATCACGGCATGGATCCTAGGATCCATGCCGTTACCGTGACCGAAGATTGCGGCGATCCAATATTGCTTACATCTTCGGCCTGACTAAGATCTCGACATCTCGTGACTGTCTCGCGCCGCATGATCTTTGGCATCCGCCGCGCTAACGGCGATCAAAAAACCGCTTGAGCTCAACCGCGGTTGAGGTTTTACAAACCGCACGCGAACAAGGCGCGCATCGCGCCTGAAGTGGCAAAGATGCTCTGGCTCGGCAGAAATTCGGGGGTGGACTTGACCAAGACAAGCACAAACAGGGTCGATTGGCGCGCGCTGTGGGCGAGCGGCGATCTGGCGCGCTTCTGCTTCATCAGCCTCGGCATCCTGTTGCACGCCACCAACGAAACCATGGTGGCAACGGTCATGCCGGCCATGGTCGGCGAGCTCGCCGGCGTGCAGCTGGTCGGCTGGTCGCTGGCGATCTACGAGCTCGGCGCCATCGTTGCCGGTGCGGCCGCCGGACGGCTGGTGAGCTATGTCGCGCTGCGCACCAACATGACGGCCGCCGCCCTGCTCTATGCCGCCGGCGCGCTGGTCTGCGCCACCGCGCCGTCGATGCCGCTGTTCCTCTCCGGCCGCCTGATCGAAGGGCTTGGCGGTGGCGCGCTGGTGTCGCTGGCCTTCGTCTCGGTCGAGCGGCTGTTTGCCCGCGCGATCTGGCCGCAGCTTTTCGGCGTTATGTCGGCGATCTGGGGCGTCGCCGCCTTCAGCGGGCCGGTGCTCGGCGCGGTCATGACCGAATTGCTGTCCTGGCGCTGGGCCTTCGGCGTCTTCACCCTCGGCGGCACGGCCATGGCGCTGGCAAGCTTCCTCGTGCTCGATACACCTAAAGCAACAAGGCCGCAGGCGACCGGCGGGTCGGCGCCGCCCTTCCCGTTTGCGGCACTTGGCTGTCTTGCCGTCAGCGTCGTGCTGATCGCCACCGCCGGCGTCGACATCGCCCTGCTGCGCTCGTCGCTGCTGCTCACCCTCGGCATGATCGGCCTGGCGCTGTTCGTCTATATCGACGCGCTGAAGCCGCGCTCGCGGCTGTTCCCGTCGCGGCTGTTTTCATGGCGCTCGCCGGTCGGCGCGGGCATGACCATGGTCGCGGCGTTTTCGGTGGCGACCTGCTCGTTTGCGGTCTACGGGCCACTGCTCCTGACCAGCCTGCACGACATTCCGATCCTCACCACCGGCTATATCATCGCCGCCGAATCGATCGCCTGGTCGATCCTGTCGATCCTCGTCGCCAATGCCCCGCCGGAGCGCGAGCGGCTGATCATCGTCGGCGGGGCGCTGATGATCGCCACGGGCGTCGCGGGTTTCGCCTACACGGTGCCGGCGGGCTCGATCCCGTTGATCCTGCTTTGTGCCTTGCTGCAAGGCGGCGGTTTCGGCATCGCCTGGCCGTTTGTCACGCGTGTCATCGTGGCATCGGCCAAGGAAGGCGAGCAGACGATCGCCTCGGCCGCCGTGCCGACCATGCAGCGCATCGGCTATGCCGTGGGTGCGGCACTGACCGGCATCGTCGCCAACGCCAGCGGCTTTTCCGAAGGCCTGAACCGCGAGGCCGCGGCAAACGTCGCCGCCTGGCTGTTCCTCGCCTTCATACCGCTCGGCATCCTGGGATGCCTTGCCGCCTTGCGGATTTCGGGGGCTCGCGACGACGCGCGGCCGGCGAAGCTGCCAATCTCCCCCACGAGAGGTGAGATCGGCTAAACACCCGAGGGGAGATCGCTAAACCACGACCGTCTTCAGCCGGTCGGCGATCAGTGCCGCGAGCCGCGTCGCCACCTCGTCCTTGCTCATCTCCGGCCATTCCTCAACGCCGGCCTTCGAGACGATCCGCACCTTGTTGCGGTCGCCGCCCATCACGCCCGGGGAACCATCTTCATGCGAGACATCATTGGCGACGATAAGATCGGCACCCTTTTTCGCAAGCTTGGCCTCGGCACTCCTGACCAGGTCCTGCGTCTCCGCGGCGAAACCGACCACCAGCATCGGCCGCCTTTTGTGATGCCCGACACCGGCAAGAATATCGGGATTTTCCACCATCTGCAGCGCCGGCGGCCCCTCGCCCGCCACCTTCTTGATCTTTTCCCCGGCCGAACTTTGAGTGCGCCAGTCGGCGACAGCCGCGACGAACACTGCCGCGTCGGCCGGCAGCAGCTGTTCGACCGCATCCTTCATCTCGACGGCCGTTTCGACATGCAGCGTGGCGACGCCGGCCGGATCCGCAATGCCGACCGGACCGGAGACGAGACGCACGTCGGCGCCGAGCCTGGCCAGCGCCGCCGCGATGGCATGGCCCTGCTTGCCCGACGAACGGTTGGCGATGTAGCGGACCGGGTCGATCGGTTCATGCGTCGGCCCAGAAGTGACAAGGATCTTCCTGCCCGCCAGCGGCTTTGGCCGACTGTCGAGCAGCGCCTCGATCGCGGTCACGATCTCCAGCGGCTCGGCCATGCGGCCCTCGCCCGCTTCGTTGCTTTCGGCCATCTCGCCTTTCGCCGGGCCGACGAATGCGACGCCGTCCTTGCCCAGCGTCGAGCGGTTGCGCCGGACCGCCGGGTGCGTCCACATTTTCGGGTTCATAGCCGGCGCCATCAAAACCTGCTTGTCGGTTGCGATGAGCACCGTCGAGGCAAGATCGTTGGCGTGGCCGTTGGCGAGCTTTGCCATCAGGTCGGCGGTGGCCGGCGCCACGACCACAAGGTCGGCCTCGCGCGAAAGCCGGATGTGGCCGATGTCGTGCTCGTCCTGCCGGTCGAACAGCTCGGTGAAGACATGATGGGCGGACAACGCTCCGGCCGACAGCGTGGTGACGAATTGCTGCGCCGCGGCGGTCATCACCACGCGCACCGAAGCACCGCGCTCGCGCAGCCGGCGGATCAGGTCGAGCGCCTTGTAGGCGGCGATACCGCCGCCGATGATCAGCAGGATGCGCTTGCCGGAGAGGACACCTCGCGCGACTTGGCTGGGGACCGCGACCACCGGAGCTGCAGGATTCTGCAAGCTTGTCAGTTCGCGCAACGTTTTCTCGATCTGGTCGATGCGGCCGGACGAACCGAGTTGACCTTCGACCGCTGCGCGGATCATGACCCGCGCCTGGTCTTCCATCGACCGGCCATTCTCCGCAGCCAATCGGCGCAGCATATCCTTGACCTCGTGATCAAGGTTGCGGATGGTGATGCTGGCCATGTGATTGCACTTTGCCCGAGATCGCTGCAAGCAATGATATCAATGCGATCAATCGGGAACAAGCCGCTAAAGCAGCTTCCAGGCGATGTACACCAGCGTCAATGCGATTACCCACAGCGCCAGCCGGCCGGAGCGGGTGTAGCGCGCCTCGGCCTTGCCGATCGCGTGCGCGGTCCTTTCGTCGAAACGCAGGCCGTTTTCGGCCATCAGGTCGATCTCGCGCGACAGCCGCTCGGTGCGTGCGGCGAGGTCCGGCGCCTGGCGGGCCAGCGCCAGCAGCGCACTGGCACCGTCGCGCGCATCGGCCAGCAGGGCGCGCGGGCCGAGGTTGCGGGCAATCCAGCCGCTCACCACCGGCTCCGACGTCTTCCACATGTTGAAGGCCGGGTCGAGCGTGCGGGCGACGCCTTCGACGACGACCATGGTCTTCTGCAGCAGCACCAGCTCGGACCGCGTCGCCATGTCGAAGAGGTCGGTCACTTCGAACAAAAGCGTCAGCAGCTTGGCCATCGAGATTGTCTCGGCAGGCTGGCCGTGGATCGGTTCACCGATCGCCCGGATCGCCTGGGCGAAGGCCGCGACATTGTGCTGGCGCGGCACGTAGCCGGCCTCGAAATGGACCTCGGCGACGCGCTGATAATCGCGCGTGATGAAGCCGTAGAGGATTTCAGCGAGGAACCGGCGCTCCTTCCTGCCGAGCCGGCCGGCAATGCCGAGGTCGACGGCGACGATGGTGCCGTCGGCCTCGACGAACAGGTTGCCCGGATGCATGTCGGCGTGGAAAAAACCGTCACGCAGCGTATGGCGCAGGAACGACTGGACCAGGTTGGCGGCGATCGCCTTCAGGTCGTGGCCGGCGGCGGTCAGGCCGACAATATCGTTCATCTTGATGCCGTCGACCCACTCCATGGTCAGCACATCGCGGCCGGTGCGCTCCCAGTCGACCGACGGCACGCGAAAGCCGGGATCGTCCTTGGTGTTTTCGGCGAGCTCCGAAAAAGCCGCCGCCTCCAGCCTCAAATCCATTTCGATCTTGGTGGTCTGGGCCAGCGTCTCGGTCACCTCGACCGGCCGCAGCCGGCGCGACGACGGGATGTATTTTTCCTGCAGCCGGGCGGCGAGGAAATAGCTCTCGAGATCGCGAAAGAAGCGGCGGCGCACGCCCGGCCGGATGACCTTCACCGCCACCCGGGTAACGACGCCGTCCTGCAGGGTTTCGGCGGTATGGACCTGGGCGATCGAGGCGGCGGCGACGGCCTCGCCAAAACTGGCATAGAGCTCGCCGACCTTGCGTCCGAGCGAGGCCTCTATTGCCGCTATGGCTTCGGCCTTCGGAAATGTCTGCATCTTGTCCTGCAGCATGGCGAGATCGAGCGCTATGTCGTTGCCGACGACGTCCGGCCGCGTCGCCAGGAACTGGCCGAGCTTGACGTAGGATGGGCCGAGCCGCACGACCGCCTTGGCCAGCCGGTCGCCGCGCTCGTAGGCAAGCGCGCGGCGGCGGGTGAACAGCCGGGCCATGCGCCAGCCGAATTTCGGCAGGCCGAAGAGTTCGTCGCCGGGCAACGCCGCGATGACACCCTCGCGGACCAGCACCCAGCCGGCCCGCACGAGCCTGAAACCAGCGCCTATGCTGCTCATGGCTGGCTTTGCCTTGCCGGTTTCCTGAACTGGCGAAAGGCACGTCGGGCTATGAAAATGCGGGCCAGCCTCAAAGCTTCCAGCCCGAATGAAGCGCGGCGATGCCGCCGGAATAGTTGCGGAATGAGGCGCGCTCGAAGCCCGCGCGCGAGATCATCGCCGCGAAATTCTGCTGGTTGGGAAATTTGCGGATCGATTCGACCAGATAGGAGTAGGGCTCGCCGTCGCCGGTCACCGCCTTGCCGATCCGCGGGATGGCGTTGAACGACCATGCCTCATAGACCTTGTCGAGCAGCGGCATCTCGACCTCGGAAAATTCAAGGCAGAGAAAGCGCCCGCCAGGCTTCAGCGCGCGATAGGCTTCGGCAAGCGCCACATCGATGCGCGGCACGTTGCGGATGCCGAAAGCAATGGTGTAGGCATCGAAAGTAGCGTCGGCAAAAGGCAGTTCCTCGGCATTGGCCTCGACGAAATCGGTATTTGCCGACAGGCCCTTTTTCTCGGCTCGGTCGCGGCCGACGGCGAGCATCGAACCGTTGATGTCGAGAACCGTTGCATGGGCGTGCCTGGCGCTCGCCTCGACGATGCGGAAGGCGACGTCGCCGGTGCCGCCGGCAACGTCGAGAACGCGCCAGCCCGGCCGCTTCGGTGGATTGAGCCAGGCGACCATGGCGTCCTTCCACAACCGATGCAACCCGGCCGACATCAGGTCGTTCATCAGGTCGTACCGGTTCGCCACCTTGTGGAAAACATCATTGACCAGGGGCTGCTTGTCGCCTGGCCCTACCCGCTTGAAACCATAGGACGTTTCCATGCCGCCCGCAGCCGTGGTTCTTTCAACCGACATCGTTTTGATCCGCCATAAAATCGGCGGGACCATAGCCGATCGATGGTGCGGGCGCTATTGTTTAAGGCGCGGTGTTCGGCCGCGCTTCGAAGCAGGTTCCGGAAAAGCGTCGCACGGTTTTCCGACCAGAACCTGCGTCATAAGAAAAAGGCCTGACGGGATGATTGAATGCCTTTGAAAGCAGAACTGCACTGCCACATCGAAGGGGCAGCGGCGCCTGAACTCGTCCTCCGCCAGGCCGAGAAATACGGCAGGGATGCCTCGCCCTATATCCAGAACGGCTCCTTCGTCTGGCACGATTTCACCTCTTTCCTCGCCGCCTACGACTTCTCCTCCGACCTGTTCCGCACCGAAGAAGACTATGCGCGGCTGGCCGATCACTACCTGACCAGCCTCGCCCGCGACGGCGCCATCTATTCCGAGGTTTTCACCTCGCCCGACCATGCCGGCAAGGCCGGGCTGTCGCCGAAGGCCTATACCGATGCGCTCGGCGAAGGCATGGCCCGCGCCAAGGCGAAGACCGGCATCGAAGGCCGCATGATCGTCACCGGCGTGCGCAATTTCGGTGTCGAATCGATCGAGCGGGCGGCGCGTTTCGCCGCCCGCAGCGGGCATCCGCTGGTCACCGGCTTCGGCGTCGCCGGCGACGAGCGGATTGGCGATTTGGAAGATTATGTCAGGGCCTTCGAGATCGCCCGCGAGGCCGGCCTCGGCATCACCGTGCACGCAGGCGAATTGATGGGCTGGGAGAGCGTCGAGGCGGCACTCGACCATATCCGCCCCTCTCGCATCGGCCACGGCGTGCGCGCCATCGAGAACCCCGATCTCGTGCGGCGCATCGCCGACGAAGGCGTCGTGCTCGAATGCTGCCCCGGCTCCAACATCGCCCTGAAAATCTTCGACAGCTTCGCCAACCATCCCTTTCCTGCTTTGAGGGCGGCGGGCTGCAAGGTGACGCTCAACTCCGACGACCCACCCTATTTCTGGACCTCGCTGAAGCGCGAATACGACATCGCCGCCGAACATTTTGCGATGGATGACAAGGCGCTCACCGCCGTCACCAGGACGGCCATCGAGGCAGCTTTCGTCGACAGGAAGACCAGGGCGGCGCTGCTGGGCAGGCTCGGCGCCAAGGGCAGGTGAATGGTGAATTGCGAGCCTGGCGCTTCGGTCCGTCAACCGCGAGTTTTTCCGCGCAACCAAGGACTCGCAAACCAGTTCACTATTCACTATTCACCATACACCATTCACTATTCACCTGCGCAGTTCGGAGAACACCATGAAGGGCGTCACCGTCGTCGACCATCCGCTTGTCCAGCACAAGCTGACCATCATGCGCAAGAAGGAAACCTCGACGGCCGGGTTCCGGCGGCTGCTGCGCGAGATCTCGCTACTGCTCGGCTATGAGGTCACCCGCAACCTCGAACTGACCACGACGACGATCGAGACGCCGATCGAGACGATGGAGGCGCCGACGCTGGAGGGCAAGAAACTCGTCTTCGCCTCCGTGCTGCGCGCCGGCAACGGCTTGCTCGAAGGCCTGCTCGATCTGGTGCCGGCGGCGCGTGTCGCCCATATCGGCCTCTACCGCGACCATGAGACGCTGGAAGCGGTCGAATATTTCTTCAAGGCGCCGGGCGACCTCGCCGACCGGCTGGTGATCGTCGTCGATCCGATGCTGGCGACCGCCAATTCGGCGATCGCGGCGATCGACAAGCTGAAAGGCCGCGGCGCCACCAACATCCGCTTCCTCTGCCTGTTGGCGGCACCAGAGGGCCTCGAGCGTTTTACCCAGGCGCATCCCGATGTTCCGGTCTTCACCGCTTCCATCGACCGCCAACTCAACGAGAAGGGCTACATCATGCCCGGCCTCGGCGATGCCGGCGACCGTATGTACGGCACCAAATAGGTCCGTTTACCGATTGTTTACGCAAACGGCTGGTTTCCGCATTCGTTAAAGCGGCAAACACCTTGTCGGACTAAGGATCGGCAACCACAAAGGCCGGTCCATGCTGCGCAAGCTTCTCATCCTTGGCGTGTTTGCCGGAACGTCGGCATCGCTGCCGATCGTCTATCAGTCGAATCCACAGACGATCGAGCGGCTGTTGAAATCCGCCATCGGAGCCAAGCCGGCCGACACCCAAACCGACCTGAACCTCGCCGCCGTCCCGGACAGGCCGGCGACGCCGCAGCCGCTCGGCCGCAAGGTCGTCGTCACCGCGGACGCGCGCGGGCATTTCATGTCGGTCTTCAAGTTGAACGGCCGCCAGATCGAAGGCATGATCGATACCGGTGCGACGCTCGTCGCCATCAACAGCTCGACCGCGCGCAGGATCGGCATCTCGCTCAATTCGACCGACTTCAGCCATCAGGTCAACACCGCCAACGGTGCGATCAAGGCCGCCGTGGTGACGATCGACCGCCTGCAGATCGGCAGGATCACCGTCGAGGGCGTCGAGGCCGTCGTACTCGACGACAGGGCGCTGCACACCAACCTGATCGGCATGAGCTTTCTGCAGCGGCTCGAAAAATATCAGGTCGAAGACGGCACGCTGCTGCTGGTTCAGTGACTATCAGCGCGGCAGGATCCGCCGGATGACGGTTTTCTCCGCGGCCGGTTTGGAAGTCCCGATCGTATAGGCCGAAAGCACGGCGGCCGCGGCCGCCTCGGCATCCCCGGCATTGCGGGCATGGACCAGCGCCAGCGCCTCGCCGGTCCGCACTTCAGCGCCGACCGGCAGCAGCCTGGTGACGCCGACGGCGTGATCGATCCTGTCGTCCGGCCGCGTCCGCCCGCCGCCAAGCCCGACCACGGCAAGCCCGATCTCGCGGGTTGCTATGCCGGTGACAAAGCCGTTCGCGCTCGCCTTGACGGCGAATTCCGTTGCCGCTTTCGGCAGATATTTTTCCGGATTCTCGATGAAATCGGCGGGACCGCCAAGTGCCGCCACCATGCGCGCGAAGATGGCAGCGGCGCGACCGCCGGCCAGCGTCTCGGCGGCGCGACGCAGGCCGTCCTGGTTGGACGGCACCAGGCCTGCCGATTGCAGCATCTCGGCGGCCAGCGCCAGCGTCACTTCCTCCAGCCGCCGGTCGCGGAAGCGGCCGGTGAGGAAGTCGACGGCGTTGCGCACCTCGACCGCATTGCCGGCAGCGGACGCCAGCGGCTCGTTCATGCCGGTGACCAGCGCCGAGGCCCTAAGGCCGGCGCCATTGGCGACGTCGACCAGGCTGTTGGCCAGCACCGTTGCATCGCGCGATTTCTCCATGAAAGCGCCGTTGCCGACCTTGACGTCGAGCACCAGCGAATTGATGCCGGCCGCCAGCTTCTTCGACAGGATCGAAGCGGTGATCAGCGGCACCGATTCCACCGTTCCCGTCACATCGCGGATGGCGTAGAGCCTGGCGTCGGCGGGTGCGAGGTCGGCGGTCTGGCCGATGATGGCGCAGCCGGCTTCGAGCACGGTCTTGCGGAAGCGTGCAACATCCGGCTGGCTGATGTAGCCGGGGATGGCATCCATCTTGTCCAGCGTGCCGCCGGTATGGCCGAGGCCCCTGCCGGAAATCATCGGCACATAGGCGCCGCAGGCAGCGACGATCGGTGCCAGCATCAAGGAGACATTGTCGCCGACGCCGCCCGTCGAATGCTTGTCGGTGACCGGGCCGGGCAGATCCGACCAGTCGAGCACATCGCCGGAATCGCGCATCGCCATAGTCAGCGCCACCACCTCGTCGCGGCTCATGCCGTTGAAGAACACCGCCATGGCGAAGGCGCCGACCTGCGCGTCGGTAACGGTGCGGGCGGTCAGGCCCTCGATGAAAGCCGATATCTCCTCAGCCGAGAGTTTTTGACCGTCGCGCTTGCGGCGGATGATTTCCTGGGGAAGCATCAGGCGTCTACCCTGTGCTCCGGAAGCCCGTCCTGAAAAACACGCTGCAGAATGGTCGCCAGCCGCGCGCCGCCGACCGGCGCCATGTCCTTGGTCTCCTGGTGCGACAGCTCGGCTCCGGTCATGCCGGCGGCAAGGTTGGTGACGACCGAACAGGCTGCGACGCGCAGCCCGAGGAAGCGGGCGAGAATGACCTCCGGCACCGTCGACATGCCGACCGCGTTGGCGCCCATGATGCGAGCCATGCGGATCTCGGCCGGCGTCTCGAAGCATGGGCCGGAGAACCACATGTAGACGCCCTTGTGCAGCCTGGTACCGGTGGCCTTCGCGGCTTGCTCGATGGCGGAGCGGAGACCGGCGTCGTATGCTTCGGTCAGGCCGACGAAGCGGCGGTCGCTCGGCTCGCCGATCAGCGGGTTGGAGCCTGAGAAATTGATGTGGTCGGTGATCAGCATCACCGAGCCCGGGCCCATCCCGGGATCGACCGAACCGGCGGCGTTGGTGAGGATCAGCCTGGAGATGCCGAGGCCGGCGAGCACCTCGAGTGCAGGCCGCATCGCCGCCGCGTTGCCGTGCTCGTAATAGTGTGCGCGACCGGACAGCATCAGCACCGGCGTGCCGGCAAAGAGCCCCGCCACCACCTCGCCGGCATGGCCGCTGACGCCGCTTCTGGGGAAGCCCTGCAAGTCGGCATAGGAAATGCGCACCGCATCCTCGACCTTGTCGACAAGCCCGCCAAGCCCCGATCCCAGCACCAGCGCAGTGGTCGGCGCCAGCCCGTCCAGCCTTTCGACGAGGTGATCGAGTGCTTCCTTCATTTCAACACATCGCCCTGGAAGCCGTATGGCAGCAACTCGCCCATGGTCACGGTCTCGACCACGCCGCTATCATCGCAGAGATAGAACTTCGTTTCCGGCCGGCAGAATTCAGCCAGCCGCTGCCGGCAGCCGCCGCAGGGCGAGCATTTTGCCACGCGTTCGGCGATCACGGCGATTTCCGTAATCTTGCCGCCGCCACCCATGATGTAGTGGCCGAGCGCGGTGGTTTCGGCGCACCAGCCCTCCGGATAGGACGCGATCTCGACATTGGCGCCGGTGAAGACACGGCCGTCCTCGGTGCGCAACGCCGCGCCGACCGGAAATTTCGAATAGGGCGCATAGGCCTTGGCCATGGCGGCTTTCGCCGCTTCGAACAGATCACGAGCCATGATAAATCAGCGTTCCTTGACATAAGGCACGCCGCCGGCACGCGGCGGGATTGCCTTGCCGATGAAGCCTGCAAGCAGGATGACGGTCAGCACATAGGGCAGCGCCTGCATGAATTGCACCGGCACCTTGCCGATCAGCGGCAGCGGCGTGCCTTGCAGGCGGATCGACGCCGCGTCGAGGAAGCCGAACAGCAGGCAGGCGAACATGGCGTTGACCGGTTTCCATTTGGCGAAGATCAGCGCGGCCAGCGCGATATAGCCCTTGCCGGCGGTCATGTCCTTCACGAAGCCGCCATTCTGCACCATCGACAGGTAGGCACCTGCAATGCCGGTGAGCACGCCGGTGCAGATCAGCGCCCGATAGCGCAGCCAGGCGACCGATATGCCGGCGGTATCGACCGCGGCCGGGTTCTCGCCGACGGCGCGCAGGCGCAAGCCGAAGCGGGTGCGGAACAGCACCCACCAGGTGAACGGCACGGCCAGGAAGGCGAGATAGACCAGCACTGAGTGGCCGGAGATGAGTTCCGAATAGATCGGCCCGAGGATCGGCATGCTCCTGAGCGCATCCGCGCCCGGCCAGATGATTGTCTCGAAGCGCTCGCCGGCGGCCAGCGCCGGCGTGCGCCCGCCTTGCTGGAACCAGGCCTGGCCGAGCATGATCGTCGATCCGGCGGCAATGAAATTGATCGCGACACCGGAAACGATCTGGTTGCCGCGGTGGGTGATCGAGGCAAAGCCATGGATCAGCGCGAAGGCGACCGAAATGAGGATGGCCATGCCGAGGCCGAGATAGGCCGAGTGGAAGACCGAGGCGGCGGCGGCACCGGCGAAGGCCCCAACCAGCATCTTGCCTTCGAGCCCGATGTCGAAGACGCCGGCCCGCTCTGAATAGAGGCCGGCGAGGCAGGCGAGCAGCAAGGGGACCGACAGACGGATGGTCGAGTCCAGGACCTGTACGATGGCGTTGAAGAAATCCATCTCAGGCGCCCTTCCCCTTGACCGCTTCCATGCCGACCGATCTCGGGCTGAGCGAGGCGAACAGCGCCTGGACATAGGGCCGGAACATATGCTCGAGCGCGCCGGCGAACAGGATGACCAGGCCCTGGATGATGACGATCATGTCGCGGCTGATCGCCGGCATCTCGAAGGCGAGCTCGGCGCCGCCCTGGTAGAGCATGCCGAACAGGATTGCGGCAAGCACGATGCCGACCGGGTGCAGTCGCCCCATCAGCGCCACCGCGATGCCGACGAAACCGGCGCCCGAAACGAATTCGAGCGCGACATTGTGCTGGTCGCCCATCGTCGGGTTGAGCGCCATCATGCCGGCCAGCGCGCCCGAGATCATCATCGCAATGATGATGATGCGGATTTCCGAAATCCCGGCATAGCGCGCCGCTTTCGGGCTGTGGCCGTAGGTACGCATCTCGTAGCCGAGCTTGGTGCGCCAGATCAGGACCCACACCAGAAAGGCCATGGCCAGCGCCAGCAGCGAGCTGACGTTGAACGGCGCCGAACGGATTTTGGCGCCGAACAATTCGATGATCCAGTTGAGCTTCGGCAATTGTGCGCCTTCGAGGAAGGTGCGCGTCTGCGGCGCCATCGAGCCGGGCGGCTTCAGCATGCCCACCAGCGCATAGACCATGACGCTGGCGGCGATGAAATTGAACATGATGGTGGTGATGACGATGTGCGAGCCGCGCTTGGCCTGCAGATAGGCCGGGATCAGCGCCCACAGCGCGCCCATCGCCGCGGCGGCGATAATGGCGATCGGGAAGGTCAGCCACCAAGGCAGCACGCTGTCGAAGGCCAGGCAAACGATGCCGATACCGAGACCGGCGATATAGCCCTGGCCCTCGCCACCGATGTTGAACAGGCCGCAATGCGCCGCAACCGCCACCGACAGCCCGCTGAAGATGAAGGTGGTGGCATAGAAAAGCGTGAACGCGATGCCTTGGCCGCGACCGAAGGCACCCTCGACCAGGATGACCGCAGCACGCAGCGGGTTCTCGCCGACCAATATGACGACGAAACCGGCAACGACGAAGGCGACGAACAGATTGATCAGCGGGATCAGCACATAATCGGCCCAGGCCGGCAGCTTGGCATAGGGAGTGCTCATTCCGCGGCCTCCCGGTGCTCGACGCCGGCCATCAGCAGGCCGAGTTCGCCCTCGGTCGCGTCGGGGCCGCGCTCGCCGACGATGCGGCCGGCAAACATCACCAGAATGCGGTCGGAAAGCGAGCGGATCTCGTCGAGCTCGACCGAAACCACCAGCACCGCCTTGCCCTGGTCGCGCATCGCGATTAGGCGCTTGTGGATGAATTCGATGGCGCCGACATCGACGCCGCGCGTCGGCTGGCCGACGATCAGCACGCCGGGATCCTGCTCCATTTCCCGCGCCAGCACGATCTTCTGCTGGTTGCCGCCGGAGAAATTGGCGGTCTTGAGGCGGCAGTCCGCCGGTCGGATGTCGTATTTGACGATCTTGTCCCTGGCATCGTTACGGATGGCGTCGATGTCGAGAAACGGCCCCTTCAGATAGCGCTCGTCGTCCTGGTAGCCGAGGATCGAATTCTCGTTCTCCTCGAAGGCCAGCACCAGGCCGACATGATGGCGGTCCTCCGGCACATGGGCAAGGCCGCGCTCGCGCAGTTCACCGGGATCGGCGGCGCCGGTGAGGTCGATCGGCTTGCCGTCCAACGTGACCGAACCCGAAACGGCGCGCCTGATGCCGGAAATCGCCTCGAGCAGTTCGGATTGTCCGTTGCCGGCGACGCCGGCAATGCCGACGATCTCGCCGGCATGGATATCGAAGGAGACGTCGTCGACCATGGTGACGCCGCGGGAATCCTTGACCGTCAGGTTCTTGACCGCGAGCTTGACGCCGCCGGCCTTCGCCTCGCCTTTCTCGACGCGCAGCAGCACGCGCCGGCCGACCATCAGCTCGGCCAGCTCCTCGACCGTGGTCTTCCTGGTTTCGCGTGTCGCCACCATGGTGCCCTGGCGCATCACCGAGACCGTGTCGGTGATCGCCATGATCTCGCGCAGCTTGTGGGTGATCAGCACGATCGTCTTGCCCTGCTCCTTCAGCTGCCTGAGGATACGGAACAGGTGGTCGGCCTCGGCCGGCGTGAGCACCCCCGTCGGCTCGTCGAGGATCAGGATCTCGGCGCCGCGATAGAGCGCCTTGAGGATTTCGACGCGTTGCTGCAGGCCGACTGGCAACTCCTCGATGATGGCGTCCGGATCGACTTCGAGCCCGTATTCGCGCTCGAGCCGCTCCAGCTCGGAACGCGCCTTGGCGATGCTTTTCTTCAGCAGCGCATCGCTTTCGGCGCCGAGAATGACATTTTCCAGCACCGAGAAATTGTCGACCAGCATGAAGTGCTGATGCACCATGCCGATGCCGAGCGCGATCGCATCGTTCGGTGTCTTGATCGATGCCGGCTGGCCGCCGACACGGATTTCGCCGCTGTCGGCCTGGTAGAAGCCGTAAAGGATCGACATCAGCGTCGACTTGCCGGCGCCGTTTTCGCCGACGATGCCATGGATGGTGCCGCGCGTAATTTCCAGATTGATGTCGCGGTTGGCGCGCACGGCGCCAAAGCTCTTGTCGATGCCGATCAGCTCGATTGCGGCTTGCGCCATGCAGCCTGTTCCCACTGTTATTTTTTTACCGCTTGGTCAAACGCCTAGCATGACGCCCAGTCTGTGCCAATTGGGTCTGTGCCAATTGGCCGGAGCACGGTTCACTCTCGACAAATCCCGTCATGCTTGTCAATTTCCAACGTGGCCGCACCCTGCACAATCGCCTGATCGAGGAATTCAAATGACCATGCCCGACGACCGGCTGACGACGCTGGAAATCCGCGCCGCCGAGCAGGAGAAGACCATCGAGGAACTGTCCGGCCAGATCGCCGAGCAGTGGAAGGTGATCGAGCGCATGCAGCGCAAGCTCGACGCGCTGGCCGAGCGCTTCCTGGCGCTGGAGGAACAGGCCGCACCCGACGTGCCGGTGACCAAGCCGCCGCACTGGTGAGCGGCCTGACAATGCAAAACCGCCGGGCTTTCACCCGACGGCTCGTCAGCTCAGCAATGTCTGTCGATCAATACGGGCAGGCATTGTCCGACATGTAGTCGTGCACCTTGATGGTGCCGGCGATGATGTCGGCCTTGGCCTTTTCGACCGCTGCCTTCATCGCATCGTCGACAAGCGCCTTGTTGTTGTCGTCCATGGCGTAGTCGACGCCGCCTTCCTTGAGGCCGAGATCGTTGATGCCGGCCGTGAACTTGCCGTCCTTGGCATCCATGAAGGTGTTGTAGACGGCAACGTCGACACGCTTGACCATGGAGGTCAGCACCTTGCCGGGCTGCAAGCCGTTCTGGTTGGAATCGACACCGATGCCGAGCTTGCCCGCGTCGGCCGCCGCCTGCAGCACACCGACACCGGTGCCGCCAGCCGCAGCATAGATCACGTCGGCACCCTGGTCGATCTGCGTCTTGGCGATCTCGCCGCCCTTGGCGGGATCGTTCCAGGCTGCGGGCGTATCGCCGGTCATGTTCTGGATGACGTCGGTGGCGCCGGCCGCTTTGGCGCCGCCGACAAAGCCGCAGCCGAATCTGCGGATCAGCGGAATATCCATGCCGCCGATAAAGCCGACCTTCTTCGACTTCGAAGCCATCGCCGCCATCACGCCGACGAGATAGGAGCCTTCCTGCTCTTTGTAGACGAGGGAGCGGACATTGGGCTTGTCGACGACCATGTCGATGATGGCGAATTTGGTCTCGGGGAATTCCGTGGCAATCTTGTCAAGCGCATCCGACCAGGAGAAGCCCGCCATGACGATCGGATTGCGGCCATCCTCGGCGAAGCGGCGCAGCGCCTGCTCGCGCTGGGTGGCGTTGCTGACCTCGAATTCCACATAGGGGATGCCGGTCTCGGTCTTGAACTTTTCGGCGCCGTTGAAGGACGCCTCGTTGAACGACTTGTCGAACTTGCCGCCGAGATCGTAGAGGATCGCGGGTTGAATGTCCGCGGCGAAGGCCGGAAGAACCATTGCAGCTGCGGCCATAAGGCCGAGAACGATACGTTTCATGTGATCCACACCCCTGTCGGTTATTTGTCCATTATGCACCGCATGCCGGCCCGGTTCTCCGGCAGGCATTCGGCGTCAGGCAGGAGTGTCTTCCTCCCGCTTCGGGCCAATCTGGCACGGCCCGAAACAAAATTCACGTGGAATTTTGACCTGTTGGAAAAGCGTGGCGCCGCCAAGCGGCGCCCCACCAATTTTCGGTTTGTATTTTAAACAAATCCGCGCCCCCCAGACAACAGGGCAATGAGGATTGCGGGGTGTT